>NZ_JBHVYL010000001.1:0-417723 GCF_042880955.1 Leifsonia sp. NPDC058292
GGAGCACATCCCGCCGCCGCCTCGTCCGTTCAGCTGCCGAGGTGTCAATACCTGCAAGAATTCGGACCGAAAAGTTGCCGTTGGTGGCACCTCGCCGGCGGGTTGGCGGGGGTCGGCGGGTCGGCGATGGCGCGCGTCAGGGGGTCGTCGAGAGGGCGGCTAGGGCGCCGGACTCGAGGGCCACCCACACGGTGCCGGCGGGGGTGACGGCCACGCCGTGCGGCTCGCTGTCGGGAGTCGGCAGGGGATGCCGGGTGACGGCGCCATCGGCGGCGACATGGGCGACCTCGTTCGAGCCCCATAGTGTCACCCAGACGCCGTCGTGCGGGTCGGCCGCGACGGCGTGAGGTTTGGCGCCCGCCCCCAGAGCGACCTCGGTGACGGAGCCGTCGCGTGCGATGCGGGCGACGGCATCCGCGAGGATCTGCGCGACCCAGACGGAGCCGTCGGCGGCCACGGTGATGCCGACCGGGCCCGACGGGACGCTCGGCAGCTCCGTGAACGCGATCGCCGCATCCCCACCCCGCACGTGACCGACCGCATTGCCGGCGTTGAGGGTGAACCAGAGGCTGTCGCCGGTCGTCGCGATCATCGAGACGAACGATCCCTCGCGGCCGACAGGGAACTCGTCGACGCGGCCGAGGATGTCGATGCGGCCGAGCGCGTCCGCGCCGAGTTCCGTGAACCAGGCGGTGCCGTCGTCGAGGGCGACCACGCCGAACGGCTGGGCGTCGGGCGTGGGAACGGACACGGAACCGAGCTCGACGATCGCGCGGTCATCCGCCGCCTCGAGAAGAAGGAGCCGATTGCCCGTGGTGTCCGTCACCCACACGCTCGACTCCGTCGCAGCGGCGAGCAGGGAGGGCTGCGACCCCTCGCCCAGCGACGTGTATGTCATGGTTCCGTCGGGGCCGCGTCTTCCGACCCGGCCGCCGTGCACGAGGGTGAACCAGACGGCGCCGTCGCGGGTGACCGCGACCCCGTACGGGCCATCGCCCGGCTCACCGACCGGATGCTCGACGATGGCCGCCGTCACAGCGCGACCGTCAGAGTGCGGTCGAACACCGTGCGACCGCCGACCCGGATGCGGCCTTCGCCGGCCAGCTCGGTGAGCAGCTCCGAGCCCGCGCCCTGCGAGATGATCAGATCGCGGCCGAGTTCGGCGGTGACACGGATCGCGGCGGCGCCGGTGGCCTCGTCTTCGGCGATGCCCATGTCGGGCGCGAACATCCGCGAGCGCAGGCGACCGTCGGCCTCGTCGATCCACGAGTAGGCGTAGTGGTGGCCGTCGGTGAACTCGGACGCATCCACGGCGTCGACCTCGCCGGGTGTCGCGAACGGATGCCATACGAACTCGGGGGCCCACTCCGCCCTCGCGGCGACCCAGGTGATGTCGCCGTCGGAGACCACCTCGACGTCGCCGGCCTTCTCGCGCAGCACTGCCACGGGGGTTCCCTCGTGGGCGAGCCACCAGGCCGTTCCCACGCTCGGGTGGCCGGCGAACGGCAGTTCCCGCGCGGGAGTGAAGATGCGGATGCTCGCCGAGCCCCCGCGCTCCGAAGCCGGCTCGACCGCATCCACGAACACGGTCTCGCTGAATCCGAGGCCGGTGGCGACGGTCTGCTCGCGGCCCTCCGTCTGCGCCGTGCTGCGGATGATTCCCAACTCGTTGCCGTGCCCGCCGTGCGCATCAGAGAAAACGCGCACGACGACCACCTCGATCGTCTCTGCCATACCGCCAGCCTGCCACGAACCGGCCGGAGCATTCGCCCACGGTCACCGGCAGAGGAATGAATGCGCGTACACGGCGGAGCGCGGATGCGTAACATTGGGGGTGCTCGACGCACGGGGGAAAGCGCCGGTGCAGCACGGAGGGAGCTCGAACGTGGGCAAGAACGCCACCGTCTACGACGTCGCCACCCACGCGGGGGTGTCGATCGCGACGGTCTCCCGCGTGTTCAGCCGCCCCGAGACCGTGAAAGACGAGACCCGCGCCCGGGTGCTCTCCTCGGTCGAAGCGCTCGGCTACGTTCCGAGCGGCGCGGCCCGAGGGCTCGCGGCGAGGCGAACCGGCGTGCTCGGCCTGTTCTTTCCCGGGCTGGATGCGATGGATGACATCGCCGACATCTCGTTCGACGGCGGCGAGGCCTCCGCCGGCGCCGCGACGATCGTGCGCGACGTTGCCGGGGCCGCGGACACCCGCCCACTCAACCTCTACTTCGACGAGGTGCTGCGCGGCAGCGAGCTCGAGGCCTGGCGCAGCGGGTTCGTGCTGCTGGTCGGCGTCGGCCGCGGTGAGACGGCGCACGACACGGTGCGCGACATGGCCGGCCGCGTCGACGGGCTGGTGGTGCTGGCGGGGAGCGCGAGCGAAGAAGAGCTCGCGCAACTATCCAGACGCATCCCCGTGGTGGTCATGGCCGGCCCGAGCCGCGGCGACGAACTCGATCACGTATCGGTGAGCAACGCCGAGGGGATGCACGCCCTGGTCGCGCATCTCATCGACGATCTCGGCGCGCGCGACATCACGTATGTGGCGGGAAGCGAAGACTCCCCCGACGACGTCGAACGGTGGAGCGGTTACCGTGCGGCTCTCGCCGAGCGCGACCTGCCGACGCCGGAGAAGCCAGGGCTGCGCGGCGACTTCACCCGCGAGGGCGGTCGACGCGCCGGCCGCGAACTGCTGGCGCGCGACCACCTTCCGCGCGCCGTGGTGTGCGCGAACGACCAGATGGCCCTCGGCGTGATCGACACGGCTCGGATCGCCGGCGTCGACGTTCCGGGAGACCTCATCGTGACCGGCTTCGACGGCATCGACGCGGGCCGGCTGTCGACCCCTCGGCTGACGACGGTGCGCCAGCCGATGGAGCGGCTGGGCCGCGCGGCGGTGCAGGCGCTGGTGAGGCGGCTGAACGCGCCGGAGCGCCCGGCAGTGGCCGTGCGACTGCCGGTGGAGGTCATCCTGCGCGAGAGCTCCGAGCCGGCCTGACCCGCCAGGGCTTCGCATCCCTATACTTGCGCTGCTGAATGTATGCGCTTACACTCATGCAGGACTAACCAGCAAGGACGGATGCGATGACGCACACGAAGCACCACACGGCCCCAAGGCGGCGGCGCAGGCGACTCGCGGTACTCGCGACGATCGCGACGGCCGCGCTTCTCCTCTCGGGCTGCAGTATCAAGATCAAGAGCGAGCAGGATCCGTCGATCCCGGCTGACACCATGCTGCTGGCGGCCGACAAGGGCACGCCGATGCTGCAGCGCAACTTCAACCCGTACGCGGTGAACAAGCGCGCCGCCTCCACGTACATCTACGAGCCGCTCGTCGTGATCAACGTGCTCGACGGCAAGCAGACGATGTGGCTCGCCGAGTCGATCGCACTGCCCGACTCGAAGACGATCGACTACACGATCCGCAGCGGGGTGACCTGGTCTGATGGCAAGGCGTTCACCCCCGCCGATGTGAAGTTCACCTTCGATCTGATCAAGAAGTTCCCGGCTCTCGACCTCAAGGGCGCCTGGCAGCACATCGACACGCTGGAGGTGACAGGCGACCACGTCATCTTCCACCTCAAGGAGGCCGACGCTCCGGCGGCCGACATCATCTCGCAGACGCTGATGGTGCCGGAGCACATCTGGAAGAAGCAAAAGCATCCGGACACCTGGAGCAACCCGAACCCTGTCGGCACGGGCCCGTACACGCTGGGCAACTTCTCGTCTCAGCAGTACACGATGAACAAGTACGACGACTACTGGCAGGCCGACAAGGTCGAGGTCAAGCACCTGGTGCTGCCCTCGGCCACGAGTGAGCTCGACATCGCCACGAAAGGCTTCGACTGGGCTTACGCGTTCATGAGCGATGTGCAGGGCACCTGGGTCGAGGCGAACCCGCACAACAAGTACTGGTTCCCGCCGGGCGGTGTCATCAGCCTGATGCCGAACTTCACCGTCGCTCCGTTCGACAACCTGGATGTGCGACGCGGGCTCGCCCTGGCGCTCGACCGCGACAAGATCGCGGACTCCGCCACCGAGGGCTACCTGACGGCTGCCGGTCAGACGGGTCTCATGCTGCCGAACCAGAAGAGCGAGCTCGACCCGAGCATCCCCGACCAGGGCGTGATCAAGCAGAACACGGCCGCCGCGCTCGAGGCGTTCGCCGCCGCCGGCTACACGCAGAAAGACGGCAAGCTCGTCGACGCGAGCGGCAAGCAGTTCAGCTTCTCGATCACCACGGCGAACGGGTACGCCGACTGGCTCCGTGCGGTGCAGGAAGTGCGCAAAGAATTGAGCGCGCTCGGCATCGACGTGACAATCAAGCAGCCCCAACCGCCGGGATACCAGCAGGCCATCCAGAACGGCGATTTCCAGGTCGCGATGGGCGGCATGGGCGGCGGCATCATCTTCCAGGCATACAACGGGCTGCTGAACAGCGAGTTCGCGACCCCGATCGGCAAAGCGACGGCCAGCAACTTCGGCCGGTACAAGAGCGCTGAGGCCGACCAGGTGCTGCAGGAGTACAAGATCACCACCGACGACGCGAAGCGGCTCGATCTGAGTCACGAACTGCAGAACATCGTCTACGACGACCTGCCGGTGATCGGCCTCTACTACGGCGGGCTCTGGGGTCTCTACAACGACGCCAAGTTCACCGGCTGGCCGGATGCGAAAGATCCGTACGCACCGCCGCAGACGTACGACCAGACACCGCTGCTGGTGTTCACCCACCTGAAGCTCCGCAAGGAGGGCGAGTAACCGATGGCCTACCTCCTGCGCAAGCTCGGTCTGTTCGTGCTCACCCTGTGGGCCGCCGTGACCCTGAACTTCCTGCTCCCGCGGCTCATGCCGGGCTCCCCCACCGACGCCGCCATCGCGAAACTGTCGCAGAACGGCCCGGTCACCCAGGCCACCCGCGACGCGATCGCGGCCCAGCTCGGCGTGCCGGGCGGCAACCTCTGGGACCAGTACGTGACCTACCTGCACCAGGTCGTCACGTTCGACTTCGGGGTGTCGTACACCTTCTATCCGCAGTCGGTCTCCGAGCTCGTCGGCCAGGCGTTCCCGTACACGATCGTGCTGCTGGGCATCGTGACGATCGTCGCCTTCGTGCTCGGGACCCTTCTCGGTGTGCTCGCCGCCTGGAAGCGCAACACCTGGCTCGACTCGCTGCCGACCCTCACCGGAACCTTCGCCAGCACCTTCCCGTACTTCTGGACGGCTCTACTGCTGCTGTTCTTCCTGGGATACGTGCTGCACTGGTTCCCGACCTCGGGAGCGTTCGGCCCGACGGCCGAGCCGTCCTTCTCCTGGAACTTCATCGTCGACGTGGCGTACCACGCGGTGCTCCCGGCCGTCACCATCCTCATCACCTCGGTGGGCGGCTGGATCCTCGGGATGCGCAACGCGATGATCAACACGCTCGGCGACGACTACGTCACCTTCGCCGAGGCGAACGGGCTCAAGGGCCGCACCGTCGCCATGAAGTACGCGGCGCGCAACGCGATCCTGCCGAACCTGACCGGCTTCGGGCTCGCGCTCGGCGGCGTCGTCGGCGGCTCCATCCTCGTGGAACAGGTGTTCGGCTATCCGGGCATCGGCTTCCTGTTGTTCAACGCCGTGATCGGACAGGACTACCCGCTCATGCAGGCGCTGTTCCTGCTCATCACCCTGAGCGTGCTGGTCGCCAACTTCCTCGTCGACATCCTGTACGGCGTACTCGACCCAAGGACCCGCCGATGACAACCACACAGAGCATCAAGTCCATCCGTCCGGCCGGCGACACCAAGCCGCCGCACAAGCTCGCCTTTCTCGGCCGGGCCGCCGCCACACTGTGGTCGAACTGGAAGTCCCGGCTCGGCCTGATCATCCTGGCCTTCTTCGTGCTGGTCGCGATCTTCGCGCCGCTGCTCGCGCCCTACGGTGCGACGCAAGACGGCTTTCCGCGCAACGCCGACTCGAGCTGGCAGCACTGGTTCGGCACGACGGCTGCGGGCGAGGATGTGCTCAGCCAGCTCATCTACGGCGCCAGGGTCAGCGTGCTGGTCGGCTTCATCGCGGGCCTGCTATCGACGATCGTCGCCGTGCTGATCGGACTCAGCTGGGGTTACATCCGCGGGTTCGGGGCGGAGGTCGTGAACTTCTTCGTCAACCTGTTCCTGGTCATCCCGGGCCTCCCGCTGATGATCGTGATCGCCGCCTACCTGCAGAACGGCGGACTGTTCATGATCGTGACGGTGATCGTGATCACCGGCTGGGCGTGGGGCGCCCGCGTGCTGCGCAGTCAGACGCAGTCTCTGCGGTCGCGCGATTTCGTGACGGCCGCTCGCTTCTCGGGCGACCGGTCCTTCCGGGTGGTGTTCAGCGAGATCCTGCCGAACATGACCTCGCTCATCACCGGAAGCTTCTTCGGTGCGGCGACGGCGGCGATCCTCGCGGAGGCCGGTCTCGAGTTCCTCGGTCTCGGCGACTCGTCGATCGTCAGCTGGGGCACCATCCTCTACTGGGCGCAGAACTCGAACGCGCTGCTCACCGGGCAGTGGATCCTGCTGTTCGCCCCGGGTCTGTGCATCGCCCTGCTGGCGATGAGCCTCACCCTGATCAACTTCGGCGTGGATGCGATCAGCAACCCGCGCCTGCGCGAAGGCCGCGCGAGCGAAAGCCGCGCGAGCGAAAGCCGCGCGAGCGAAAGGAAGGGCAAATGAGCCAGCTCCTCGAGGTCCGCGACCTCTCGGTCGTCTACGAGTCGGCCGGTCAGACCCCGGTCCAAGCCGTCGACCACGTGTCGTTCACCGTCGGTGCCGGCGAGTTCGTCGGCCTGGTCGGCGAGTCGGGCTCGGGCAAGTCGACGCTCGGCTTCGCGATCACGCGACTGCAGAAACCGCCGGCGAACACGAATGGCGGGCAGATCCTGTTCGGCGGCCACGACATCCGCGAACTCGACCGGGAGGAACTGCGCCGCCAGCGTCAGGGCGGCTTCGCGATGGTGCTGCAATCGGGCATGAACGCGCTGAACCCGGTTCGCACCATCCGCAAGCATTTCGTCGACATCTTCAAGGCGCACGGCCACGTCGACCGGAACCGCTGGGACGACCGGATGCGCGAGCTCGTGCTGAAGGTCGGCCTCGACCCGAAGGTGCTCGCGCGCTTTCCGGGCGAGCTCTCCGGCGGGATGCGCCAGCGTGTCTCGATCGCGCTCGCCCTGTCGCTCGAACCGCAGCTCATGGTGTTCGACGAGCCGACCACGGCCCTCGACGTTCTCGTGCAGCACGCGATCATGGACACGATCACGGAGTTGCAGCGCACCGAGGGTTTCACGGCCATCCTGATCAGCCACGACCTCGGCGTCGTGCTGGAGGCGACGCAGCGCGTGCTCGTGATGCACGACGGACGGATCGTCGAAGACGCCTCGAATCGCGACATCTTGGAGCGGCCGCAGCACGACTACACGAAAATGCTTCTGAGCCACTACGCCGACCCGCGCGCCGAGGTCGTGGAGCTGCCGGGCTTCCCCTCCCGGGCGACGCGCGAGGCGCAGGCCGACACCACCGTCTCGACCACCGCCACCGCGCGTCAGGGCCGCTCGGCCGAGTCGGCGATCGTGGTCGACGCGGTCTCCAAGGTCTACCCGCCGCCGCGCCGAGGCGAGCAGCCCGTGACGGCGGTCGACGCCGTGTCGTTCACCCTCGAGCCGGGCCAGTCCCTGGCGCTCGTCGGCGCATCCGGAAGCGGAAAGTCGACGATCGCCAAGCTGATCACCGGCATCGAGAAGCCGAGCGGCGGAAGCGTGCGCTTCGGCGACCTCGACGTTCCGAACCTGGGCCGCCGGGGCATCCGGGGGCTCCACAAGAACGTGCAAATGGTCTTCCAAGACCCATACGCAGCGCTCAACCCGCTGCACTCGGTGGAGTACGCGCTGACCCGGCCGGTGCTGAACTTCACCGGGCTCCGCGGGCGGGATGCGCGGGCCCGTGTTCTCGAACTGCTGGAGACGGTCGGTCTGACGCCGGTCGAGCAGTTCGCCGCCAAACTGCCGCACCAGCTCTCGGGCGGCCAGCGGCAGCGTGTGGTCATCGCGCGGTCCCTGGCGAGCGACCCGCAGGTGCTCATCGCCGACGAGCCCGTGTCGATGCTCGACGTGTCGTTGCGCGCCGGGGTGCTCGCGCTGCTGCAAGACCTGCGGGAGCGCTGGGGGGTGTCGATGCTCTACATCACGCACGACCTGCTGTCGGCACGACTCGTGACCGACGACATCATGGTGCTGAACTCCGGCCGCGTGGTCGAGCGCGGCAAGACGGCCGAGGTGCTTCAGCATCCCGTCGACCCGTACACGATCCAGCTGCTCGACGCCGTGCCGAACCCGGCCCGCACGAGGGAGGCCCTGGCATGAGCGGCGTTCCTGCGCCCGCGTTCGCCCAGATCGACGCGTTCGGCGCCGGCGAGGTGCCCGAGGGCGTCGACGTGCTGGGCATTCCGGCGACGGTCGGCACGCTGACCGCGTTCCATGCGTCACCGGCCGGTGACGCACGCGGCACCGTGTTCATCGTTCCGGGGTTCACCGGGTCGAAAGAGGACTTCCGGACGTTCCTGCCCCTTCTCGTCGCCCACGGCTGGGACGTGTGGGCGTACAGCCAGCGCGGACAGGCCGACTCGGTGGGGCCGGTCGGCGTCGAGAACTACCGGCTCGAAGACTTCGCCGGAGACGCGATCGAGGTCGCGGGTCTGGTGGGCGGCGGTCACCCGGTGCACGTGGTCGGCCACAGCTTCGGCGGCGTCGTCGTGCGGGCAGCGGCCATCGCGGTGCCCGCATCCTTCGCCTCGGTCACGCTGCTCTGCTCCGGACCCCTCGGCTGGCCCGGCCGACACCACGACACCACCGACACGGTGGCCGCCTCCGGGTCGATCGGGCTCTGGAACCGCGACAACGCGCACACCATCGGGCTGCCGGATGCCGACCTCACGGCCGACGAAGCCTTCTTGCGGCTGCGCGCGTCCCGCACCTCCAGCGACAACCTGCTGGCCGGCGCCGAACTGCTGCGCTCCGACCCGGGGTCGACCGCCGAACTGCGGGCCACCGGGCTGCCGGTGCACATCGCCCACGGCGAGTTCGACGAGGCCTGGCCCGTCGACTGGCAGCGCGAGATGGCCGAGCAGCTGGGCGCCGCGTACACGGTCATCCCGGGAAGCGCCCACTCCCCGCAGCTCGAGGCACCCGAGGCGACGGCGACGGCCCTCGACGACTTCTTCACCTCCCCGAACCACCACTGAACAGGAGCACCGTGCTTTCCTTCCCCGACGGATTCCTCTGGGGCGCAGCAACCGCCGCCCACCAGGTCGAGGGCAACAACATCAACAGCAACTGGTGGGTGCACGAGCACACGCCGGGAACCTCCATCGTGGAACCGTCGGGCGACGCCATGGACAGTTACCACCGCTACCGCGAAGACATGAAGCTGCTCGCCCAAGCGGGCCTCAACACCTACCGGTTCAGCGTGGAGTGGGCTCGCATCGAGCCCGAGCGCGGATACGTCTCCCGGGCCGAGATCGACCACTACCGCCGCATGGTCGACGCGGCCCACGAGTTCGGTCTCAACCCGGTCGTGACCCTGATGCACTTCACCGTTCCGCGCTGGTTCGAGCGTGACGGCTTCTGGCGCGCATCCGATGCCGCCGACCTGTTCGCGCGCTACACCGAGCTCGCGCTGCCGATCGTCTCCGACGGGGTCGACTACGTCTGCACGATCAACGAGCCCAACATCGCCGCCATGCTCGCGGGCGGCGAGGATGCGGTCAACCTCGTCGCGTACGGGCTGCCGAATCCTGACCTCGGGGTGGCGGATGCGCTGCTCGCCTCGCACAAGCGCTCGCGCGACGTGCTCTCCCAGGTGCGGGGCCTCAAGACCGGCTGGACCATCGCGACCCAGGCGTTTCGCGCCAACGGCGAACCCGGCTCGGAGGAGATGCTGCGGGAGTACGGCTACCCGCGCGACGACTGGTACCTCGAACAGTCGGCCGGCGACGACTTCGTGGGGGTGCAGGCGTACACGCGCACGTTCATTGGCCCGAACGGACCCCTGCCGGTGGCCGACGACGTCGAGACGACACTGACCGGCTGGGAGTTCTACCCTCCGGCGGCGGCGGAAGGCGTTCGCAGCGCTTGGAAGCTCTCCGGCGGCGTTCCCGTGATGATCACGGAGAACGGCGTCGCGACCTCCGACGACGCCCGGCGGATCGCATACACGGATGCGGCGTTGCGCGAACTGCACGCCACCATCCAGGAGGGCGTGCAACTCGAGGGGTACCTGCACTGGAGCGCGCTCGACAACTACGAGTGGGCGAGCGGATACCGCCCCACGTTCGGCCTCATCGCCGTCGACCGCGAGACCTTCGTGCGCACCCCGAAGCCGAGCCTCGCCTGGCTCGGCTCCGTCGCCCGCGCCAACGCCCTCTAGCCGCCTCCAAAGGGGCGGGGTGCGGTGGGCGGGGTGCGACGATGGGGGGATGAGTGCGATGAGCGTGAACCTGGAGTGGCTGTTCAGCGAGGCGGGCGACGGGACGGCGGAGCGCATCCGGGCAGCGGCGCACCACGGGATCGACGCGGTCGAGATGTGGGGCTGGCGGGAGAAGGACGTCGACGCGATCGAGACGGCCTTGCGCGAGACGGGCGTCGAACTGGTGTCGCTGACCGTCGACCCGCAGCTCGCGCTCACCGACCCGGCGACGCATCCCGATTACCTGAGCGCCGTGACCGAATCGCTCGCGGTCGCGCGCCGGCTGGGCTCACCGAACCTGGTCGTCGTCGCCGGGCAGGAGCGCGCTGACCTGCCCCGGCCGGAGCAGCGGGCAGCGCTGGTCTCGGTGCTGAGCGCGGCGGCCGCCCTGCTCGACGGCTCGGGCGTGCGACTCCTGCTCGAACCGCTGAACACCCGGGTCGACCACGTCGGCACCTTCCTCTCCTCGACCCGCGAAGGGTTCGACATCGTGCGGGAGGTCGGATCCCCGAATCTGCTGCTGTTGCTGGATGCGTACCACGCATTGATGATGGACGAAGACCTGACCGACGTCATCGGCGACGACAGCGCGCTGATCGGCCACGTGCAGGTCGCCGACATCCCGGGCCGCCACCAGCCGGGCACGGGAACGGTCGACTGGGCGCACCAGTTCCGCACCCTGCGCGATCTCGGCTACCCCGGCCGGTTCGGCCTGGAGTACACCCCCACCGTGGAGACGCGCGAATCGCTCGCCCCCGTTGAACGGATCGTCGCGGAGCTCTAGGCCGTGCCCCGGGGCAGCGTCTCGCCGCGGAAGAACGCGGGCAGCCGTCGGCGCATGATCAGCATGACGATCACGCCCGAAAGCAGGATCACCATGCCGAGGATGAAGACGAGGCCCACGCCCGCGATGTTGGAGCCGCTGCCGTAATCGGGGCTCATGCTGTCGACAAGTGTCGTGAAGAACAGCACGGAGAGGATGACGCCTCCGACCAACGGGCAGACCAGCATGAAGAACGCGTTGCGCACCGACGCGAACCACTTCGTGCGAAAGAACCACACGCAGGCGAACGCGGTGATGCCGTAGTAGAAGCAGATCATCATGCCGAGTGTGGTGATGGTGTCCCAGAGCACGTCCTCGCTCACGAACCGCATCACCGCGTAGAACGCCGACGCGACCACGGCCGAGACCACCGTCGAATACCCGGGTGTCATGAACCGCGGGCTGACGCGCGCGAATCGTGCGGGCAGGGCACCGTAGTGCCCCATCGCGAGGAGCGTGCGCGCCGGCGACACCGCCGTCGATTGCAGCGACGCGGCCGAACTGGACAGCACCGCGATCGACATCAGGATGGCGAGCGGGCCGAGCACCGGGCCGGCGAGCGCGAAGAACACGTTCTCCTGGATGTCCGGGTTGCCGAGCCCGACCCCGTCGCCGCCGACGCCGGCGAACGAGATGGCGGCGATCGAGACGAACAGGTAGACCAGCACGATGATGACGACCGTGAGGGTGGCGGCCCGCCCAGGCGTTGACCGCGATCCCTTCGTCTCCTCCGACATCGTGAGCGTCACATCCCAGCCCCAGAAGATGAAGATCGAGAGCGACAGACCGGCCGCGAACGCCGAGAACGTCGGAACGGCGAACGGGTTGAACCAGTCGAGGTTCAGCGGGGTGGCGTCGAAGGCGGTGCCGTTGAACACGTGGATGGCCGCGACCACCCCGAAGGCGATGAGCACGAGCAGCTGGAAGCCGACCAGCACGTACTGCACCTTCTGTGTGGTCTGCATGTCGCGATAGGAGATCACCGTGGCGACGGCCATGAACGCCAGACACGTCGCAACGTTGACGAACGGGTTCGCCGCCACGTCGGCGATGGCCTGGCTGTGGAAGATCTGCGACAGCATCAAGTAGAGGAAGTCGACCGCGATGCCCGCCAGGTTGGAGAGCACCACGATCGTGGCCGCGATGAGCCCCCAGCCTCCCATCCAGCCGAGCCAAGGCCCGAACGCCCTGGTCGCCCAGGTGAACGAGGTTCCGCTGTCGGGCATGGCGTTGTTCAGCTCTCGGTAGCCGAAAGCCACGAGCAGCATCGGGATGAAGCCGACGAGGAAGATGGCCGGCAGATGCACGCCGACCTCCGAGACGGTCGGCCCGAGTGCACCGGTGAGGGTGTATGCCGGGGCGATGCAGGATATCCCGATGACGACGGCCCCGAGCAGCCCGACGGATCCGGCGCTCAACCCCTTCGACGAGGTGGCGGCGGTCTGGTCGGCGGTCTGGTCGGTGGTCTCCGCGACGCTGCGTGACGTGCTCATGTGGTGAGTGCTCCTTGGTGCTCTGCCTTGGCGGGCGTTGTGCGCCGGCTATGCCTCGCGCGGCACGACGATCATCGGGACGGGGAGTTCGCGCAGCATGATCGCCGCTGTGGTGCCGAGGAAGAGCCGGCTCGGCTGCGCGAGACGGCTCGATCCGACGACCACCAGTTCGCCGGGCTGCCAGTCGAGGTGGGCGACGGCGTCGGCGACGCTGTCGCCGGGGGCGACCGACGCGGTCGCCTCGACACCCTCGGGCAGGGCGGCGGCTGCCTCGGCCAGAACCTGCGCGGCGTGCGCTTCGCCCCTCTGTTTCGCGCTCCCGGCGTCGAGCCCGCTCGGAAGGTCGAGGGCGAGCAGCGAGACGAGTCGCAGCGGGATGTTCGCGGCAGAGGCGAGTCGCGCGCTCGTCGCGACCACCGCATCCGCCCCCGCCCGGGTTCCGACCATGGCGGTGACGCGGGAAACGGGAACGGTGACGGCGCGGGAGCCCTCGGGCGCGAGCAGCACGGGGATGGGCGACGCGTGCAGCAGCGAGCCGGCCACCGAGCCGACGGTGAAGCGGCCGAGGAGTCCGTCGCGGGCCGCGCCGATGATCACCAGCGCCGCTGCGGAGTGCTCAGCAGCGGCGAGCAGCCCTTGTGCGAGTGAGTCGCCGCGCACGAGCCGCATCCTGGCGTCGAGGGTCGCCGGAACGCGCGTGCGCGCTTCGGCGAGCCAGCCCTCGGCAGTGTCACGCAGGTAGGCGTCGTAAGCCGGATCGTTCGGCACGAGCGTGGGCCGCGACGAGTCGGGCAGCACCAGCACGACGTCGAGCCCGGCGCCGAGCGCGGTGGCCAGCCTGACACCGAGGGCGAGGGCGTCCTCCCCCGCCGGTGTCGCGGTGTAACCGATGAGGATGCGGCGCTCGGCGTCGGTCATCCCGGGCTCAACTCGCGGGGATCAGCGTGTACTTGGTGCTGAGGTACTCGTGGATGCCCTCGGCACCGCCCTCGCGCCCGAGCCCGGACTGCTTGACACCACCGAACGGCGCTGCGGCGTTGGAGACCAGCCCCGTGTTCAGGCCCATCATGCCGGTGTCGATGCGGTCGATCATCCGCTGGCCGCGAGCGAGGTCGTTCGTGAAGACGTAGCCGACCAGACCGTATTCGGTCTCGTTGGCGCCGGCGACGGCCTCGTCTTCGGTGGCGAACGTCGAGATGGCGAGCACCGGCCCGAAGATCTCCTCGCGCAGGATCTCGCTGCCCGGCTGCACACCGATCAGCACGGTCGGCTCGAAGAAGCAGCCGTCACGCTCGGGCGCCTTGCCCCCGGTGAGGATGCGCGCGCCGCGGTCGACCGCGTCACCGATCAGCACGCTCATCGACGCGACGGCGCGGTCGTCGATGAGCGGCCCGATGGTCACTCCGTCGTCGGTGCCGCGGCCGAGCGACAGCGCGTTCACCCGCTCGGTCACGCGAGCGGCGAACTCCTCGGCGACGGACTCGTGCACGAGGAAGCGGTTGGCAGCGGTGCAGGCCTGGCCGATGTTGCGGAACTTCGCGAGCATCGCGCCCTCGACGGCCTTCTCGATGTCGGCGTCTTCGAACACGATGAACGGTGCGTTGCCGCCGAGCTCCATCGACGTGCGGAGCACGTTCTGCCCGGCCTGCGCGAGCAGACGGCGGCCGACCGGCGTCGAGCCCGTGAAGCTCAGCTTCCGCAGGCGCGGGTCGGCGATGATCGGCTCGGAGAGCGCGCCGGCGTTGTGCGTGGGAACGATGTTGACGACCCCGGCCGGCACCCCCGCATCCGCGAGCAGCTGCGCGAAGAGGAGCGTGGTGAGCGGCGTGAGCTCGGCCGGCTTGACGACCACAGTGCACCCCGCGGCCAGAGCCGGAGCGATCTTGCGGGTGGCCATCGCGAGCGGAAAGTTCCACGGGGTGATCAGGTAACAGGGGCCGACCGGGCGCTGCGACACGATCATCGATCCGGTGCCCTCGGGGTTCCGCCCGTACCGGCCGCCGATGCGCACGGCCTCCTCGCTGAACCAGCGGAGGAACTCGCCGCCGTAGGTCACCTCACCGTTGGCCTCCGCGAGCGGCTTGCCCATCTCCAGGGTCATCAGCAGCGCGAAGTCGTCGCGGCGCTCCTGCAGCAGGTCGAACGCCCGGCGCAGGATCTCGGCGCGCGTGCGCGGAGGGGTCGCCGCCCAGGCGTCGGCGGCAGCGGCAGCGGCATCCAGGGCCCGGATGCCGTCTTCGGGCTGCGCGTTGGCGATGCGCTTGATCACGCGGCCGGTCGCCGGATCCTTGACCTCGATCGGAGCGGCAGACCCGGCCTCCCAGACACCGCCGATGAACAGGCCGTCGGGAACGCGCGCGAGCAGCTCGGCTTCGCGAGGGTCGAGAGCGGCATCGGTCGGGGCCGCGGTGTCTGAGATGGTCATGCGTTCTCCAATGCTTCGGCCACGACATCGAGGCCCTCGATCAACAGGTTGTCCGGGATGCTCAGGGGCGGCAGGAAACGGATGACGTTGCCGTAGGTGCCGCAGGTCAGCAGCACCACGCCGGCCGCGTGCACGGCGGCGGTGACCCGGGCGGTGAGCGCCGCATCCGGTTCTCCGGTCGCCGGATCGACGAGCTCGATGGCGACCATCGCCCCGCGTCCGCGCACCTCGGCCACCCGGGCGTCGGCGTCGCGCAGAGCGCCCAGCTTGTCGAAGAGGATGGCGCCGATCTCTCGAGCGCGCTCGGCGAGGTTCTCGGCCTCGTAGGTCTCGATGGTGGCGAGGGCTGCGACGCAGGCGAGCGGGTTGCCGCCGTACGTTCCGCCGAGGCCGCCGACCTGCGGAGCGTCCATGATCTCGGCGCGTCCGGTGACGGCGGAGAGTGGCAGCCCGCCGGCGATGCCCTTGGCGGTGACGATCAGGTCGGGCACGATGCCGAACTGCTCGGAGGCGAACATGGTTCCGGTGCGAGCGAAGCCGGTCTGCACCTCGTCGGCGATGAAGACGACCCCGTTCGCGGCCGCCCACTCGGCGATGGCCGGCAGAAAACCGTCGGCCGGAACGATGAAACCGCCCTCGCCCTGAATAGGCTCGATGATGATCGCGGCCAGGTTGCTCGCGCCGATCTGCTTCTCGATCTGCAGGGTGGCGCGGGCCGCGGCCTCGGCACCGGAGAGTCCGCCGTCGCGCAGCGGGTAGCTGAGCGGTGCGCGGTAGATCTCGGGCGCGAACGGTCCGAAGCCGTTCTTGTACGGCTGGTTCTTGGCCGTGAGACCCATCGTGAGGTTCGTGCGGCCGTGGTAGGCGTGATCGAAGGCGACGACGGCCTGCTTGCCGGTGTAGTGGCGCGCGATCTTCACCGCGTTCTCGACGGCTTCCGCGCCGGAGTTGAACAGCGCGCTGCGCTTGTCGTGGTCGCCCGGGGTGAGCCGGTTCAGTGCCTCGGCCACGTCGACGTAGGAGTCGTACGGCGCCACGGTGAAACACGTGTGCGTGAACTGCGCGAGCTGCGCGGCGACCGCGTCCACGACGCGGGGCGCCGAGTTCCCGACACCCGTCACGGCGATGCCGGAGCCGAAGTCGATGAGCGAGTTGCCGTCGACGTCGACGAGCACGCCGCCGCCGGCCGCGACGGTGAACACGGGAATGGTCGCCCCGACGCCCGCGGCGACGGCCTGCGACTTGCGCTCCATCCTTCTGCGCGATTCGGGGCCGGGGATCGGGGTGACGAGCCGGCGCTCCTGCGGAAGCCCGGGGCCGCCGGTGACGGTTGCTGGGATGTCGACGATGGTCATGCGGGCATCGTATGGAGCCGGGACGGCGCAATTCTTGGACACCTTGTACAATTGGGGAGCATCCACTCGACACGCTGGCAGATCGGAGCCGCTGTGCCCGCGACCCTCGCCCACTTGCTCGCCCGCCCCGAGCTCGGTCTCCGGCTGCTCACCTCTCCCGGCACCGGTTCGCTCGACCGGCCGATCCCCTGGGTGCACAGCTCCGAGCTCGCCGACCCGACGCCGTTTCTCAGCGAGGGGCAGGTGCTCCTCGTCACCGGCACACCCGATGACGTCGAACCGTATGTCGAGCGGCTGGTGGCGCACGGCATCGCCGGACTCGGATTCGGCACCGACGTGGTGCGTGACGGCACCCCGGATGCCCTCGCCGACGCCTGCGAGCGGCACGGGCTCCCGCTGTTCGAGGTGCCGTACCGCACGCCGTTCATCGCGATCACCCGCTTCGTCGCCGACAGCGTCGCCGCCGACGCCTACGCCCGCAGCACCTGGGCGTTGCGCGCGTCTCGCGCGATCTCGCTCGCGGCCCTCCGCCCGGATGCGCTCGGCGCCGTTCTCGCCGAGCTCGCGCGGCAGATCGAGCACCCCGTGGCGCTGGTGGGCGCGGCCGGAGCGGTCGAGCGGGCATACCCGCCGAGCGCCGTCGACGGCGCGGCCCGGTCGAGCCTGGCTGCGGCGGCGGAGCCGCTGCTGCGGGGAGGAAGGCGCGCGGGAAGCACGGTCGAGATCGGGGGCGAATCGTTCGCGCTGCAGACCCTCGGCGCCGCCGGGCGCCTGCGAGGCGTCGTCGCCGTGGGCGGCGGCGCAAGCCTCGACCAGGCGGCGCAGCAGGTGGTGACCGGTGTGGTCGCGCTGGCCGGCCTCGCGCTCGAACAGAGCCGGGCGACGGATGCGGCCCGCTCCCGCCTGCGCACGGCCGTCTGGCGTGCCCTGCTCGCCGGCGACCGTTCCCTCGCCGTGCGGGTCGCGGAGCCCGTGGTCGGTCCGCTCCCGGAGGGCTCCGTGCGTGTGGCCCTGCTCGCGGGCGACGGGGTGCCGGCTGCGGCGGACTGGCTGGAACTGCATCCCGAGACCGCGCCGGAGTTCTTCGCACGCGACGGCGGTGATCTCGTGCTGCTGACTGACACTGCGACGTCGGCCGATGTCACGGCTCTGGTCGAGCGCTTCGGGCTGCGCGGTGGTGTCTCCGGCCCGGCCTCCCCCCTGGGGCTTGCCGCGGCCGTCGCCCAAGCGTCGGCGGCGCGCGACGGCGCCACCGCAGAACTTCCGCTGCGCGGCTTCGACGACCTCGCGGCGGGCGGGATGCTCGCCCTGCTGCACACCGACGACGCGCGCGCCGTGGCCGCGGCGACCCTCGAGCCTCTGGCCGCCGACCCCGCGCTCGTGGCAGCGCTGCGCACCTGGCTCGACCACAACGGTGTCTACGATGTCGCCGCGCGCGAGCTCGGCATCCACCGGCACACCCTCCGCGCCCGCGTCGCCGAAGCCGAGCGTCTCCTCGGCCGAGACCTCACCCCGTTCGCCGCCCGCGCCGACCTGTACGCCGCCCTGGCCACCCTCTGACCGCGGCCAAGCCGCCGCGTCGCGCCGGACATCCCGCGCATCCCGGCACGCAATGCCGTCACGCCGGAAGAAACGCCGGCCTGCGCCACGAAATCTCCGACGTCACGATTCCCGGGTGATCGACACCGAGACGAAGACCTCCGACCCGGCACTGCCCGCGTACACCCCGCGCAACGGTGCCACGTCCGTGTAGTCGCGGCCGTGGCCGACCCGCACATGGCGATCGCCGATGTCGAGCTGGTTGGTCGGGTCGTACGCGTGCCAGCTTCCGCAGAACCATTCGACCCAGGCGTGCGACTCCCCCACGACCGTCTCCCCGATTGTGGCCTCGGCCACCGGATGCAGGTAGCCCGACACGTACCGCGCCGGCAGCCCGGCCGCGCGCAACGCTCCGACCGCGACGTGCGCGATGTCCTGGCAGACGCCCTTCCGCGACTCCCAGGCCTCAGCTGCGGTGGAACTGACGCCCGTCACCCCGCTGACGTACTGCATGCCGTCGCCGACCGCCCGGGCGATGGCGAGCCCGGCGGCGCACGGATCGTCGCCGGCCGCCTCGCGAGCGGCGGTGGCCAGGGCGACGACATCCTCGGGCGGAGCGGTCAGCGGCGTCTGCCAGAGCTGCTGCACGTACTCACCCGAACTCTGCACGACGGCATCCAGGTCGTCCCAGCCGAGGCCGGCCCGGGCGTGCGTCGTCTCCAGCACCTCCACCAGGCTGCTTGCCCTGATGGTCAGCTCGCTGTGCGGGGCGAGCACGTCGAACGCGAGCACCCGGGTTCCCCAGTAGTCGGTGTACTGGTGGTGTGACGAGACGGGCTGCACGTCGAGGTTGGCGTGCAGCACCAGTTGGCGCTCACCCGAGACCGGCAGCATCCGCGCCTCGTTGTACGACGCCGTCACCTCGCCGTCGTAACGGAATCCGGTCGCGTGCACGATCCGCAGCCGCTTCACGCTTTGTCTCCGATCCAGCTCGGCGCGACGTTCTCAGGAAAGTAGCGGCGACGGATGGCCTCCGTGGCCGCACTCGTCGCCTCCTGGATCGCCGACATGTGGGCGGGCAGATCGTCGAGCACCTCGGCCACCGGACGGAACTCGAGTTCGCTCCGGATCTGCCCGAGCAGGCGCTGCGCCCGGTCGGACACCCCCGCGCGCTCCAGCCGCGGCTCGATCTCGCGCAGACTCTCGGCCGCCCGCGTGATCGAGAAGAGGATCGAGCGCGGAAACAGCCGGTCGTGCAGCAGGAACTCGGCCGCGTTGCGCGCCGACGGAACGCCGCGATACGTGCGCAGGTACGACTCGTAGGCGCCGCACGACCGCAGGATGGTCGTCCAGCTCGGCCCGCTCGCCTCCGTGAGCGACCGGGTCGCGAGCAGGCGGGCGGTCATGTCCGCGCGCTCCAGACTGCGTCCGAGCGTGAAGAACTGCCAAGCCTCGTCGCGGCTGGCGCCCGAATCCATGATGCCGACGGCGAGCGCGGTGCGGTCGCGCACCCAGGTGAAGAACTCGTGCACCTTGTCGCTCGTGACCCGCCGCGGCATCCGGGCGCTGGTGGTGTTCAGGCATTCCCACATCTCGGTGGAGACGATCTCGCGCGCCCGCCTGGCGTTCTCCCGTGCGGCGCTCAGCGAGTAGACGATCGACGCAGGGGCGGTTCGGTCGACGGCGAGGATGCGCAGCACATCCTCCCGCGCCAGCTCCCCCTCCGGCGCATCGCTGTCCATCACGCCGAGCAGCGACCGGCAGGCGGTGTCCTCGTCGATCCACGGATCTTCGAGCAGCAGTTGCAGATGCACGTCGAGGATGCGGGCGGTGCCGTCGCTGCGCTCGATGTAGCGCCCGATCCAGAAGAGGCTCGACGCGATGCGGCTCAGCATCGGGTCGCCTCCGTCGCGGTCGGCGCGGGCTGCTGCTGTTGTTGCTGCTGCTGTTGTTGTTGCTGTTGCTGTTGCTGCTGCTGCTGCTGTTGTTGCTGTTGCTGCTGCTGCTGGTCGCTGCGTGGCGCATCCTGGTCGGAGTGGTCGGGCGCGTGCTGCGACGGCGCGCCGGGCGATGACGCCGCCGCCTGATCCGCGACGAGGCCCGGCACACCCCTCGACTCGCTCTCCGGCTCAGGTGCCGAGCCGGTCATCCCCACGACCCAGGTGTCTTTCGAGCCGCCGCCCTGGCTGCTGTTCACGACAAGCCTGCCCTCGGCGAGCGCCACCCTCGTCAGGCCGCCGGGAAGCACCCAGACGTCTCGGCCGTCGTTGACCGCGAACGGGCGGAGGTCGACGTGGCGCGGGCGCATCCCGTCTTCGACCAGGGTCGGGATGGTGGACAGCTGCACCACAGGCTGCGCGATCCACCCGCGCGGGTCGGCCTGCAGACGCGCCCGAAGATCGGCGAGCTCCTTCTTCGACGCGTCCGGGCCGATCACCAGGCCTTTGCCACCCGACCCGTCGACGGGCTTCACGACGAGCTCGTCCAACCGGTCGAGCACTTCGGCGAGCGACTCGGGGTCTTCGAGCCGCCACGTGTCGACGTTCGAAAGCAGGGGCTCCTCGGCGAGG
Source organism: Leifsonia sp. NPDC058292 (assembly GCF_042880955.1). Taxonomy (NCBI): domain Bacteria; kingdom Bacillati; phylum Actinomycetota; class Actinomycetes; order Micrococcales; family Microbacteriaceae; genus Leifsonia; species Leifsonia sp. NPDC058292. Next base: position 20,690 of record NZ_JBHVYL010000001.1, read on the forward strand.
TAGTAGCGGATCAGGTCGGGCAGATAGGTGTAGACGAGCTTGTCGTCGGCGACGCCGTTACCGACCGCGTTGGCGATGGTGACGTTGCCGAGCCGTGCCGCGAGCATGAGCCCGGGCGTGCCCAGCACCGAGTCGACCCGGAACTGCAGCGGGTCGATGAACTCGTCGTCGATGCGCCGGTAGATCACGTCGACGCGCTGCGGGCCGGAGGTGGTGCGCATCCAGACCTTGCCGCCCGAACAGAAGAGGTCGCGCCCCTCGACCAGTTCGACGCCCATCAGCCGGGCGAGCAGCGTGTGCTCGAAGTAGGCGGAGTTGTAGACGCCCGGGGTGAGCACGACCACGTTCGGCGACTCCATGCCCCCGGGCGCGCTCGCCTTCAGGGCCTGCAGCAGCCGGTACGGGTAGTCGCCGACCGGGCGCACCCGCATCGACGTGAACAGCTCCGGAAGCGTCTGCGCCATCACCCGGCGGTTCGAGATGACATAGCTGACGCCGCTCGGCACGCGCACGTTGTCTTCGAGCACGCGCCACTCGCCGCGCTCATCCCGGATCAGGTCGATGCCAGACACCTGGATGCGCACCCCGTTGGCGCTCTCGATGCCGGCCGCCGCGCGGTGGAAATGCGACGACGACGTGATGAGCGCGGCGGGGATGACCCCGTCGCGCACGGCGTTCTGCGCTCCGTAGACGTCGCTCAGGAAGGCTTCGAGCGCGCGCACCCGCTGCTTGATGCCGGCCTCGACGCGCTGCCACTCGGCCTGCTCGATGACGCGCGGCACCGCATCCAGCGGAAAGGGGCGCTCCTCGCCGGCGAAGTCGAACGTGACACCCTGCGCGAGATAAGAGCTGGCGAGCGCGTCCGTTCGGCCGCGCAGCTCATCCTGTGTGAGCGCGGCCAGCGCCGTGTAGAGCTCGCGGTACGGCGCTCTCGCGTGTTCGGCCCCGGCGGAGCGCCCGAAATCGGCGAACATCTCATCCCAGGCGGCGGACCTGCCGCGCCGGCGCTTGCCCGCCAGCACCCCGTACCCACCGAACAGATCGCCCATGAGCAGACGTTACCCAGCGCGCGTTTCCCCCACATTTCCGCACGTTTCGATCGCGCTACGCGCGCCGCCGCCGCGCTCCGCCTCGCTCCGCTTCCGAAGCGGCCGGGCTCAGGGTTGGAGCCGGGCGTGCGTCCAGGGGGCGCCGACGGCGGCGCGACGGTAGGCGAGACGGCGATGCAGGCGGCTGGTGCGACCGTGCCAGAACTCGATCGAGGTGGGCACGAGGCGGTAGCCGGCCCAGTCGGAAGGCATCGGGATGCCCTCCGCCCGGCTCGCGAGTGCCGCGGCCCGCTCGGCCAGGGCATCCTCGTCGTCGAGCGGTTCGCCCTGGTGCGATGCTGCCGCCGTCGCCTGCGCCTCGATCGGCCGGTCGCGGAACAGGGCGGCCGACTCCTCCTGGCCGAGCCGCTCGACGCTTCCTTCGATGCGCAGCTGCTGCATCGTCTCCCGCCAGTAGAAGCCCATCGCCGCATACGGCCCGGACGCCAGGTCGCGGCCTTTCCGGCTCGACGTGTAGCTGCCGAAAACGAGGCCCCGCTCGTCGAAAGCCTTCACCGCGATCGTGCGCACAGACGGGATCACGGCCGCCCCGTTGGACGGGTCGCCGGGGCCGGCGGTGGCCAGGGATGCGGCGAGCGGCTCCCGCACGCCGTCAGCCTGAGCCTGCACGAGCCAGCCCTTGAGCAGCGGCATCGGGTCCGCCGGCGGAGCATCGAACTCGGGAAAGTCGAGGGTCTCGTCGCCGCTGAGCGTGGCAGGGTCATGAGGGTCGGTCATGTGACCGACTGTACCCACCCGAGCTTTTCGGCAGAATGGCACAATGACCACTCCGATCTCCGGTACCCATTTCGGCCTCACGGCGGGCGACTACCACGCCACGATCGCCTCGGTCGGAGCAACGCTTCGCACCCTCGAGTTTCGCGGACGACACCTCGTCGTGCCGTTCGAGGCGGACGAGATCCGCCCTGTGTTCCGCGGCGCGACGCTCGCTCCCTGGCCGAACCGGGTCATCGACGGCAGATACACCTTCGGCGGCGTCGAGCAGCAACTCGCCATCACCGAACCGGCCCGCGGTCACGCGCTCCACGGTCTGGCTTCCTGGCTGGAGTTCACCCCGGTCGACCAGTCGGCGAGCAGCGTGAGCCTCGTCGCCACTGTGGAGGCGCAGGCCGGCTACCCGCACCGCGTCGACGTCTCCGTCACCTTCACCCTGGACGAGGCCGGCCTGCACACGACCGTCACCGCCACCAATACGGGAACGGATGCCGCACCCTGGGGCACTGGGCCGCATCCCTATCTCGTTGCCGGCTCCGGACACGTCGACGACTGGTCGCTCACCCTTCCCGCCGCCACCGTCGTGACGATCACCGAGGAGAGACTGCTGCCGATCGCCAGCGTCGACGTCGCTTCGGAAGGCGATGGGATCTTCGACTTCCGCGAACCGCGCACCATCGGCGACACGTTCATCGACCACGCCTTCACCGGCCTCGCGCGGGACGAGGAGGGAGCGGCGACCGTGTCGGTTCTCACGGCCGACGGATCGGGAGTCGAGATGACCTGGGACCACTCGTGCCCCTGGGTGCAGGTGCACACCGCCGACAGCGACGACCCGTCGATGAGCCGCATCGGACTGGCCGTCGAGCCGATGACCTGCCCGCCCGACGCATTCAACTCGGGCGTCGATCTGGTCGTGCTCGAGCCGGGAGCCTCGTCGTCGGCCGACTGGACCATCCGCGCCGTCTGAGGTCGCACCGTCCGATCGCGGCGTCCGATCGCGGCGAGCGATCGCGCCGAGCGATCGCGCCGAGCCGCGGACACGAGAAACGCCCCCGGCGAGACCCGAAAGCCGGGGGCGTTGCGGGGATCAACAACACCACCGCAGACAGCTGAAGCAAGGACACCCGACATGCTCGCTTCAGCCGTATGACCCGCGCGACAGAAGTCGGCCGCAAGTCATACCCCCATCCTACATTGTGGATGCGAAATGTTACAAGTTCGCGTCCAGTATCTCGGTGCCCGCCGACTGGGCGCGCGCTCGGGCTCGGAGCGAGGCGAGCAGTAGTTCGACACCAAGGTCGAACGCGCGGTCTGAGCGTTCCGCCCCCGCCTCCCCCTTGGCGACGAGGCGGCCGAGCGCTGTGTTCGGAGCCGCGCGCCACACCTCGTTCGGCGCCGACAGGTCGAGACCCGAGCCGAGTGCGAACGCGTCGAGCACGGCGATGACCACGAGCACGTCCTCGTCGGCGAAGCCGGCCGAGAGCAGTGCCGCCGCCAGCGCGTCGTAGTAGCCGAGCACCCCCGCGTCGGTCACCGGCTTGCCCACGAGCAACGGCAAGACGAGGGGATGCGCGGCGAACATCGCCCGCTGCTCCCGCACCACGTACTCCACCACCGCATCCCAGCTCAGACCGTCGGGCACCACGATGGCGGCGCGCTCGGCGAGACGGCCGCGCATCAGTTCGACGATCGCGTCCTTCCCCTCGACGTGGTTGTAGAGCGACGACGGGGTGACCCCGAGCGCCCGCGCCACCGCGTTCACGCCGAAGGGCTTGCCCGCGTCGACGAGGTCGATCGCCGCGTCGGCGATCCGTTCGGGGTTCAGGATGGGCGACGACGGTCTCGGCATCGCATCCCCTTTCGCTCGCGGCCTTCCCTGTGCATAATAAACGAACACCATTCGTTTTAGCACCCCGGGGTGGACCCATGACCTTCTCACTCGTGCGCTCGACCGGCGCCCCCGTCTCGCTCGCCCGTGTCGCCGGCAGCCGTTCCGACAGCGAGCCGCTGCGCATCGGCGTCGTGCAGCACGCCTGGCAGTCCGACCCTGCGGAGCTCGAGGCGTCGCTCGCCGAGGCCGTCGCACTGGCCGCCGGCGAAGGCGCCCGCATCGTGTTCCTCCCCGAGCTGACCCTCTCCCGCTACCCGGCCGACACCGTTCCCGACGGCCGCGCGGACGAACTGGCCGAAGCCCTCGAGACGGGCCCGACCCGCCGCTGGGCCGCATCCGTCGCCGCCGCGAACGATGTCTACGTTCATGCGTCGCTCTACCAGCGCACCGGCGACGACGACGGCCGCGGACTGAACACCGCGATCGTCGTCTCCCCTTCCGGCGAGATCGTCGCGAAGACGAACAAGCTGCACATCCCGGTGACCGCCGGCTACTACGAAGACAAGTACTTTCGGGCCGGTCCCGCCGACGAGCCGTATCCGGTGCACGAGCTGGCGCAACTCCCGGGTGTTCGCCTCGGGCTGCCGACCTGCTGGGACGAGTGGTTTCCCGAGGTCGCGCGGGCCTACGGCCTGCAGGGCGCGAACGTGGTGGTCTACCCGACCGCGATCGGCTCCGAGCCAGACCATCCCGACTTCGACACCCAGCCGTTGTGGCGCCAGGTGATCGTCGGCAACGGCATCGCCAACGGCACCTTCATGGTCGTTCCGAACCGCACCGGCGCCGAGACACGGGCCGACGGAACGCCCGGCAACACGTTCTACGGTTCGTCGTTCGTGAGCGACCCGTACGGCCGCATCCTCGCCGAGGCTCCGCGCGACGAGCAAGCGGTGCTGGTGGTCGACCTCGATCTGCCGCAGCGCGACGACTGGCTGACTCTCTTCCCGTTTCTGGCCACGCGTCGCCCCGACACCTACGCCCTGCTCGCCGGAGACGACCGATGACGGGAGCCCCGCTGGGCTGGCGGATGCCGCACGAGGGCGACCCGCACGAGCGCACCTGGCTCGCCTGGCCGAGTTCCGGATACACACTCGGCGATTCCGCCGAAGACGCCGAGGAGGCTCGCACGACCTGGGCGGCCGTCGCCAACGCGATCGCCGAGTTCGAGCCCGTGACGGTGGTCGTCGACCCGCGTGACGCAGACGTGGCTCCGCGCTACCTGTCCGGCTCGATCGAGCTGCGCGAAGCGCCCCTCGACGACGCCTGGATGCGCGACATGGGCCCCACGTTCGTGCGTTCGGCAGAGACGGGCGCACTCGGCGCGGTCGCCTGGGTGTTCAACGGCTGGGGCGCCCAGGACTGGGCGACCTGGGGCAACGACAGCAAGGTCGGCGCGCGCGTCGCGGACTGGGCCGGCGCGACCCTCGTCGGCAGCGCGCTGGTGAACGAGGGCGGCGGCATCCACGTCGACGGCGAAGGAACGGTGCTCGCCACCGAGACGGTGCAGCTCGACCCCGGCCGCAACCCGGGCCTGACCCACGCCGACGTGGAGGCCGAGTTCGCCCGTACCATCGGCACCACGAAGACCATCTGGCTGCCGCGAGGCCTCACGCGCGACTCCGAACGCTTCGGCACCCGCGGCCACGTCGACATCGTCGCCGCCTTCGCCGAGCCAGGGGTCGTGCTGCTGCACAGCCAGCGCGACCCGTCGCATCCCGACTTCGAGGTCTCCCGCTCGCTGCGCGCGGTGCTCGAGGGCTCAACGGATGCGGCCGGCCGCTCCCTGCGGATCATCGAGGTCCCCGCTCCCGCGACGCTGCGCGACGACGACGGCTGGACCGACTACAGCTACATCAACCACCTGCTGGTGAACGGCGGCGTCATCGCCTGCTCCTTCGGCGACGACAACGACGCGCAGGCCGCGGCCATCCTCGCGGAGGCCTACCCCGGGCGCTCGGTGGTGACCGTGGATGCGCGCCCGCTCTTCGCGCGCGGGGGCGGCATCCACTGCATCACGCAGCAACAGCCACGGGTGTAGCCCGTTCCAGGCGCGCCAAGGGCGAGTAGTCGTGACCTGCGGAGCTCTCCAGGTCACGACTACTCGCCACTCGCCGCCCGAGGGTGCTGGAGCGGCGGAGGAAGGGCGGGCGCGGCAAGCCACGAACAAGCCGCGCCCGGTCTGTGGGGCGCTGAGCGCAGGCGCTAGCGCTGAGTGCGGGTGACGATCTCCGCGGCGGTCTCGCGGCCGACGCGGATCGCGCCGTCGACGTGCTGGTAGCCCTTGCCGGCCATGTCACTGCACGAGAAGTGGATGGGGCCGACCGGCGCCCGGAGGTCGGAGCCGTAGCGGGCGAGGCCGCCCATGTCGAAGCTCGCCGCATACGCTCCGCGCGTCCACTCCTCGCTGCCCCAGTCGCTCTCGTAGTAGACGACGGGGTCGAGCGCCGCCTCGCCGTAGTAGTGCGAGAGGGATTCGAGGATGCGGGCCTTGCGCTGCTCCGCGCTCAGCGCGAACACCGAGTCGGCCTCCTCATCGGAGACGAACCCGACGAGTGTTCCCCGCGGGTCGCCGTCGTAGCTGTTGTCGTAGGCCTCGTGCACCAGCTCGTAGGGGCTGAAGGCGGTGCCCGAGAAGCCGTCCGCGCGCCAGAACGGCGTCTCGTAGACCGCGTGCACCTTGATCACGAACCCCATCGAGAGGTGCTGATGCATCTGCTGCTGGCGGCGCGGCAGCGGCGGCTCGTAAGAGATGCGGCTGATCAGGATGGGCGGCAAGGCCAGGATGGCGTACCGCGCCCGCACCTCGAGACCGTCGGCGATGGCGGTGACGCCCGCGTCGTCCCACCGCAACGTGCGCACCGGAGCGTTCAGGTGAACATCCCCGCCCAGCCGTTCGGCCAGCAGAAGCGGCACCTGCTGCAGTCCGCCTTTCACCCGCTTGTCGAGGATGAAGTCGGCGTCGACGAGGTTCGAGAAGCTCCCGGCCGAGGCCGCCATGAGCAGCGCCTGCAGCGCCGAGAACGCGTGCGCCGGCTTGGTGAGCATGGCTCCGGCGATGAACATGCCGATGTTCTGCCGGGCCTCCTCATCGTCGGTCTGCGTCTCGAGCCAGTGACTGAACGAGATCTCGTCGAGCTCTTTGGCTCGGGGGTGCTCCCAAGGCCGGTCGGGGTCGATCTCGGCGACCAGGGCATCCAGACGCTCGATGAGCGTGACGATCTCGTGCTCGGTCGGCGCCGGCACCGGAAAGATCTCGCCCTCGAACGTGCGGCGCTCTCCGCCCGGGCCGATGTAGATGTTCAAGCCCTCGCGATAGCGCTCGTAGGTTTCGAGGCCGAGCTCGGCGAGCGTGTCGATGAGCGCATCCTGGTCGGGCGACACCCACTGGCCGCCGATCTCGAGCGTGGCTCCGTCGATGTCGTCTGTCCACAGGCGGCCGCCGACCCGATCGCGCGCCTCGAGAACGGCGACGCTGAGCCCCGCCTTCTTCAGCTCCGTGGCCGCGGTCAGCCCGGAGGCGCCCGCTCCCACGATCACGACGTCGCGCTCGATGCTGGTCATTGCCGGTCTCCCTCAGAACGATTGCTGTGCCCGATCGTATGGGCGGGCCGCTCCCGGTCGACTGTACGCGGTGTATAGCCGGGGCGAAGAGCGTCGACACCGTGTCGATACGGTGAGGGCGCTGAGCGCCGGCGCTCGGCGTCAGCTCCCGAGCGAGCGGGTCAGCCGGCCGTGGAACGTTCGGCTGTGCGGGTTGAGGCCAGTCAGCTCGACCGTCGCGCCATGCTTCTCGTATTTCGTCTCGACCGCGTCGAGGGCAGCGACGCTCGACGCATCCCACACATGCGACCCGCTCAGATCGACGATCACACGAGGCGGATCGTCGGCGTAGGAGAACTGCTCCACCAGGTCGTTGCTCGATGCGAAGAAGAGCGGACCGAGCACCCGGTAGCGCGCCACCTCGCCGGATGGATCGACGGTACGCTCCACCCGCACGACATGCGCGATGCGGCGGGCGAAGAACACGAGCGCGAGCAGTACCCCCACTCCGACGCCGATCGCGAGGTTGCCGGTCGCCACCACCACCGCGACGGTGACGAGCATCACGAGCGTTTCGGGCACCGGCATCCGTCGCAGCGTGGACGGGCGCACGCTGTGCCAGTCGACCGTCTGCAACGCGACGATCATCATCACCGCCGCGAGCGCCGCCATCGGGATGGCCGCCATCACAGGCGAGAGCACGCCGACCAGCAGCAGAAGGAACAGGCCGGCGACAAGCGTCGAGATCCGGGTGCGCGCCCGGCCGATCTGAACGTTGACGACGGTCTGCCCGATCATCGCGCAGCCGGCGACCCCGCCCCACAGCCCGGCGAGGATGTTCGCGACGCCGAGTCCCCACGACTCGCGGCCCTTGGCCGAACGGCTGTCGGTGAGCTCGTCGACGAGCTTCGCCGTCAGCAGCGTCTCCAGCAGCCCGACCAGGGCGGCGGCGAACGCAGTCGGCGCGATGATCTGCAAGGTCTGGAGGTCGAACGGAACGGTCCAGGGCGTGATGCCCGGCAGCACTCCGCTCACCGTGCCCTCGTCTCCGACCGTCGGCACGCTCATCCCGATCACCATCACGGCCGCGGTCACCACGACGATCGCCACGAGCGGCGCCGGCACCGCTTTCGTCAGTCGCGGCAGAAACACGACGATGAGCACGGTCACGGCGAACAGCGGGTAGACCTGCCAGGGCACGTCGACCAGGTGCTGCACCTGCGCCACGAAGATCAGCACGCCGAGCGCGTTCACGAAGCCGATCATCACCGACCGCGGGATGTACCGCACGAGCTTCGCCAGGCCGGCCGCACCGAACGCGATCTGGATGAGCCCCGCGAGCAGCACGGCCGGCAGCACGTACGCCGTTCCGTGCGCGTGCACCATCGGGGCGAGAACGAGCGCGACCGATCCCGCGGCGGCGGTGACCATCGCCGGGCGGCCGCCCAGGAAGGACATCGTGATGGCGAGCACCACGGAGGAGACCAGCGCGACATCGGGCCCGACGCCCGAGATGATCGAGAACGAGATCACCTCGGGGATGAGCGCGAGCGTGGTCACGATGCCGGCCAGCACCTCCGTGGCGAGCAAGCGCGGGCGGCGCAGCACGGCGAGCACCGGGACCTGGCCGGACGGCAGACGGAACCGGGTGGATGGGGGCGCAGACGGGGAGAGGGGCATCGGGGGTCGTGTGCCGGCAGCCGTCGCGGGCCGCACGGCGGTCCTTTCGGCAGCGGGGAAATCGACTCAGGGAGTCTACCGGCGCCAGCGGACGCCGCCACGCTAGGCCGGGTCTGCCCCGATGTGAATCCCTAGAAACACGCACGGCGCGGTGAGAACCTTGCGCACAAAATCGAGGAGGCTTCCGTGCGTGCAATGGAGTATCGCGGACCGTACAAGGTCCGCGTTGTCGAGAAGGACATCCCGAAGATTCAGCATCCGAACGACGCGATCGTGCGCGTAACGCTTGCCGCGATCTGTGGATCGGATCTGCATCTCTATCACGGAATGATGCCCGACACCCGGGTTGGGATGACCTTCGGCCACGAGTTCATCGGTGTGGTCGAAGAGGTGGGGTCTTCGGTTCAAAACCTCAAACGTGGGGATCGCGTGATGGTGCCGTTCAACGTGTATTGCGGCTCCTGCTACTTCTGCGCGCGTGGACTGTATTCGAACTGCCACAACGTCAATCCGAACGCCACCGCTGTGGGCGGAATCTATGGGTACTCGCACACGTGCGGCGGGTACGACGGCGGCCAGGCCGAATTCGTGCGGGTGCCGTTCGCCGACGTCGGGCCGAGCGTCATCCCCGACTGGATGGCGGACGAGGATGCGGTGCTCCTGACCGACGCGCTCGCCACCGGCTATTTCGGGGCGCAGCTCGGCGACATCCTGCCGGGCGACACCGTCGTGGTGTTCGGAGCCGGCCCCGTGGGGCTGTTCGCTGCGAAATCTGCCTGGCTGATGGGCGCCGGCCGTGTGATCGTCGTCGACCACCTCGACTACCGGCTCGAGAAGGCGGAATCGTTCGCCCAGGTCGAGACCTACAATTTCAGCCAGTACGACGACATCGTGCTCGAGATGAAGAAGACCACCGACTATCTCGGCGCCGACGTCGTGATCGATGCGGTCGGCGCCGAGGCGGACGGAAACCTGCTCCAGCACGTCACTTCGGCGAAGCTCAAACTGCAGGGCGGTTCGCCCGTGGCGCTGAACTGGGCGATCGACTCGGTCAGGAAGGGAGGCACGGTCTCGGTGATCGGCGCATACGGTCCGCTGTTCAGCGCGGTGAAGTTCGGCGACGCGTTGAACAAAGGTCTCACCCTGCGAATGAACCAGTGCCCGGTGAAGCGCCAATGGCCGCGTCTGTTCGAGCACATCCAGAACGGCTACCTGAAGCCCAGCGACATCGTCACGCACCGGGTACCGCTCGAACACATCGACGAGGGGTACCACCTGTTCTCGGCGAAGCTTGACGGCTGCATCAAGACACTCGTCGTTCCGAACGCCGCCTGAAGGGAGTTCCGGCATGCCATACATCGCAGACGACCACCGCAAGCAGTTCTCGCCAGACGAGCTCCGCGCGCGCATCCCTGGCTGGGGCGCGGATGCGGACCCCAGCGACCGCCCCTCCGTCCCCCGAGAGAAGCTCGACCTGCCGACCGGCGCTCACTGGACGTTCCCCGACCGGCAGGAGCCGAGCGCCGGGCGCGAGCGCTCGATCGAGCACGGGATGCTGCCTCCGGTCTTCGGTACCTCCGCACCGCTGCACGGGGTGTCGGGTGCCATCCGCCGGTACGCGTACGACCACTACAGTGAGGGCCGGGCCGCGCACTGGCTGCTCTTGATGCTCGGCGATCGGGTCGACGCCGTGGGCAGTCACGTGCGATCGCTCGCCAGCGCGCATCCGGACAACCCGATCACGGAGACCGGCATTTTCGGCGAGCGCCGGCATCGCCCGATCTCGTCGCGCTTCGGCCAGCGCCGGGCCGACGTCAAGCACGCCTGGATGGACCCCATCATCGTCGCGGGGCCCTGGGTTCTCGCCGGAATCGCGGTGGTCTCCGTCGTCAAGCGCGTCGCGCGACGCCGGTGAGCGGCTGCGGGCGCCTCACGATCGTCCGAGGAGCCCGCGACGGAACCCTTCCGCGACCGCTGCCGCACGATCGCCAACGCCCAGCTTGGCGTAGACGCTGAGCAGGTGGGTCTTCACGGTCGCCTCGCTCACGTGCAGCCGCAGACCGACCGCGCGATTGGTCACTCCGTCGGCCACCAGCGCCAGCACCTGGAGCTCACGCGGGCTGAGGAGCCTGTCGGATGTGCGAACACGATCGACCAGGCGCGACGCCACCGAAGGCGCCAGAACGGCGTGACCCTTCGCGGCCGCATGCACGGCGCGCACCGGCTCGTCGCGCGTCACATCCTTGAGCAGGTAGCCCGTCGCGCCCGCCTCGATCGCCGGGAGCACGTCGGAGTCCGAGTCATACGTGGTGAGCACGAGCACCCGGGTCGCCAGCCCGAGCGAGCTCAGCTCACGGATGGCGCTGACGCCGTCTGTGCCGGGCATCCGCAGATCCATCAGCACGACGTCGGGCACGAGCGCCCGCGCGAGCGCCACGGCCTCGGCACCGTCGGACGCCTCGCCGACGACCTCGATCAGCGGGTCGGAGGACACCATGCCCACGATGCCGTCGCGAACAACGGGATGGTCGTCGGCGACCAGGAGACGCACGAGGCTCACGCGGGAACCTCCGCTCGAATGGCGGTGCCGCGGCCGGAAGCGGATTCGACGAGCAGCCTGCCCGACAGCGCCTCCATCCGCTCGCGCATCGCCGTGAGGCCGTAGCCACCAGAGGAGGGGTCTTGCTGCGCCGGGCCGGGTTCGAACCCGCATCCGTCGTCGCGCACCTCGAGGGATGCGCCGCGACGGTCGTAGCGGAGCTTCAGTACGACATGCCGGGCTCGCGCATGGCGCTCGACGTTGGCGAGCGCTTCCTGCGCGGTGCGCAACAGGGCGACCTCGGCGTTCGTCGACAGGGCAGCGGGCTCACCACTCGTATCGACGTTCACCGCGACGCCCGTGCGCTCCGACCAGCGGCGGGCGGTGGTGCCGATCGCCTGCGGGAGGGTGACCGAGTCGAGCGCCACAGGGCGCAGCGCTTGCACCGAGCGCCGGGCCTCGGCCAGCCCATCCCGGGCCAGCGCGAGCGCCGAGCCGGTGTGACGGTCGCGCGCCGCGACGTCGGGAGCCTGCTCCGCTGCTTGCAGCTGCGTCACGATGCCCGCGAATCCTTGCGCCAGGGTGTCGTGGATCTCGCGAGCGAGGCGGGAGCGCTCCGCCTCCGTCGCCGCCTTCGTCGCCGTGCGCTCCTGCTGCCGCTGGGCGAGACGGAGGCCCCACGACAGCCCGCACATGATCGTCACGTTGACCGCGACGATCACCGCGCGCCCGGCGAAGCCCATCGCGTCGGCGCCCAGACCGGACGACTGAGCGAGACCGGCGACCGTGGCGGTGGCGCCGACGGCGAGAAGCTCCCACGGCCACTCCGTCAGCGAATAGGCGAAGGTGAACGTGGCGACGGTGAGAAACGCGAACCAGCTGTCGAGCAGCACCAGCGCGAGGTTGAGCGCGATCACGACGGTCAAGAAGGCGGCGGTCGCCGCGGCGGGGCGACGCCAGGCGATCCGGAGATCGCGGAACACCACGATGCTCACCGCGTATCCCGCGCACAGCACGAACTCGGGAACCAGCCGGTTCCAGTCGCCCCACCTCGCGGCCAGCGCGAAGGCGACCAGCAGCCCGAGCACCAGATACGGCGTGACCGTGAGCACGGTCCGCCAGCGCGGGTCGACCATACGCAGACCCTACGCTTCTTTGGGAAACAGGATGCTCATGCCCGGCAGGTTCACGAGGATCGCCGCCGGCAGCACCAGGGCGCCACACACCGCCTGCTCGACGCGCACCCAATCGGGCAGAAAGCCGGGGATCGCGACGATCACGATGACGGCCACCACGACGATGGGAGCGATGATGCGCAGCCGCCGCCAAGCGGGCCGGGAGCCCCGAGAAGCGGTGGCGGCGAACACCAGCAGGAGGATCGAGCTGCCGAGCACGATCGAACAGCGCACCCAGACAGCGGGGTCGATTTCGGTGCCCGAGACGCTCTGCACGATCAGCACCGCCTCCATCGCGATGCTGACGACGAGGAATCCGGTGAGCACGACGAGTACAGGACGGAACGCGGCGCGGCGAGCGAGGGCCGCCTTCGTGAGGGCGGTGGGGTGGATGCGTGTCTCTGTCATGCATCCAGGTTCGCGATCCTGGGCGCTCGACGAATCAACCGTTCGGGTAGGGCTCGTCATCGATCGGTTGGTGCTGAGCGCTGCGCTTTCGCCCCTAGTCGAGCACGCGGCGGGCCGTGTCAAGCACGAGGTCGACGAGCGAGACCAGCTCGTCGAGCGCCTGGCCGGGAGCCTCGTCCGGCAGGCTCCCCCGTCGCGCCGGTCGGCCGCTCGCGATGGTTTCGACCACGTCGGCCGCGAGCTTCCAGCGGAGTGCGACCGCGGCGTCGAACCCTCGACGGATCTCGTCGGAGGCGACGTCGGCCGACTCCGAACGGAAGCCGTCGGTGTACGCGCGCACGGCGTCGTCGAGCACGGCGGCGACTGTGACCGCAGAAGCATCCCCGCGGCGCACCGACGCGAAGAGCAGCGACGCAAGGTCCGCCCCCACTGTGCCCGGCCCGACCGACTCCCAATCGATCAGCACGGTGGCCGGCCCGGTTCGGATGACGTTCGCCCCGACGGCGTCGTGGTGGCAGAGAGTCTGCGGAAGCGCCTCGAGCACCTCGCGCACGCGCGGCTGGTCGAGCATCAGTCGCTCAGCGAGCGCGACCCGGTCGCCGAGCCGGGCAACGACAGCCGGATGGGCACTGCGCACCAGTTCCAGCGACCGCTCCACGGCTTCCGGCTGGGCGTGCCGGTCGATCCAGCCCTCGAACATCCAGGGCTCGACGGCTCGCCCGAACCACCGGCCGTTCATCTCCCCCAGGTGGCGTGCCGCGGTGAGCATCGCCTGCCCGTCCAGAGGTCGCGCGCCCTCGTGAGGCACATCTTCGAGCCAGAGGGTGATCGCGCCATCCGGTTCGAGCAGCGTCCCGTAGGCACGAGGCGCCCGGATGCCCGGAGGCATGTCGTCGAAGAGTCGCGAACGGTAGGCGGCCAGCTCGCGCAGGCCGTTGTCGCGAAGGTAGGGCGAGGCCGAGTCGGGGCCTTCCGTGCGCTTCTCGATCATCGACCACGGCAACCGCTCGCCATCGACGACCGCCGCGCCTCGCACTCGTCCCACCGCGCGATGCGCGAGGAAGGCATCGTAGTCGAGCGGCACGTGGACCACGTCGATCGGTTCGGCGTCAGACCGGCCGACGGCTGCGCTCACGGCATCGCGAAATGACTCCATCGTGGTGGGTTTCCTGTTCGGTAACGTCTGGGAATGGACCAGGGACTTCTACTCGCCACGGCAGGTGGCTCCCGGTCAGGCAGGGGTCGTAGCAGGCTAGCGCGTCAGCCTTTTGCGCGACACCGCGGCCGCCGCGCCGGCGGCCAGTAGACCCAGAGCCAGCAGCAGCGGGCTCGCTACATTGTTTCCTGTGTCGGCAAGTCCCGGGTCGGTCGCCGGTGACGAGGTTCCGACTGCGGCTCCTCCCGGCGGGGTCGCCCCGCTCGGAGTGCCGGAGGCCGGAAACTCGACGGTGGCGGTGTTCGAAGCCGCGCTGACCCCCACGCTGTTCAGCGCCGAGACACGATAACTGTAGGTGTGGCCCGCAGCAGTCGTCGCGTCGGTGTACGTGACAGCGGTGGATGCAGTGTCAGCGACCAGGGTCGCGAACGCTGCCCCGTCGATGCTGCGCTCGATCCGGTATCCGGTGATCGCGGCACCCCCGTCGGATGCGGGTGCGGTCCAGTCCAGCACAGCGGTTCCGTTGTCGGCTGCCGCGGTCAGGGTGAGCGGAGCATCCGGCGCCAGCGCAGCCACGACGAGTGTGTATGGCTGCGAGACAGTGGAGGGGATTCCGCTGACCGAGCTGCTGGCCGTGAGCGTGAACGTGTAGGAACCCGTTGCGGTCGGCGCGCCGCCGATCGTGTCGCCGGTGAGCGTCACGCCGGGCGGGAGGCTGCCGGCGGTGACCGCGAGGGTCGGTGTCGGTGTTCCGGTCACGGCGATCGTGCTCGTATACGCGGCGTTGATCGTGCCGGACGGAATGGTGGTCGTCGCGATCGTGGGGAAGGTATCGATCGCGATGACGGACACTGTGTTCGAACCGGCGTTCGCGACATACGCGAAGGCGCCGTCCGGTGAAATGGTGATGCTGCGCGGGGTGGTGCCGACGGTGACGTTGGACACGACGGCGCTTGTGGCCCTGTCGATCACCGAGACCGTGCCGGCTACCGCGTCGGTGACATAGGCGCGGGTGCCGTCGGGGGTGAGGGCCACGCCGAAGGCCCCGTCACCGGCCGGGATCGTGGCAGTGATGGTATTGGTCGCGGTATCGATCGTTCGGACGAAGTCAGCCGCGGAGCTGGCCGCGTACAAGGTGCTGCCGTCGGTGGAGAAGGCAAACCCGTTCACGGTGTTGGCGAAAACACCGACCGGAATGGTTGCGATCACCGCGTTGGTGGCAGTGCTGACCACGGAGATGTCGTGGGTCGAGGGGGTCGAGGACGCGATGTAAAGGCGGCTTCCGTCCGGCGATACGACGACCGCGCGCGGACCGGTGGGGACAGGAATGGTGGTGACGACAGTGTTCGTAGCGGTATCCACGACTGTCACCGGACTTATTCCGTTGACTCCATTGACGCTGGTGACATACGCACGGGCCCCGTCCGGAGAAACCGCTACACCGAACGGTGCAGCGCCCACCGGGACAGTGGCCACAACGGCATCCGTCACCGTATCGACGACAACGAGCGTGCTCGTGCCGTTGGACACGGCATAGAGGCGCGTTCCATCTGGGGAAACCGCCAGCCCGATCGGGTTGGCGACCGGCACCGAGCCGATGATGGTCTTCGTGGTCGTGTCAACGACGGACACAGTCCCGGTGGTCCCATCCGAGACATAGAGACGCGATCCGTCTGGCGACGCAACCATCGCAGTGGAAGAGGTCCCAGCCGCGTCATTGACCGCGATGGCGTCGACCACTGTGTCGGCTGTTGCCGCGAGAGGCATGGCTAAGGCCAACGCGATCCCACTCACGACCGCTAACGTCGCACCCCGTAAGCGGCCAGACACAGAACGAGTACCAAAAGTGCGAGAGCCCATGCTCTACCTCTCCCCCGAGGAAGAGGCCACGTTGCCCTCTCCCACCAAACGACACGACGGAACGCGCCTCAGAACCGTGAGACCAATCAGACGGCGCGCCTCGACACAGCATGGCATACGGCAACCGCACAGGAGACCCTTTTCGAACTCCCGCAGTGGGCGGCGGAACTCAGGTGATGCGGCGAATGGCAGGCAGTGTGTAGCTGCCGTCGAGGACGGCTTCGCGGGGCTGGTAAATGCGGATCATGGGCCGGAAGTCGCCCTCTGGTGTGGGCAACCAGTTCGCTTTCGCGTCGGGATCGGCGGGTTCGTCGTGCTGCAGGGTGATGGTGAGGGAGCCATCGTCGGCGAAGCGGATGCCCGCGGTGCGATCGCCGATGGAGTACCGGTCGATGGGGTTGTCGACGAGATAGTACTCGGGGGTGGAGTACATCGTCATCGACCAGAACGCGTCCACGGGCGGAAGCTCGGTGAAGGTCATTTCGTACCGGTTGGAGCCGTTCAGCTGGTTCCCGCTGTCGTCGACGTAGATCTGAGGGTAGACGGCCTCATAGGCGTGGTTCCCCCACAGGGCGTTGCGAGCAGCGACGGCTCGGTCGAGGTAGGCCGCGTCACGGTCAGCGATCTTCCATTTGTCGTCATCGAGAGCTCCGACGCTGAAGGAACTGCGGTTGTAGTCGAAGAGGTGCAGGCTCATCTGCCACCCGTTCACGGCGTTGGGGTCTTCGGCCCGGGCGGCTTTCTCGAGCCGCTTCTGCCCGGCCGACAGTCCCTGGGTCAATGCTGCCGCGAGCTCAGGGTCGGCGGATGCGTAGGGGTCGCCCTGGTCGTGTAGTCCGAGCGCGCCGAGACCCGCGAGATAGTCGCGGTCGTCACCGGCGGGCGGGTACGTCTGTGACCAGAGGCGCAGCTGGTCCCAGAACTGCAACGGCTTGGCGAGTTCGGGGTTCCCGTGCGGGATACCGGCCGGCGCGGTGTTCGTGCTGCCGGGGGTGAGAGTGAAGTGCTTCTGCAGCTCGAGCACCCGTGGCAGATCGTCGGGGCCGGAGCAAGCGAGCCTGCCCACGATGCTGACGACGTTCGTGGGGGCGTCGATGACGGGCAGGTTGCCAGGGTTCTGGCCGTCCCAGCCGGGGCCGGCGATGAGGTAGTCGGCTTCGCTGGTGCCGGTGGCACGGCGGCCGATGTAGGCGAAGTTGTTGGTCCAGGCGTCGACGAACTGGAGCACGTAATAGGCCCCGTCAGTGTCAGGCACGTGCAGGATCAGGGGGCCGCCGGAGAGATCGAGCTGGGCGAGGGCGTAGACGGTGTCGTTGTTGACGCTCACGAACGGGTCCGCTGGGGTGGCGAGTTTCTGCGCGAAGCCGAACTGATTGAACGGGGTCGCGGGCAGGCTTCCCATACCCTTCCCGGAGATGACTTGGAGGGAGTTCACGTTGTAGACGAGCGGGTAGCCGAAGATGAACGCATCGGCGGCCAGGGCTGTGAGGTCGGTCATGATCGGTCCTTGTCAACTCTCGATGCGGGTGATTGCGGGGAACACGTAGCTCTGATCCAGGACGGATGCGTCGGGCTCGTACATGCGCATCACGGGACGGAAGTCGCCGGCGGGACTGGGCAGCCAGTTGGCGGCCGCTTTCGAGTCGGTGGGTTGCGTGTGGCTGATGGTGATCGTGAGCGCACCATCGTCGTCGAGCACGACTCCTTGGGTGCGGTCGCCGATGGAGTACCGGCCGATGGGGTTCTCGACGAGATAGAAGTCGGGCACCGAGTACATCGTGAGCGACCAGAAGGCCTTCACCGGCGGTGTCGGGTGCAGCCGCAGTGTGTAGGTGCGGGACCCGGTGAGTTGCTCGTGCTGATCGTCGAGGTAGGTCACGATGTAGGCGGCCTCGTAGGGGTGGTTGCCCCACAGCCCGCCGATCGCCGCCGCAGCCCGTTCAATGATCCGCAGCTTGGGGTCGGCGATCTTGAACTGGTCGTCGTCGAGAGCGCCGACTTCGAAGAAGTCCAAGTTGTAGTCGAACGCATGGAACACGAGCTTCCACCCGTTGACCTCCGGCGAATGACCCGACACGAGCGCGGTGTGAAGGGCCTCCTTCGCGTGCTCAAGCCCACCGGCCAGAGCGGTAACGGTGTCGGCGGGGAGCCCAGCGTACGGGGATGGGCCTTCGGTTGTCAGGCCAAGCGGAGCGAAGCTTTCCTGAAGCGGCTTGTCACGGCCTGCGGGCGGGAACTGCTGCGACCAGATGCGCAGCTTCTCGAGGAACCGCAGCTCTTCTGGAACTTCGGCATCCGGTGCGGCGAGGCCGGCCGGAACGGCATCGGGATCGATGGGTGTCAAGGTGGTGGCGTCTTGGAGGGCGTGCACGATGGGCAGCTCATCGTCGGAGGCGACCGCCCACCTGCCGACGATCGAGGCCACCAGTGTGGGGAATCTGATCACCGTGGCCCCGGAATCCGCGGTGCCGGCCCAGGCGGGCGGGACGAGCAGGAAGTCGCCCTCGCCGGTGCCGGTGGCGCGGTGGCCGACGTAGGCGAAGTTGTCGGTCCACGCATCCACGAACTGCAGCACGTAGTACCGGCCGTCGGTGTCGGGCACATGCAGGGCGACGGGGCCGACGCTGAGGTCGAGCTGCGCCATCGAGTACACGGTGTCGTTGTTGATCGTCACGAACGTGTCGGCGGGGCCGGCCAGCGTGCGGGCGTGGCTGAACGTGTTGAACGGAGCGGCGGGGTTCGCCCCCACACCCTCCGTGACGTACCGGGTGACCTGGTCGAGGTTGAACACGAGAGGAAACCCGTAGAGGTACGCTTGCGTGATCTGCGCGGAGTCGGTTTCGATGGTCCTCATGAATCCCCCAAGTCGTGAAGTCCTGCTCCTGCGAACCGGGGCTCTTCCGGCTCCCCAATCGACTGCACGCCCCCGGCGGGGCTGCGTCTGACTCGACCATAGGCGTCAGCCGCAAACATCGCTACTGCCAATTGGTGAATGACAGAACGGTGCCGTGTAGGTGACAATGAAGCACCCGCACGGGGTGCCCTCGGGTTGGGCCCATGGCCGATTTCAAGGGGGACGTCACCATATGCAGCGACCCTTAGCCGGATTGACCTGGCGGAACGCGGCGACTGAGACGATCGCCGGTGTCACCCTGCTCGCGATCGCCGTCCCGTTGAACATCGGCTACGCCCAGATCGCGGGCCTGCCTCCGACGGCGGGGCTTTACGCGCTCGTGGTGCCCGCGATCGTGTACGCCCTGCTGGTGTCGTCACGACAGCTCGTCGCCTCACCCGACGCGGCGGCGGCCGCCCTCGTGGCGTCCTCGCTCGGTGGGCTCGCCGTCGCGGGCAGCGCCGGCTACCTGACGATGGCGTTCGCTCAGGCCATCATCTGCGGGGTGCTGTTCGCCCTCGCGGCGGTCTTCAAGCTCGGGTTCCTCGCCAACTTCCTCTCCAAGCCCATCCTCATCGGTTTCGTCGGCGGCCTCGCGCTCGACATCCTGATCAGCCAGCTGGCCAAAATGCTCGGCGTGAAGATCGACTCCGGTGGCGAGTTCGTCGACAAGGTCGCCGGTCTCGTCACCGGCCTGCCGACTCTCAACGGATGGTCGGTGCTGATCGCCGCCACAGCTGTCGCCGTGCTCGTGATCGGCCGCCGCCTCGCTCGGGCTGTGCCGTGGGCGCTCATCGTGCTCATCGCCGCCACCGTCGTGGTCGTAACCACGGGCCTGGAGCAGCAGGGCGTGGCCGTGCTCGGCCCGGTCGACGCCGGGCCGCCCACCCTCACCTGGCCCGTGCTCCCATGGGCAACCTGGCTCGCCCTCATCCCCTCGGCGATCGCTCTCACCATGGTGACGATGGCCGAAGGGCTGCTCGTGGCCCGCAGCTACGGCGAGAAGCGCGGCTACAGCACAAGCCCCAACCGCGACCTGTTCGCGTTCGGGGCCGCGAACGTCGCCGCGGGCGCGACCGGAGGCTTCGCGGTCGGATCGTCCACCTCCCGCACCGCCGCCATGGACCAAGCCGGTTCCCGCACCCAGTGGCCTACCGTCGTCGCCGCGGTCGGCACCCTGCTACTCCTCCTCTTCGGCACCGCCCTGCTCGAGCACATCCCATCGCCAGCCATCGGGGCGATCGTCGGCATCGCCATCCTGCCGCTGCTCGGCATCCGCGACTTCCGGTTGCTCTGGAAGCAGGACCGCTTCGAGTTCATCATCGGCGCCGTCTGCTTCCTCGCCACCCTGTTCATCGGGGCCATCCCCGGCATCGTCATCGCGTTCGTGCTCGCACTCATCAACCTCGCAAAACGCGCCTCCACCCCCGCCATCGACGTGCTCGCTGCCGACGGCGAGCCGGGCTCGTCACTGCTAGACCCAGCCCCAGCCGGCACCGCGACCGCCCCGGGCGTCCTGGTCATCCGGATGGCCGCTCCACTCTTCTTCGCGAACGGCTCCGTGTTCTCCGACGCGGTGAAACGCGCCGTCTCGACCACGCCGGGCGTCCACCACGTCGTGCTCGACCTCGAGGCGGTCACCGACATTGACGTCACCGGCGCGGAGGCCTTTGATTCGCTGAAGACGTGGCTCTCCGACCGATCGGTGTCGTTGGCCTACACTCGCCCGCGACGCCAGATCATCGACCGGATGCGCGCCCTCGATCTCGTCACCGACGAGACCATCTACCCAACCAACCGGGCAGCGCTCGCCGCTCTCGCCCGGCCTGAAGCGACCGACTAGGAGAACACCATGGGTTCCGTCATCGGAGAAATCCTGCCCCTCGCACTCGGCATCGCAATAAGCCCCATCCCGATCATCGCCGCAATCCTCATGCTCCTCTCCCCGAAAGCCAAAGGCACCAGCCTCGGCTTCCTCCTCGGCTGGCTCCTCGGAATCATCGTGGCCGTCGTGGTCTTCACGCTGCTGGCCTCCGTGATCCCACAAGGCGACGACGACTCCAAGCCCATTGCCGGCGTCATCAAAATCATCCTCGGCGTGCTACTGCTCCTGCTCGCCGTGCGCCAATGGCGGTCCCGCCCCCAGGGCGACACGGAACCGACCCTGCCCAAGTGGATGGCCGCCATCGACACCATGACCGCCGCCCGGGGCCTCGTACTCGGATTCCTGCTGTCCGGGTTGAACCCGAAGAACCTGCTCATGGGCGTCGCAGCCGGCGTCGCGATCGGCTCCGGCGGCCTCGCCGTCGGCGAGAGCATCCTGTCCATCGTGATCTTCACCATCATCGCGGCCTCCACCGTCGCCGTCCCCGTGGTCGCGTTCCTGGCCGCGTCCTCCAAAATGGCCGGCCCACTCGAATCGCTCCGCAAATGGCTCGTCCACAACAACGCGACCGTCATGGCCGTTCTGCTTCTGGTGATCGGAGTGGTACTGATCGGCAAGGGCATCGGCTCTTTCTAGGCATCGGGCGAGTTCGCAAGTGGGAGCAAGATAACTTGGTGGACAATTTTCAGGCGGCGGTCGTTGGAGGCGGGCCTGCCGGTCCACAAGCGGCACTCACGCTCGGTCGGATGCATGTCTCGACGATCGTTGTTCGACGACGGGCGCCATCGGAACGCGACGTCGCCCCGAATGCACAATGTCCTCGGGATGGACGGCACGACACCGATGGAGTTGCGCTCCGCCGGTCGCGCAGAGCTCCGGGCTTATCAATGGATTCATATCGTGGAGAGCCGCGTCGACAACGCACGGCCGCAGGACTCGACGTTCGTACTCTCGGCCGAGGGGCAAGGGCTGACGACGACCGCCGACATCGCCGCAGCGATTGCGATGGCTCGCGACGACGTGCACTAACCACCGTGGGGTATCGCAGCCGACTGGCGCGGCACCAGCGCGCAGTACTCACGCGGATGCGCTATCCCGGCTGCAGGAGGGTGAAGCGCCCGTCGTCGTCGGGGTCGGCGCTGGCGGCGCGAGAGAACGCGCTGAAGGCTCGGGAGGCGGCGGCGCGCTCGGACGGAGGCATCGCCGCCAGTACCTCGGCGATCGCCTGCCGTCGGTGGCCGATCACGCGCTCCACCAGCTGCCGGCCCGCACTTGTCAGAGTGAGCCAGACATAACGGCGGTCTTCCGGATCCTCGCGGCGCTCGACGAGTCCGGCCTGGACGAGCTTGTCGCTGAGGCGCGTTGCGTTGGAGGCATGCACCTCGAGTTCAGCGGCGACATCGCCCGCCGTGCGGGGTCCGCGCCGCGCGATGAGGACCAGGATCCGCAGCTGCGGCGAGGTGACGATGTCCTCCACCTCCATGACAGAGCGGGCGGCGACGCGCATGAGGACGTCGGCGGCGCCCAAGGCGGCCTCGACCTGCTCGTCTTCGCTCATCTGTCCTTTCTACCCCGAATCGCTCCTATATCCCCACGCCGAGCGGCAGGAATCGTGAGATAATTGCGCTATCGCAATCAAAGAGGAGGCGGTGACCATGGCGCAGGAAAACGAACGCGACCGGCTCGAGGGCCGCTACACGCAGGCAGACCCTGAGACGCCCGAGCCGCGCGAAGTCCACGGACAGTACACCGAGCGCGGGGGCGTCGGACCTGAAGCCGATGTAGCCGGAACATACATCGGCGCGGAGCGGGACGGCGAGCCTCCCCTCGTCCGCACCACGCACCAGCGGGCGGGCAACTACCCCAAGGCCGAGCACGAGTCCGAGCACGGATCCAGGCACGAACCCGATCCCGGCGAGTGATGGCGCCGGGTTCAGGCTCCTGTGTCGTCGGTTCGCCTCAGAGGGCCGTGACCGCGACGGCGACGAGGACGAAGGCGGCCACGAGGATCGCGACGCGCACGTAGTGCAGCCGGTCCCAGCGCTGGTGCTGCTCCCTCCAATCCTGAGGGTGGTCGTCCGCGGTCCACGATTTCGAGCGATTGTTGATCGGCACCAGCAGAGCGACGGACATCACGACGGTCACGGCCAGCAGGGCTGCCGCGACGACGGCCGCGACGGCGGTCGTCGTGCCCCACTGCGCCACGGCGAGGGCCGCGGTAAGGATCAGGGAGCCGAAGTACCAGAACGGCATCACGCGGCCGAGCATTCGACCCCCATGCGCTCGTGCGGTCAGGGAGGCGCCGACAGGGAGGCGCGACACGATCGGATTGATCACGAAGGCGACCGAGAACTCGACGCCGACCATGAGGCCGACGACGGTCGTTGTGATGATGGCGAGAACGGAGATCACTGCATCTTCCTTTCAGAATCTAGCGTCACTAGAAACGCTAGCAGTGCTACCGTAGGGGGCGACGGACAGGATCGCAAGAGGAGGACCGATGCCAGATCAGACGCCACGCCGGCAGCGCACCGAGGAGCGACGCCGCCGCATCCTCGCTGCAGCGAAGGAGCGGGCCGACGCCGACGGGTGGGCGGCTGTGACGACCCGGCACCTCGCGGAAGCCATCGGGTACACCCAGCCGGTGCTCTACAGCCACTTCCCCGGAGGCAAGTCGGAGATCATGCTGACCCTCGCGATGGAGGGCTTCGTCGAGCTGACGCAGAACTGTCGCGCAGCGCTCCATGGCGAACGAGGGCGGCGTGGGATCGAGGCCGTTGCGATCGCCTACCTCGACTTCGGCACCGAGCATCCGGCTGTCTACGAAGCCATGTTCCAGCAGCCGATCGACACCCGGTTCGCCAGCGAAGACACCGACCCGAACCTCCGTGCAGCCTTCGACGTGCTCTCGGATGCGATCGCTGACGACGGCGACGGCTCGGCAACGGAAGTGCTCTGGGGAGCATTGCACGGCATCAGCCTGCTCGAACGCGCCGGCCGCATGCGTTCTGAGCACCGCGCCAACCGCATAGCCGAGCTCGGAGCCCGCTTCACGATGGTTCCGCACCCGTAACGCCGGCGCCCCGTCCACCCATATGACGCCCCCACCGGCGCGCCAATATCCAGCCGTCCGACAGCGATCCTCAGCTGCCGCTTGTGATGGACCAGCGGAACCCCTGCCCTATCGCGAGCCTGAGCACCGGTCGAGGGAGCTTCGCGAGTCTAGATGTACGAGAGCTTGGCGAAGTCTGTCGTGCGCGATGTTCCGGTAAGCGTCGAAGTCCGCCCGTAGGTCGTACAAAAGCTAGCGTCGAACGAAGGCGGCACGGCCTCAAGGTCTGAAGCCAGTCATTGCTGTACCGCGGACAAGTGAGCCGCGATTCCGACACTGACGAACCTGGCGTACTCCGCGAGGTTCCACCCGCTGCGGACGACAAGCATGTCGTACAGCTGGGGAGAACTGTAGGTGAGGAGGACGTCGGTCGCGTGCTCGGTGGAAAAGGCAGCGGGCAGGTGCCCTGCGCGCGAGAGGCGGAGCGCGTTCTCCCTCATCCTGGCTCGGCGATCGTCGCTCAGCCCGCGAGAAAGCTCTGCGAGTTCGGCATCATGGCTTGCCGCGTTCTCGAGCAGCAGAAGAATCGGCGCCACCCGTGGCGCGAGTTCGGCCGTGAGACGCCCCCACCCGTCCACCAGCTTGGGGAGATCGTCCGCGGGCAGGGCGTCCGAGCGACTTTCGGCCGCCACCGGGCCGAGCCCGTGCAACGCCTCCTCGACGACCGCGCGAGTCAGTGCCGCTCGACCCGCGAACCGCTTGTACACCGATTCCGCCGAGACGCCGCAGGCACGAGCCACCGCGGGAATGGTGAGGCCGGCATATCCGTCGCGCAGAAGCATCTCCCTGGCACGCTCGAGGATCTGCACCCGCACCTGCTCGGCTCGTGCGCGCCGGGCCTCGCCGTCATACTGCCGCTTGACGCCCGTCATTCCGCGCTCCATACTCAAGTAAATGGTTACAGACGACTGTAACAAAATCGAGGCAGAGATGTCCAGAGCTGCACTTCCGTTCCTCCAGCGCCTTCAGCGCGCGACGAACGATCACGATCTCGAAGCGCTCGTGGACTGCTTCGCGGCCGACTACCGCAACGAGACACCCGCGCATCCCGGCCGTAGCTTCTCAGGCGCCGTTCAGGTGCGCAGCAATTGGAGCCGGATCTTCACCTTCGTGCCGGACATCACGGCCGCAATCGTCAGCCAGGCAGTCGACGGCAGCGACGTTTGGTCCGAGTGGGAGATGAGCGGCACACGTCTCGACGGCACCCTTCATCGGATGCGCGGAGTGATCATCTTCAGGCTCGAGGGAGAGCGCGCGGTCTCAGCTCGTTTCTACCTCGAACCGGTCGACGAATCGGAGTCGACAGTGGACGAGGCCGTGCAGGCTCACGTGCACGCGGGTGAAACACCATGATCGTCGTAGCCGGCGGCAGTGGGCTCCTTGGCCGACTGATCGTCACCCGGCTTCAGGGACGCGGCGAACGCATTGTCGTCCTGGTGAGGGACGTCGACCGCGCTCGCTCGGTGCTCGGGTCCGACGTCGGCGTGATCAGCATGGATGTGAGGCGCCGGAAGGGGTTAGATGCTGCCGTCGCCGGTGCCGACGTCGTCATCTCCGCCGTGCACGGCTTCCTCGGCGGTCGCGGCGCCGGCCCAGCCGAGGTGGATCAACGAGGAAACGCCAACCTCATCGATGCTGCCGCGGCGACCGGGGCGCGTTTCGTGCTCGTATCCGTGAGCGGCGCCGCACCGGATCACCCTCTCGACCTCTTCCGCGCCAAATACGCGGCGGAGCAGTACGCGCAGGCGAACAGCGCACCCTGGACGATCGTGAGAGCCCCCGCCTACATCGAGACCTGGCTGGCGATTCTCACCGAAACAGCCGGCTCCACGGGGCGACCCGTCATATTCGGCCGAGGTGACCAGCCGATTCCCTTCACCTCCGCCGACGACGTCGCCGACCTCGTCAGCCGGGCGGTCAGCGACCGTCGTTTGCGAGGGAGGATCCTGGAGGTCACCGGAGAACTGATCACCATGAACCAGCTCGCCCAAGCACTTCAGGAAGCGCGCCACTGGAACGGCCCACTCCGCCACCTGCCGCGACCACTCCTACGGGCCCTCGCCATCGTGTCCACACCCGTCAAGCCGGCGTTCGCACGCCAGAACCGCGCCGCCCTGATGATGGACCGGAGCACGACCACTGCTACCCACACTCATACGAACTCTGAGCCCGCCGCCAGTGCGATCGAACCCCTCGACGGGCGCCCAACCCTGCTAGCGCACATCGCGAGCAGCCACGAGGACTCACCTGAATGAGCCCGCTCAGAGGCAGGAAAAAACCCCCAGAATGGCGAGATCCTGGGGGTTTAGTAGCGGGAGCGGGACTTGAACCCGCGACACCACGATTATGAGCCGTGTGCTCTAACCACCTGAGCTACCCCGCCGCAGTCTTCCACGGTGGTTCACACCGGGAGGACGGAGCCCCCTGTGGGAATCGGACCCACTACCTCTTCCTTACCAAGGAAGTGCTCTACCAATGAGCTAAGGGGGCGTAGCCTGCGATTCGGCGAAACGCCGCACGTTTTTGGCAACCGTAAGAGAATACCATCCGCGCGGCCCTCCTCCGTACCACCGAACGCAGGCGCGGGTCAGGCCGCTTCGGCCTCCTCCGACGCCGCGTCGAGCGCTTCGAGCTCCGACGAGGTCAGTTCCAGTCCGACCGACGCAATGAGGTCGGGAAGCTGCTCGAGCGTGCGCGCACTGGCGATCGGCGCGACGACGGTGGGCTGTGCCGCGAGCCACGCCAGAGCGACGGATGCGATGGACGTTCCCTGCGCTGCCGCCACGTCATCGAGGGCGGAGAGAACGGACCGCCCCCGGTCGTCGAGATACTTCGAGGCGCCGGCGGCACGGGCGCTGTCGACCTGAACGCCGTCGCGGTACTTGCCGGTGAGGAAGCCCGCCGCGAGGGCGAAATACGGCACGACGCCGAGGTTCTCCTGCTCGGCGATCGCTCGATACGAATCCTCGAAACCGCGCTCGACCAGGTTGTAGTGCGGCTGCAGGGCTACGGCGCGGTGCAGCCCCTCGGCCTCCGTGATGCGGAACCACTCGCGGATGCGCTCCGGCGAGTAGTTCGAGATGCCGATGTACCGCACCTTGCCGGCGTCGACCAGGCCGGAGAGCGCGGCGACCGTCTCTTCGAGGGGAACCGTCTCGTCGTCGAAGTGGGCGTAGTAGAGGTCGATGTACTCGCTCTGCAACCGCTGGAGCGACGCATCCGCCGCCTTCACGATGTTGGCCGCGGCCAGTCCCTTGAAGTCGGGGTGCTGGCTGACCTTGGTGGCGAGCACGACGTCGTCGCGGTTGCCGCGGGCGTCGAACCATTCGCCGATGATGCGCTCCGAGTCACCGCCCGTGTTGCCCGGCACCCACGCCGAGTATCCGTCGGCCGTGTCGACGAAGTTGCCGCCCGCGCGCGTGTAGCCGTCGAGCACGGCGAACGATGTGTCGCGGTCGGCCGTCCAACCGAAGACGTTGCCACCGAGCGACAGCGGATAGACGGAGAGGTCGGAACCTCCGATGGTGCGGCGGGGTGCGGTCATGTATGTCTCCTTCGATGAAGCCGTTGCGTGAAGTCGTCCACTCACGCTAACCGCCTCCCCCGGCCCCATCATTCCCGCGCGTGACATTCGGTAACGCATACCCTGGAAGGATGACGACGATCGACCGCGGAGCTCGTCCCGACCTGCTGGCGAACTGCGCCGACTGTTTCGGGCTGTGCTGCGTCGCGCTCGCTTTCGCCCGGTCCTCCGATTTCGCGTTCGACAAGAGCGCCGGCGACCCGTGCGTGAACCTCGACGACGGCTTCCGCTGCACGATCCACCCTGAGCTCCGCGAGCGCGGGTTCGCCGGGTGCACGGTGTTCGACTGCCACGGCGCCGGCCAGAAGGTCTCGCAGACGACCTACTCCGGAAAGAGCTGGGTCGAAGCGCCTCAGACCCGGTCGGAGATGTTCGCCGTGTTTCCGATCATGCGGCAGCTGCACGAGCTTCTGCGGTATCTGGACGAGGCCATCCGGATGCCCGGCGCAGCATCCCTCCGCCCCGAACTGGAGCGCGCGGAGGCCGAGGTCGAAGCGCTCACCGAGTCGTCGGCGCAGAGCATCCTCGACCTCGACCTCGACGCGGTGCGGGCACCGGTCGCGGAGCTGCTGCGCGAGGCGAGCCGCTTGGTTCGGAGCGCACAGCCGCAGCACCCGCGAGGCAAGCGGTCGAAACGGGTCGGTCCCGGCGCAGACCTGCTCGGCGCCGACCTCCACGGACAAGACCTTCGCGGCGCCGAACTGCGAGGCGCGCTTCTCATCGCGGCAGACCTCAGCGACGCCGACCTCTCGGGAGCCGACCTCATCGGCGCCGACCTGCGCGATGCCGACCTGGCGGGTGCGAACTTGGCCACCGCCATCTACGTGACCCAACTGCAGATGAACGCGGCGCGAGGGGATGCCCGCACGCGGCTCCCGTCGACCGTCGTGCGCCCCGCGCACTGGGCGCGCTGAGCGGCCACCGCCCGGCCGGTAGATGCTGTGTAAACGTTGTGCTTCGATTTGGTCAACCCCGAAGGGGCGCGGCTATTGTCTAACCGTTCCCTCCCTTCGAGACTTAGGTGACGACAATCTCTACAACCGACTCCCCGATCGTTCCGGGGCGTGCAGCCACGGCGCCCGCCCTCTCCGAGAGCCTTCCCCGTCGCGAATGGTGGCGCTCCGCCGTCATCTACCAGGTCTACCCCCGCTCGTTCGCCGACTCCGACGGCGACGGCATCGGCGACCTGCCGGGCATCACCCGGCGGCTTCCTTCGCTGCGCGATCTCGGTGTGGATGCCGTCTGGCTCTCGCCGTTCCAGACCTCCCCGCAGCGCGACGCGGGCTACGACGTCGCCGACTACCGCGACGTCGACCCGCTCTTCGGAACACTCGCCGACTTCGACGCCATGCTGAGCGAAGCGCACGGTCTCGGCCTGCGGGTCATCATCGACCTGGTGCCCAACCACACGTCGAGCGACCACGCCTGGTTCCAGGCCGCCATCGCCGCGGCTCCCGGAAGCCCCGAGCGCGACCGGTACATCTTCCGCGACGGCAAGGGCGAGAACGGGGAGCTCCCGCCGAACAACTGGGAGTCCATCTTCGGCGGAGCCGCCTGGACGCGCTTGACCGAAGCCGACGGCACCCCCGGCCAGTGGTACCTGCACCTGTTCGACACGTCACAGCCCGACCTCAACTGGGAGAACCCGTGGGTCTGGGAGCAGTTCCGCGGCATCCTGCGCTTCTGGCTCGACCGTGGCGTCGACGGATTCCGCGTCGATGTCGCCCACGGCATGATCAAAGAGGCAGGCCTGCCCGACTACACGCCGCCGGAGCACGCCGGCAGCATGGGCGGCGGAGTGGCGCTCGAGCCCGAGATCGGCGGCCACGCGGCCGGCGAGCCGCCGACCCCGCCCTACTGGGCGCAAGACGGCGTGCACGCCATCTACCGCGACTGGCACAAGGTGCTCGACGAGTACGAGGGCGATCGCGTGCTCTGCGGCGAGGCCTGGGTGGAGCCGCTCGAGAAGCTCGCTCTCTGGGTGCGACCCGACGAGATGCAGCAGACGTTCAACTTCGGCTACCTGGAGACGCCGTGGAACGCCGAGGCTCTGCGTCACGTGATCGACCGCTCGATCTCGGTGTTCGGCAGCGTCGGCGCTCCCAGCACCTGGGTGTTGTCGAACCACGACGTCGTCCGCCACGCCACGCGGCTCGCGCTCGAAGGAGAGAACCTGCAGGGCCACGGCATCGGACCGAAGTCCACCGGTCTCCCCGACCCGGCCTTCGCCCTGCACCGCGCCCGCGCGGCCACCGCGCTGATGCTTGCCCTCCCCGGTTCCGCCTACCTCTACCAGGGCGAGGAGCTCGGCCTTCCCGAGGCGATCGACCTTCCCGACGCCGCACGTCAAGACCCGACGTGGTTCCGCACGAACGGCGAGCGCTACGGGCGCGACGGCTGCCGCGTCCCCATCCCGTGGGAGGCGGACGCCGCCTCGTACGGCTTCGGGCCCGACGCCGCGAGCTGGTTGCCGCAACCCGCATCCTGGGCTCGGTATGCGCGCGACCTGCAGCAGGGCGTTCCCGGCTCGACCCTGACGATGTACCAGGATGCGCTGGCCGCGCGCGAGGCGAACGACCTCGCCTTCGGCACGCTCGAGTGGCTGTCGCTCGGTGACGACGTGCTCGCATTCCGCAACGGGAATGTGACGGTCGTCGCCAACATCGGCGCTGCGCCGGTCGAGCTTCCCGCCGGCGAGGTGCTGCTCTCCAGCGCACCGCTCACCGGCGACGTCATCCCGCAAGACGTCACCGTCTGGCTGGCAAGCTAGGACCGGGGCGCCCGGGCGCCGAGGGGCGCCTTCTTGCGAGCTGCGGACATCCGTAGGCCGCAAGAAGGCGCCCCTCGTCTGCGTTCAGCGGGCGCGTCAGCGGGCGGGCGCGTCAGCGGGCGTTGGTTTTGAGCCAGGCGAGCGGATCCGTGTGCTCGGTGCCGTTCAGCAGGATCTCCAAGTGCAGGTGCGCGCCCGTGGAGACGCCGGTGTTGCCGACGAGTCCCACGATGTCGGCCACTTTCACCTGCTGACCGACAGCCACCCGCACCGAGCCCGGCGCCATGTGGCAGTACTTGCTCGACACGAGAGCGCCCGCGATCATGTGGTCGATGGTGACGTTCACGCCGCATCCGCCGTTGTCGCTGTTCACGACCTCCCGAACCACACCGTCGGCGATGATCTGGATGGGAACGCCTGATCCGGGCGCGAAGTCCACACCGAGGTGGTTGGTCGACGCACCCTCGGTGGGCGCCGAGCGGGCGCCGTAGTAGTCGGAGATGGGGACGCCGACCGGGAAAGGCCACTGCACGGCGGCACGCGGGTTGTTCGTGAAGGTGTCCGCGATGCGCATGTGGCTGAGCGCGACAACCTGCTCGGCCGAGGTGACCTCGGTGCCGTCGCGCGTGATGGACGCGACGGTGCTGCCCGGCTGGGAGACCAGTTCTTGGGCCACACCTTGCGCACTTCGCGAGGTCTGGGCCTGGATCGCCTGCGCCTGCACGTCGTCTTTCGTGAGCAGCGCCATCGCGGGCACCGACGTCGCGACCGCGATCGTCGCGGCGAAGGTCATCGCGAGCACGCTGAAGCCGCGCGAGAACGCCGCCTTGTGCGTGCGGCGCTGGGGCGCGGACGTCCGCGCCACCGTGGTCAGCCGTGGGGTCTGCGCGGTACGCGCGATCCGCGGGGGCACGGCATCCGCCGGCGCCGTGACAGCAGCGGCAGTTGCGGCAGCCGCGGCAGCCCGCTCACGCTCGCGCAGTTCGCGCCTCGTCATGGGTTGCGATGCGCCTGCTGTGCCGGATCCCTCAGGGTCCACCGAGCCTGTCGACGTCGCAGCGTCGAGGTTCTGGTGGTCGGGAGTCAACGGTCGAGTCGGCTTTCGATTTCTTCTCGTGAGGCGGGGGCGTCACGGCCGGGGCCGAGCGCTCATCCAATGTAACGAATTCATAAACGATTACCAACCCCGTCACCGAAATACATGAATTTGTATGGGTCGCCCGTTTCAGCCCTAGCCGGCGACCGAGAAATGCGGCCGCAGCAGCGGCTCGAGCTGCGCGTACAGGCCGGGCTCGGCCGCGATGAGCAGGTCTGCGCTCTCCCGAGTTCCGGCCAATGCGCCCACCTGGGCGCCCGCCTCGCGAGCGATCAGTGCGCCCGCCGCGTGATCCCACGGGTTGAGCCCGCGCTCGTAGTACGCGTCGAGGCGCCCGGCCGCCACCGAGCAGAGGTCGAGGGATGCCGCTCCGATGCGCCGGATGTCGCGCACCTTGCCGATGAGGTCGGCAAGGATGGTCGCCTGCTGCACCCGCCGTTCGGCGTCGTAGCCGAAACCCGTGCCCACCAGCGCGAGCGCCAGGTCGGTGCCCTGCTTCACCTGCAAGGCTTTACCGTTCAGTTCGGCGCCGCCACCGGCCGACGCGGTGAACGTCTCACCGATCGCCGGGTTCACCACGGCGCCGGCCAACGCTCGCCAGGTGCGGGGGTCGGGGTCTCCCTCCACGACTGCGACGCTGACCGCGTATGCCGGAATCCCGTAGAAGTAGTTGACGGTTCCGTCGATCGGGTCGACCACCCAGGTGAGTCCGCTCGTGCCCTCGGCGCCGCCGGACTCTTCGCCGTAGAAGCCGTCGTCGGGTCGCGCAGCGGCGATGGCGTCGCGGATGAGGTCTTCCGCCTCCCGATCGGCCCGCGTCACGATGTCGCTCAGCGACGACTTCGACGCCGCGACCTCCACTCCCTCGTCCCGGCGCTGCCGGGCAAGGTCGGCGGCTCGGTGGGCGATTGTGAGGGCGATCTCGAGCAGTTCGGCGTTGGCAGGCATGCAACCAGCCTCTCAGACCTGAGGGGTGGATGCGTCTTCCTCCTCGAGCAGCATGCCGACAGACGTCGCGCAGGCGTCACCCTTCCACGCTTCGATGCCCTCCCGGACGGCGAGAACGGCGATGACCAGCCCAGCGATGGGGTCGGCCCACCACCAGCCGAACAGGGTGTTCAGCAGCAGGCCGATGAGAACGGCGGCCGAGAGGTAGGCGCAGATCAGCGTCTGCATCGAGTCGGCGACGGCGGTGGCCGAGCCGAGTTCGCGGCCGGCGCGTCGT
Organism: Leifsonia sp. NPDC058292; assembly: GCF_042880955.1. Lineage (NCBI taxonomy): Bacteria > Bacillati > Actinomycetota > Actinomycetes > Micrococcales > Microbacteriaceae > Leifsonia > Leifsonia sp. NPDC058292. The sequence goes on from NZ_JBHVYL010000001.1 coordinate 53,329, forward strand.
TCCGCGAGGGAAAGGAACGGCATGATCACGACACTCACGGCGGTGAGTGCGATCCCGACGGGTGAATGATGAGCCTCGACGCGCGCGAGCAAAGTCAGCAGTGAACTGACGACGACGTAAGCGGCGAGAGCGAAGAACGCGACGGCGATCACGCGGAGGGTGGGCTTCTCCCAACGCTCGGGGTCGCGTCGAGTGAACTGCCAAGCCACTGCCCCGGCGGAGAGCACCTCGATCGTGGAGTCCAGACCGAATCCGACGAGAGCGGCAGACGACGCCACGCTGCCTGCTGCGATCGCAACGACGGCTTCGATGAGGTTGTAGCCGATCGTGGCGGCGACGATCCAGCGGATGCGTCGCCGCAGCACAGCGGCGCGGGTGGCCGCAGCAGTGGTGCTCACGCGCAGCGGCACTCTTCGCCGGCGCAGCATCCCGGCTCGACGAACAGGGTGACCCGCAGCAGTTCGTTCAGGGCGGGGGCGATGTGGCCGTCGGCGAGCCGGTACCAGGTGCGCCGCCCCTCGGGGATGGCCTCGACGAGACCGCATCCGCGAAGGCAGGCGAGCTGGTTCGACATCACCTGACGGGAGACGCCCAGTGCGTCCGCGAGGTCGGACGGGAACGCCGGCGCTTCACGCAGTGCGAGAAGGATGCCGACCCGGGTCGGATCGGAGAGGGCATGGCTGAAACGGGCCAGCGCGGCAGTGTGGGTGACGGTGGCTGCTGAAGCGGTGAGCGTCATGCCCCGACGATACAGCATAGCGTGTACTAACGGCAGGGTGGCGGACACGGGAGAGGCGAGAAAAGGGCCCCAGCTTTCACGCTGGAGCCCTTGTCTTCACTGGGGTGGCGAGTGAGGGATTCGAACCCCCGAATGCTGAGCAGTCTGATTTACAGTCAGATCCCTTTGGCCGCTTGGGTAACTCGCCGTGGCGCTCCAACCACCAGTATTCTGCTGACCGAAGGCGCTCGACAAGGATACTCATCGAACGGCGCTGGGCGAAATCGGCCGGCGCCGTCAGGCCGCCAGCAGTTGCGGGGCCTGTGAGGGCACGCGGGGCGCGTCGAACGCTGGGTGCACGCTCGTGGCGAGCACCAACTCCCTCGTCGCATACTCGGCTGCGACGCGTGCGAGAAGTTCCTGTTCGGTCACGTCGAGCACCCGGCAGAGCGAGGCGAGGATCTCGGACGATGCCTCCTTGCGTCCGCGTTCCACTTCGGACAGATACGGCAGCGAGATCCTCGACGATTCCGAGAGCTCGCGCAGCGTCTTGCCCCGCTCGAGCCTCAGGCGTCTGAGCACGGCACCGATCGCGTGACGCAGCAGCATGGTCCCTCCTCACCGTCGACGTGTGGGCCAGCCTAGGCTCAGCGGCCGGCATCCGCGCCTTCCCGTGGCGCCGTTATGCTCTCGGCAGAATCTTCAGAGCGCCGGTGATCAGCGCGACACCCAGGATGCCACCCGCGAGCGACAAGCCGGTGACGAGGAGGAGCAGCACGCCGGCCGCGCCGATCGCGGCGGCGGCGAACGGCGCGAACGCACCGCCCGTCCCGGAACCAGCACTCTCGCGCGGGCGGCCGAGCTCGACCCGCCCGGCCAGCGCGACCACCGCCGCGACACCGGCTCCGACCGCCAGCAGCCAAAGTGGTCGCGTGAGCCACCAGTCGCCGCTCAGGGGCACCGGCAGCCGCATCCCGGATAAGAGGATGGCTCCGGCGAGCGCGATCAGCACGAGCATGTGCCAGAGGTACACGGTCATGGCCCTGGCGTTGATCGCACCGACGGCGGCCGAGACCGCCCGCACACCCTGCAGGCGCCCGAGCGCCGGTCGCGCCAGCTGGAACAGGGCGAGCTGGGCGACGCCGAGGAGCACGAGGGCGAAGGTCGGCGGGTTGAGGTTGGCGAGCATGTCGAACGAGTACACCCCGGTCGCCGCCAGCACGAACAGGGTCGCGAGAGCGAGCGTCGCGAGACCGACGAGGGCGCGCCGGCCGAGGCGGCCGACCGTGCCGTCGGCGAGCCAGAAGCCCAGCTGCTGGATGAGCACCCAGACGAACAGCAGGTTCGCGAACCCGATCGCGGTGACGCCGGTGGCCGAGCGCACGACATCGACAGCGATGACCGCCGCCACCAGCCCGATCACGGCGAGCACCGGCGCGCGGCGGTGGGCGACGTCGAGCAGCGGGACGAACGCCGAGCAGAGGATGTAGACGCCCAAGAACCACAGCGGCTGGCTGAGCCTGAACCCGGCCGTCGCCACCAGGCCACCGGGAACGCCGGCAACGGTCAGCGCCGCCAGCGCGACGACCACCGCCGACACCGCCACCGCGGCGGGCCGCAGCAGACGATGCATGCGCTGGGCGACGTAGTCGGCGGGCCGCACGCCGCGCGACCGCATCCGCGACCACTGCGTGTGGCTCGAGAACCCGCCCAAGACCACGAAGAGCGGCATGATCTGCACGAGCCAGGAGACGGGAGCGAACCACGCCCAGCTCTCCAGAGCGTTCGCCAGCACCGGGCCCGTGGCGGAGACGCTCACGCCCACCATGAGGGCGTGCAGCGCGACGACGACGACGAGACACCACGCGCGGGCGATGTCGACGGTGCCGTCGCGACGACCGCGGGTGACCGGCGCGGCCTGGGTGGCGGGCGGTGCCGGCGAGCCGATCGCCGGGCGGGACGCGAGGATGGTGGACATGCGAGACGCTCCTTCCGCTCGGCCTGTTCCGGCCGTGCGCGAGGAGCGTCTCAGTGTGTCTCAGGCCCGGGCATCGCTCCGTGGAGCGAGGCTGACCCCTACCGCGGTACGGGTCAATCCGCGGGCTCGACCAGACCGGCGTCGAACGCGAGGATGACCGCGTGCACCCTGTCGCGCAACCCGAGTTTCATGAAGATCCGGCTCACGTGGGTCTTCACGGTCTGCTCGGCGATGAACAGGTCGCCCGCGATCTCGCCGTTCGACCGCCCGCGGCCGATGAGCACGAGGATCTCGCGCTCCCGTTCGGTGAGGTCGGCGAGCGTGAGCGCGTGCCGGTTGGTCGGCGGGCGTTGCGCCGCGAACCTTTCGAGCAGGCGCTTCGTGACCCGCGGCGCGAGGAGCGCGTCACCGGCCGCGACGATCCGCACGGCCTGCACGAGGTCTTCCGGCAGTGCGTCCTTCAGCAGAAATCCGCTCGCTCCAGCGGTGATCGCGTCGTGCACGTAGTCGTCGATGTCGAAGGTGGTGAGCACCAGCACGAGCGGCGTGTGCGGTTCTCCGCGGGTCGGATGCACCAGCTCGCGGGTGGCGTCGATGCCGTTCATGATCGGCATCCGCACATCCATCAGCACGAGGTCGGGGCGCAGGCGTCGCGCCGCCTCGACCGCCTCGGCGCCGTCGGCCGCCTGCCCGACGACCTCGATGTCGCTCTGCGCGTCGAGGATCGCGGCGAACCCGGCTCGAACCATCGCCTGATCGTCCGCGATCAGAACGGTGATCGTCATGCGCTTCCCTTCTTCTTCAGCGGAAACGACGCCCGCACGACGAAGCCTCCGTCGTCGGTGCGGCCGGCTTCGAGGGTGCCCCCGAGCAGCGCGGCCCGTTCCCGCATTCCGCGGATGCCGTGCCCGCCCATGTCTGGCGCCGGGGCCGACGCGGGTCGACCCGCTGCCGCCTCGTTGCGCACCTCGACGTCGATCGACCCGTCGGCCTCGGCGATCATCACGAGCGTCTCCGCGCCCGTGGAATGCCGGGCCACGTTGCTGAGCGACTCCTGCACGATGCGGTAGACGGTGAGCGACAGGGCGGAATCCACGGCAGCGCTGTCCGACGGCGGGATGCGATTCTCCAGCCGCACCACGGCGCCGGCTCGCACCGCTCGCTCGACCAGGCCGGGAACATCCGGCAGGCCCGGCTGCGGCGCCGTCTCGATCACGGTGTCTTCGCTGCGCAGCACGCCGAGCAACCGCCGCATCTCCCCCATCGCGTTCCGGGCTGTGGCCGCGAGGTCGTCGAATTCATCGGCCGCCTCGTCACTGAGCGAGGGGATGCGGTAGCGCGCCGATGACGCCTGAACCTGAATGGCGGACATGCCGTGGGCGACGACGTCGTGCAGTTCACGGGCGATGCGGGTGCGCTCTTCCGCGATCTCGCGGCGCGCGAGCTCCGACGCCGACGTCTGCTGCTCGCGCTGCAACTGCTGCCGAACGGCCTGCCACTGGCTGACGAGCAGGGCCGCGAGGAGGACAGCCGCGGTGATCGAGGCGAAGACGATCAAGTCGGCGAGCGCCGTTCCTCCCGCATCCGGAGAGCCGAGCGTGCTGAGCCCGACGATCACGCCGCCCGCGACACCCGCCGCCCAGCCGATCAGGCCGGTGCGCCAGTCGGAGCGAACGGTCGCGATGAGGATGACGCACGACTGCGCGACCATCGACGTGACGGCGACCGGCCACGGACTCTGCCCGTCGCTTGCCGAGGCCACAGCGAAGGCGACCAGAGTGACGACGGAGAGACCCATCGCCGTTCGAGGGAAGACGATCGCCAACGGGATCGCTGCGGCCTGACCGAGCGCGAACAGCAGGGAGAGCACGACGGGGATGCCGTAGATCGCCGAGCCGAGCGCCGAGGCCACCGCGAGCACGGCGACGGCGGCCGTGCCCCCGAGACCCCAGAGCAGCACGAGTGCCGGGTCGAGTCGCTGTCGGGCTGCGGGAGCCCCGAGTGTCGCATCCATCATTACCTCACCTCACACGCCACGAGACCGCGTTCGCGGCGCCGGGCGACGATCCTGATGGCCGTGTCGACGAGCACGCCCGTCACGAGGCCCATCGCGATTCCGACGACGATACCCAGCAGGGCGTTGCCGCCGAAGAGCTGACCCGCGAGCAGTCCCACCGTAACGGAGTACGCCGCCCAGCTGAGCCCGGCGAGAACGGACAGTCCGAAGAACTTGGGCCGTGAGAAGCCCGACGCACCGGCGACGAGGTTCACGGCGACGCGCCCGACCGGAACGTAGCGGGCGGTCAGCAGGAGCACCGCTGCGCGGCGGTCGAGACCGCGCTTCGCCCAGCCGAGCGCGGCTTTCACGCGCGGCCGCCACATCCACCGGTACCGCTCCGTGCCGACCAGGCGGCCGATCGCGAAGGTGACGTTGTCGCCGATGATCGCGCCCGCTGCGGCGAAGGCGACGACGAGCATGACGTTCGGCTGCCCCACCGCCACTCCGGCGACGGCGGCGGCGATCACGATCGACTCGCTCGGAACAGGTGGGAAGAAGGCGTCGACGAAGACGGCGCCCAGCACGACCAGGTAGATCCAGGGGGATGACGCTGCTTGCACGATGAAGTCGTTGACGACGTCCACGGCTGCCCTCCTCTCGTTTCGCAGGCGGAATGTCCCGCACTGTTGCTCGAGGCTAGAAAGAGGGGCTGCTCTGCCGCGTCACCCGGCGGTACCGGCGGACCCCCTACCGCGGGGTGATATGCGCTCGGCCGCGGCCAGCACCTCGGGCCGCAGAATCTGCCGGGCGCCGAGCACCTCGATGCCGATCAGGTGGCCGTCGGCGTCGTATTCGAGGTCGACGTAGGAGCCGGCGAACGGGGTGCCGCCGGGTGAACGCTCGGCCGACAGCGGGTCGGTGCCGGTGTCGAAGCGCAGATGGGCGACATCGAGTTCGGGGTCGTAAGTCAGTCGCATGCTTTCGAGGCTAGAGACGGCGCGGCGGGATGTCGTCGGACCGTCGTACCACGCGCATCCCCCTCTCCCGAACGATCGTCGCGCGGCGGCACGATGCCCCGGTCGCACGCGGCGGCCGGGGCATCGATCGATCGGGTCGGTCAGCTGTGCGTGACCTCGCCCACCAGGATGCGGGCCGCGCGGCGACGCGCGCGCGACACCAGCAGGTATCCCACGAGGGCGAGCAGCAGCCCCGCGACCAGAACCGGCGCGATGACCGAGCCGGTGGAGGCGAGCCCGGCCGACGCGGCCGAACCGCTGCCGCCGGCGGCGCCCGTTCCCGTGCCCCCGCCGGTGCCGGCGCCGGCAGCGGGCTCGCCGTCAGCGGTCACCGTCACGGCGAGCACGACCTGCTTGGCGCTCTGAGCCCCGGTGATCGTGATGGTGTGCGCGCCGAACTCGGTCGGCGCGGTGCCGGCGATGCGGGCGGAGCCGCCCAGCACATCCGTGCGCGGGAGGTCGACCGGGTCGGACTCGATCACACCGGTCACCTGGCGGTCGCCGTTGAACCCCTTGAGCGTGAGCTCGAAGGGCTCGCCCGGCGCGAGGGTGGTGTCGGGCAGGGTCACTTTCGCCCCGGCGCTGAGTGCCGCCACGTCGCGCTGCAGGCTGAGCGCGTTCGCGATCGTGAAGAACGTGTCGCTCTGGTCGGTGAGCCCCACCACGTTCGCCGCGCCAGGTCCGTAACCGGCGATGCGCAGCTGGGTGCCGGTGTGCTGCTGCGAGCCACCGGCGGCGGCCGTGCCGTACGCCACCTTCATGACCGTGCCGTCGGCCGTGGTCAGCGCGGTGCTCAGCGTCGCCGGCGGCGTGCTGTCGACGATCTGGCTGGTGTGGGCGTGGTCAGCCGTGACGATGACGAGGGTGTTGCCGTCCTTCTCCGCGAAGTCGAGCGCGGCGCGAACCGCCTCGTCGAGGTCGACGGTCTCGCCGATCTGGCCGCAGGCGTCTGCCGAGTGGTCACGCTTGTCGATGCTCGCGCCCTCGACCTGCAGGAAGAAGCCGGGACCGCTCGGCTTGTCGAGCAGCGAGATGGCCTTGTTCGTCAGCGCCTTCAGCGAGAGGTCGGTGCTGAGGCGGGCCGGATTCGGGGTGCACGTCACGGGCGCGGCATCCGCTCCCCCGACGGTCGCCGTGGTCGACGCGTACCGGGTCGGAAAGTTGCCCGGGGTGAAGAGGCCGAGCAGCGGTGAGTCCTGGTCGGCCTTCGTGACTCCGCCGAGACCCGCGGCGTCACCGACGACCTGGTAGCCGCGAGCGGACGCCTGGTCGAAGAGCGTCTTGTCCTTCCAAGCGCCGGCCTTGGCCTTCTGGGTGAAGGATGTCGACCCGCCTCCCAGAGTCACGTCGGGTCGGGCGTCGAGCAGCTGCTCGCTGATCGAGCCGAGGCCGCCCTTCTCGAGCGCGTCGTCGCCGCAGGCCGCGGTCTCCGGGCCGTAACAACTGCGAGAAGCGACATGGGCCACCTCGACGGCGGGCGTCGCGTCCTGGATCTCGGCCGTGCTCACGTCGCCGGTGCGCAGACCGTTCGCCCGGGCGAGTTCGAGCAGAGTGGCCTGCGGCTTGCCGTCGATGTCGACGGAGATCGCGTTGTCGTACGTCTTCGTTCCTGTCGACCACGCGCTGCCGGTCGCCGCCGAGTCGGGCACGTAGTCGGGCTTTCCTTTGTTGGCGCCGTCCTTGTACAGGGAGTACGTCGTGTACTGGCCGGTCAGCGGAAGGGCGTCGATGCCGGGCAGCTTGCCGCCCGCGCCGTACTGGTAGTTGCGCGCGACCGTGATCTCGCTGTCGCCCATCCCGTCGCCGATGAGCAGGATGACGTTCTTGGCCGGTCCGTCCGCGATGGATGCGCGCAGGGCCGCGGTCGAGTCGCCCGGGTCACGCGCCGCACCGCCGTTGTCGGACTGGGCGGCGTAGGCGGCGGGCGCCGCGAGCACACCGACCGCGAGAACGCCGGCGGTGAGGGCCGTGGCGGCCAAGGCGCGCACGCGGCGAGGCCTGGGGATGTGGGAGCTGGTCATGGGGTGGAGGGCCTTCCTCGATCTCGTGCCGAACAGAACCGCACCAGCCCAGCGGCGCAAGAAGAATGGAGGGTGAACAACTCCCGCACGCATTCTGAACGTTCTCACACGATCACCGGAGGCGGCGAGGGCAATCCGCGACACCCCGGCAGACCTGACGCGGGTGTCGGGGGTGCGGCGCAGAATCGTCGGCATGAGGACAGTGTTGATTTGCGAACGGTGCGACGGAACCGGAGCCGACCCGGTCCAGCGCGACGAAGAGGTTCTGCTGTGCGTCGAGTGCGCCGGCGACGGCTGCCACGTGACCTATCTGGTCGAGCTCCAGAAGACCGCGTAACGCTTTCGCCCCACACGGCGTTTTCCGACCCGACTGCACGGTGGCGCGCGGTGCGTGAGCCGCTTTTCGGCGAGTATGCAAGTATTGCCAATGCGTCTCGCAGATTGGCGGAGCGCTGGCGTGCGCGCTGACTCGGGGAGGCAAGTTGGAACTGCGGGACTATCTGAGGATTCTCCACAAAAACTGGATCCTCATCGCGGTCTGCGCTCTTCTCGGCGTCGCAGTGGCAGCCGGATACTCGCTCGCGGTCACTCCCAAGTACCAGGCCTCGACCGAGCTCTACGTCTCGGTTCGCGCGGGTGACGCCGCCGCGACCACCGATCTCGTTCAGGGAACGAGCTTCGCCCGTCAGGCCGTGACCAGCTACGTCAGCGTCGTGAACAGCGCGAGCGTGCTCGACCGGGTCATCGACGACCTGAAACTCGACACCACCTCCACCAAGCTGGCGGCACAGGTGTCAGCGGAGTCGCCGCTCAACACGGTGCTCATCGACATCACCGTCACCGACGACGACCCCGCACGGGCGGCCGCGATCGCGAACTCGGTGGGCGAGAACACCTCGTACATCGTCACGAACAAGCTGGAGAAGCCGGTCGGCGGCGCGAGCCTCGTGAACGTGCAGACCATCCAGCCGGCCGTGGCGCCGGTGCGGCCGTCGAGCCCGAACGTGGTGCTCAACGTGGTGCTCGGCCTGCTCATCGGTCTCGCCATCGGTGTGGCCGCCGCGATTCTGCGCAGCGTGCTCGACACCCGCATCCACAGCTCGCACGACATCGAGCTCGTCACCGACAAGCCGATTCTCGGCGCCGTCAGCTACGACCCGTCGGCGAAGAAGCGCCCCCTGATCGTGCACGCCGATCCGAGAAACCCGCGCGCCGAGTCGTTCCGCAGCCTGCGGACCAACCTCCAGTTCGTCAACATCGGCGATCAGCCTCGCAGCTACGTCATCACCAGTTCGGTGCCCGGCGAAGGCAAGAGCACCACCGCTGCGAACCTCGCCATCAGCCTCGCCGAGACCGGCGCCAAGGTCGTGCTCATCGACGGCGATCTGCGCATGCCCAAGGTCGCCGAATACATGGGCATCGAGGGCGCGGTCGGGCTCACGGATGTGCTCATCGGGCGTACACAGCTCAGCGACGTGCTGCAGAAGTGGGGGCGCGGCCAGTTGTACGTTCTGCCCTCCGGCCGCATCCCGCCGAACCCGAGCGAACTGCTCGGTTCGAGCGCGATGTCGACCGTCCTCAGCGCGCTGACGGCGGAATTCGACTACGTGATCGTCGACGCTCCCCCGCTCCTCCTGGTCACCGACGCCGCAGTCATCAGCAAGTTCACCGGGGGCGCCATTCTCGCCGCGGCATCCGGAATCACGAAGAAGAACGAGCTGGCCGCAGCCACCCGCGCACTCGATCACATCGGGAGCCGGCTGGTCGGCATCGTCGTCACCATGCTGCCCACCAAGGGACCCGACTCCTATGGCTATGGCGTCTACGGCTACGGCGTGCAGAACGAAGAAGTCTCCGAAGAGACCGTCGAGCGCCGCATCCGTCGCGCCGCACGGGCATGACTCACATCACTGCACCTCTTGCGTGAGAAATGTCATAAGTAATATGTGACAATGGTTCCCGGGCGCGGGAGGCTAAGTGGATTTACGTGATTATGTGCGCGTCGTGCGCGTGCACTGGATGCTCATCGCGGTCTGCGCACTGCTGGGCGTCGCGGCGAGCGCTGCCGTCACTCTGACGACCACCCCGACGTACCGCGCCTCGACCCAGCTCTACGTGTCGGTGCGCAGCGGTGAGGGAACGGCCGATCTCGTGCAGGGCACCACATTCGCGCGGCAGGCGGTGACGAGCTACGTCAGCGTCGTGACGAGCGCCATCGTGCTCGATCGCGTGATCGACGAACTGCAACTCGACACCACCACGTCCGGTCTGGCCGCCAAGGTCTCCGTCACCTCCCCTGTGAACACCGTGCTGATCGACATCGCCGTCACCGACGACGATCCCGGTCGTGCAGCGGCCATCGCGAACTCGGTCGGCGAGAACACGGCCTACGTCGTCACCACTCAGCTCGAGAGGCACGCGGGAGGTGCGAGCCCCGTCACCGTGCAGACCGTGCAACCGGCCGTCGAGCCGAGTGCGGCCGCTCGTCCGGATGTGACGTTGAACATCGCGCTGGGCCTGCTGTTCGGTCTCGCCGTGGGCGTCGCGGTCGCGCTCCTTCGATTCATGCTCGACACGCGCATCCGAACCCGACGCGACGTCGAGGCGATCACCGACAGGCCGATCCTCGGCGAGATCGGGAGCGATCCCTCGGCCGGCAGCCGCCCCCTCATCGTGCAAGACGCGCCACGGAGCCCGCGCGCGGAGTCGTTTCGCAGCCTGCGCACGAATCTGCGATTCATCAACGTCGGCGACAGCCCGCGCAGCTACGTGATCACCAGCTCGGGGCCGGCCGAGGGCAAGAGCACCAGTGCCGCCAATCTCGCCATCAGCCTGGCCGAGACCGGCGCGAGCGTCGCTCTGGTCGACGGCGACCTGCGGCTTCCGAAGATCGCCGAGCTCATGGGAGTCGAAGGCGCCGCCGGGCTGACCGACGTGCTCATCGGCCGAGCGGGGCTCTCGGATGTGCTCCAGCGGTGGGGCCAGGGCCACCTGTACGTGCTGCCGGCGGGGCGCATCCCACCGAATCCGAGCGAACTCCTGGGCTCGAGCGCGATGACGACCACACTCGACTCCCTGACGGCCGCGTTCGACTGGGTGATCGTCGACTCCCCGCCGCTGCTCGCCGTGACGGATGCCGCGGTGATCAGCGCGTCGACGGGCGGCGCCATCCTGGTGGCCGCGTCCGGCGTCACGAAGAAGAGCGAGCTCGCCGCTGCGGTGCGCAGCCTGGGCCAGGTCGGCAGTCGTCTTGCGGGAATCGCGATGACGATGATGCCGCCCGGGCGGGGGGGACTCGTATGGTCGCGCCGTGTACGGTAATGACGTACCGATATACGACGCGAACGACGAAGGTGTGAGGCGAAAGGTCAGCGGGGAATCACGGGTATGAACACTTTCCGTATACTCACCGTCTGCACCGGCAACATCTGCCGTTCGCCCCTCGCCGAGCAGCTCCTGCGTTCGGAGCTCGCCGGTCTCGGGATCACGGTCGGCAGTGCTGGCACAGACGCACTCGTCGGTCACGCGATGGACGACCGTGCCGCTCGCTACTCGGCCGAATACGGCGGCGTCCCCGACGCCCACACGGCTCGCCAGCTGACGGTCGAGCACGTGCGGGAGAGCGACCTGATCCTCGCTCTCAGCCGCGAGCATCGCCGGGCGATCGTCGAACTGCTCCCCCGCGCCTCGCACACGACCTTCACGCTGCGCGAGTTCGAGCGGTTGCTCGACACGCTGAACGACGATGACAGGGCCGACATCGCGGCCGCGCCCGACGAGCACTCGCGGCTGAGCGTGCTCGTCGAGATCGCAGCCGCGAACCGCGGGGTCGCCGAACGCCCCGACGATCCGTCGGACGACGACGTCATCGACCCCTATCGCCAAGACGACGCCGTCTACGCCGAGTCCGTCCGTCAGCTCGTGCCGGCCGTCCGCGCGATCTCTCCCACTCTGCACCGCGCCGGTGCCGGTTTCCGGTAGGCGACTGTGGCAGCCAGGCAGAAATCCTCCGGGCGCTCGAGAATGAGCCCCCGCAGCTGGGCGGTCGTCGGCGTCATCGCGCTGGTGATCATCGACATCGTGCTGGTCGTGTGGGCGATCACGGCCGTTCGGTCGCCCGACCGCGCGGCGGCATCCGGGTCGAACGTGCGAACCGTGGCCAGCGCGACGCCGTCTCCCACGCCCACGCCCACCGCGACCCCCGACCAGACGGTGGCGCCGGCCGAGGATGCGGTCGCACCGACGCGCCTGCTGGCAGCGCTCGACGCGTCGACGGCCTGGCGGGCCCAGGCGGGCGCGTGCCCGGCCACCGCCGCGACCGCCGAGCACACCGCCGACGGCGGCGCCACCTGGATCCCGTCGGATGCGGTCGGACCGACCGGCGGCTCCGCCCTGGTGGCGCTGACCGTCCAGTCCGCGCGTCAGGCGAGCGCAGTGGCCCTGTCGGCTTCGGGATGCGCGCCCGAGTTCATCCGCACCTATGTCGCCGGCGACAACTGGGCGGCGTACGCCGACCAGTTGGGCGGCTCCTGGTATTTCGAGGGCTCGAAAGCGGGCGTCGCGCACGCGCCGGGCGGCGACGTCGCGACCCCGTGCGCTGCCATCGTCGGTCTCGCGGTTCGAGACGCCTCGAACGCCGCCGTGCTGTGCGCGAACCACGACGCGCACCGCACCTCCGACGGCGGCGCGAACTGGAGCGCGGCGACGAACGCGACGGGAGCCGTCGCCATCACGGCGAACGACGCCGGATACACGCTCGCCGTGACCGCGGCACCCGACTGCGCGGGTGTCGCGACGGTCACGGTCGACGCCGCATCCGGTCAGACGACCCCCGGTGGCTGCGCCACCACCGCCCCTCCGGCAGCCGGCTCCGTTACAATCGCGGCCGGAAGTGGCACAGTGTGGGTGTGGGCCGGCGACGCAGTCGTGAAGTCCGGCGACGGGGGGAAGACATGGCAGTGACGCGCACGCTCTTCACCGAGACGGTTCGGGCAGAGACCCGCCGCCGCGGTGAGACCCTGCTACGCAGGTTCGGCTCCCAGTTCGCGCTCGACGCCATCGCCTGGCTCGTGGCCATCTCGATCGCGGCCGTGCTCCGTTACGACTTCAACGTCACGCACATGGCCAAGTCGATCATCCCGTTGCTGGTGCTCGCCGTCGTCGCGGCCGGAGCTCAACTGGTGATCGGATGGGCGTTCTCCCTCTACCGCGGACGCTTCACCTACGGATCGTTCGACGAGGTCAAGGGCCTCCTGCTGTGCGTGTGCATCGTCGCCGTCGCCCTCGGCGTTCCGGTGGTCATCTTCGGCAACAGCCTGAACATCCCGCGCAGCGTGGTGTTCATCGCCCTCCCGTTCGCGTTCGTGCTGATGGGCGGGGCGCGCTACGTGAAGCGCCTCTACGTCGAAGCCCACTCCAAGCCCGGCGCCGACGCCGTGCCGACACTGGTCATCGGCGCCGGGTACATGGGCGGTGTGCTGGTGCAGCGGATGCTGACCGACCGTCACTCCCCGTTTCTGGCGGTCGGGCTGCTCGACGACGACCCGGCGCTCAGACACCGGCGCATCCGTGGTGTTCCGGTGCTCGGCGACCTGGAGCACCTTCCCGAAGTCGCGGAGCGCACGGGAGCCAAGGCCGTCATCGTCGCCATCGCGCGAGTGGACGCCGCTCTCCTTCGACGGATCACCGACCCGGCGCACGCCGCGGGGCTGCAGGTGAAGGTGCTCCCGACCCTCGGCGAGATCCTGAACGGGCAGTCGACCCTGACGGACATCCGCGACATCGCCATCGAAGACCTCATCGGCCGGCAGCCTGTCGACACCGACGTGGCGACCATCGCGAGCTACCTGACCGGCAAGCGCGTGCTGGTCACCGGCGCCGGTGGATCGATCGGGTCGGAGCTCTGCCGGCAGATCAGCAAGTACGGCCCTGCGGAGCTCATGATGCTCGACCGCGACGAGACCAGCCTGCAGGCCGCGCAGATCTCGTTGTCGGGCCACGGTCTTCTGGACACGAACGAGGTCATCCTCGCCGACATCCGTGACCCGAAGGCGATCCTCGACATTTTCCGCCGCCGTCAGCCGGAGGTGGTGTTCCACGCTGCGGCCCTGAAGCACCTTCCCATGCTCGAGCAGTATCCCGACGAAGCCTGGAAGACCAACGTGCTCGGCACGCTCAATGTGCTCGAGGCCGCCGGCGAGGTGGGCGTCGCGACCTTCGTGAACATCTCCACCGACAAGGCCGCCAACCCCACGAGCGTGCTCGGCCACTCGAAGCGACTCGCCGAGAAGCTCACCGCCGGCGCCGCCGAGACCTCCGTGGGGCGATACCTCTCGGTGCGGTTCGGCAACGTCATCGGCAGCCGCGGTTCGATGCTGCCGACCTTCCAGGCCCTGATCGAGTCGGGCGGGCCACTGACGATCACGCATCCGGACGTCACCCGGTACTTCATGACCATCACGGAGGCGTGCCAGCTCGTCGTGCAGGCCGGCAGCATCGGCGACCCCGGTGAGGTGCTCATCCTCGACATGGGGGAACCGGTGCGCATCCTCGACATCGCCGAACGGATGATCGCCTTCAGCGGCAAAGACATCGAGATCCGCTTCACCGGTCTGCGCCCTGGCGAGAAGCTCAACGAAGACCTCATCGGCGCGAGCGAGTCGGACGAACGCCCGAAGCACCCCAAGATCTCGCACACGCGGATAGCGCCGCTGCTTTCCGACCGCGTCGATCACGCCGAGTGGATCCACCGCATCCGCACGGGCGGCGCCGACACTGCCGTCGTGCCGGTCACGCGCCCCGCGACGGAGAGGACGACCCGGTGACGGGCCGCATCCTCATGTCGTCGCCCGACGTCGGCGAACTCGAGGAGTCGTACCTGGTCGCGGCATTCCGCTCAGGATGGATAGCTCCGCTCGGCCCCGACGTCGACGCCTTCGAGCGAGAGATCGCCGACCGTGTCGGGGTCGCCCACGCAGCGGCACTCTCGTCGGGAACGGCGGCACTCCATCTCGGTCTGCTCGGACTCGGCGTGGAGCCGGGCGACGTCGTGATCACCGCGACGCTGACGTTCGCCGCCACGGCCAACGCGATCACCTATACGGGCGCCCGGCCGTTCTTCGTCGATTGCGATGCCGAGACAGGCAACCTCGATCCCGACCTCCTCGAACAGGCGCTCGGCGACCTGAGAGAGGCGGGCGAGCGCGTCACCGCGATCGTGCCCGTCGACTTGCTCGGCAAAGCGGCCGACTACACGCGCATCCTGCCCATCGCCGACCGTTTCGGGGTGCCGGTGCTCGCCGACGCAGCCGAGTCGCTCGGCGCTTCGCACGCGGGTCGCGCTGCCGGCTCCTTCGGCGCCGCGTCGGCGATCTCGTTCAACGGCAACAAGATCATGACGACATCCGGCGGCGGGATGCTGCTGACCGACGACGCGAGCCTCGCCGAACGCACGCGCTACCTCGCCACTCAGGCACGGCGGCCCGCGCTGCACTACGAGCACACCGAGGTCGGCTACAACTACCGGTTGAGCAACCTGCTCGCCGCTGTCGGCCGGGCGCAGCTCACGCGCCTCGACAGCATGATCGCCCGCCGGAGAACCATTCGCGAGCAGTACCGCGCGTTCTTCGCGAGCATCGACGGCGTCGAGATCTTCGGCGGCCGCGACGACGCGCAAGACAACTGCTGGCTCTCCTCGGTCGTCGTCGATTCCGCGGTGACCGGATGGTCGGCCCGCGACCTCAGCGCCGCCCTCGCCGGCGACGACATCGAGAGCCGCCCCCTGTGGAAGCCGATGCACCTGCAGCCGGTGTTCGCCGACGCCCCCTCGCTGCTGAACGGCAACGCCCAGCGACTGTTCGAGTCGGGGGTCACCCTGCCGAGCGGGTCTGCGCTGAGCGACGAGCAGGTCGACCGCGTCGTGCAAGCCCTCGAACGATTCATCGCCGCGCGTGGTTGAGCTGTATCGAGGGATCGGTTCCGATATGGAGACGGTCGAACAACGATTCCAGACGCCCGGGCCGCAGCTCCCGCCGTGGGCACTGCCGGATGAACGACTCGTGTCTGTGGAGACCGGGCGCCAAGCGCTCGCACTGCTGGCGGAACGCCTTCGTCGTCCGGAGGGCGGCACTGTTCTGGCGCCGGGATATCTATGCGACAGCATGATCGAGCCGTTCATCTCTCACGGATGGACAGTCGAGGCGTACGCCATGACCGGACAGCTGAGCGTCGATCATCACGATGTCCGCGCACGCGCACGCGCACTCTCACGCACGACACGCGGCCCGGTCGTTGCGCTTCTCGCGCTGTACTTCGGAAGCGAACCCGACGATGACTATCGGGCGCTCGTCGCCGATCTGCAGGCGCAAGACTTGGTCGTGATCGACGATGAGACGCACCGGGTCTTTCGCGCCGGCGGCGCGGGCGCCGACTACTCGATCGCGAGCCTGCGCAAGACACTTCCCCTAGCGGACGGCGCCTACGTGCGAGGCGGCGCCGCTGACGACATCCGGGAACCGCTCGCTGCATATGCCGAACATCCGCGCTGGACCGCGATGGACGACAAGCGCCGACAGCTCGACGGGGAGCCAGACACGGTCGACCCCCGCAGTGCGTTCGCTGCCGCGAACCACGAACTGGAGAAGTCCGACATCCCACGGGCGATCTCCACACGATCCCTCACAGCGATCGAGGTGCTCGACTACGCATCGATGGAGCGGGCGAGACTCGAGAACGCCGGAGTGCTGACGACTCTGATGGGTGATATCGGCATCCCTGTGCTGAATCCGCCCGGCCCCCGGCTGGTGCCGTCTCATCTCGTCATCCGGGTCAAGGATGCGGGAGCGGTGCAAGCGGCTGCGGCCCGGGCCGGCGTGTACTGCCCCATCCACTGGCCTCCGAGCGAGCTCCTCGAAGGCGGCACGGACTGGCCCAGCGACGTGCTCTCGCTGCCGGTGGATCATCGATACGATTCCGGCGACATGCGCCGCATCGCCTCGGTCATCGAGGCGGCCCTCGCATGAGCCGCATCCAGCTCGATCGGCAGCGCGGCGTGAACCCGCCGAGCGTCTATTTCTCGTATGAGTACGGCACGGCCGGGCTCAGTGGCGGCGCGAGCTGGGTGTGCTTGCACGACGAGACAGGCGCGTGGCAGCTGCCGGTCATCCTCGCCCCCATCGGTGAGTCGGGGCGGTACGAGGCGACAAGCCCGTACGGCTACACCGGCATCCGCATCTCCCCTTCGGTGAGCCCGGACGATTCCGTGGCGCTGTGGGCGGAAGCGGTCGAGCGCCTGCGCGAGATCGGCGTCGTCTCCCTCTTTCTGCGCTTCGCGCCTTTCGATCCGGTGTCCGCCGAACGAAGCGGCGTCCTCGACGGCATCGCGCTGCGCCACGCATCCCACACCGTGCTCGTGCCGACGATCGCAGAAGAGCAGGTGTGGTCGGGGATGCGAGGTCGGGCGCGCACGTCGGTGCGCAAGGCGAAAGCGAGCGGCCTCACTGCCCGGTTCGAGGCCGTGCGACCCCACCACGTGGCGCCGGGTTCGCCGTTCCGGCGGCTGTACGCAGAGACGATGGATCGTGTGGGTGCGGCTTCCCATTACCACTTCACCGATGAGTACTTCGAATCGCTCGCCTCGGATCTGTGCGACGAGTTGTACATCGCCAGCGTCGATGACGCCTCGGGCGACACGGTCGCCGCGTCGCTCGTGCTCGCCGACTCGCGCACCATGCACTACCACCTCTCCGGGTCGACACCCGCGGGCGCCCGCGCAGGGGCCAACAACCTCTTGATCTGGCATATCCT
The DNA here is from genome assembly GCF_042880955.1 of Leifsonia sp. NPDC058292. Taxonomy (NCBI): domain Bacteria; kingdom Bacillati; phylum Actinomycetota; class Actinomycetes; order Micrococcales; family Microbacteriaceae; genus Leifsonia; species Leifsonia sp. NPDC058292. The sequence goes on from NZ_JBHVYL010000001.1 coordinate 70,865, forward strand.
CACCTCGGCCATCGCTCACGGCAGGGGCCAGGTGCATCTTGGCGGCGGAGTGACGCCGAACGACAGCCTGTTCGCCTTCAAGTCGGCGTTCGGTGGCGACGTCGTGCCGTTCTTCGTCGGTTCGTCGGTGATCGATCCCGTGGCATACGGCGACCTCGTCCGCTTGCGGGCCGAAGAGCTCGGTACCCCGGCTGCACGACTGCTCGAGAGCGACTACTTTCCGGCCTTCCGCGCGGGCACGGTGTCCGCGTGAGCGCCCAGACCTACCTCGCGGCGCGAGCCGGGGCCGAACGGGTGATCGCGGCCGTGCTGCTCGTGCTGGCCTCTCCGTTCATGGCGGCCGTCGCCGTCGCGATCCGTATACGTATGGGGTCGCCTGTGCTGTTCCGGCAGGCGCGGCTCGGACAGGGCGGGCGGGTGTTCCACATCCTGAAGTTCCGAACGATGGTGAACGATGCTGAGCGGCTCGGCGGCGGCTACTTTCCAGACGAACTGAACCTCGTGCCGCCCCTCGGTCGACTCCTGCGACGGACGAGTCTCGACGAGCTGCCGCAGCTCATCAACATCGTGCGCGGCGAGATGAGCTTCATCGGGCCGCGCCCGGCGCTGCCGAGTCAGGGTGCGCGCTACACGCCACGACAGGCGATGCGACTGGATGTGCCGCAAGGCATCACGGGCCTCGCCCAGGTCGTCTATCGCAACGACGCGCCCTGGTCGAAGCGCATCGAGCTCGACCTGCGCTACGTGGAGAAAGTGAGCGCGAGGGTGGACCTCATGATTCTCATCCGAACGGTGGCGCAGGTCTTCCGCTCGAACGGGGTCGTCGAGGGGCAGTCTGCCACAGAGGTCGATGACTTGGCTCCGGCAGCCGATCGAGAGGAAACACGATGAACGAGACAGCCCCCAGCGTCGCGCTGCGTCCCATCGAACGGGCCGACCTGCCCTTTCTGCAGCGGCTCGCCAACGACCCGCAGGTGCGCGAGAACGTGGTCGGCTGGGATTGGCCGTTATCGCTCGCCGGCCAAGAGGCCTGGTTCGCGGCGAGCCTGGCGAACCACGACACCCGGCGTTTCATCGTCGAGACCGCGGATGGTCGGGCCATCGGTCTCACCGGCCTCTGGGACATCGACTGGAGGAGCCGAACCGCGCTGACCGCGCTCAAGCTCGGTGGCGACGACGAGGTGCGGGGTCGCGGATACGGCACCAGCGCCATCCGGGCACTCATGGACTTCGCCTTCCTGGATGTGGGCCTCAACAGGCTCTACAGCACGATCGTCGCCGGCAACGAGGCGTCGGTCGCGGCATACGTGCGCAACTCCGGCTGGCAGGAGGAGGGGCGGCTGCGGGAACACGCCTGGCGCGGGGGCCGATACGTCGACCTCATCCAGATCGGAATGCTGCGCTCCGACTACGACGCTCTAACTCGCGAACCACGAGGCGGCCGATGAGGGTTCTCATGGTGAGCCAGTACTACAAACCCGAGGGCGCGCACGTCGTCACCGAGCTGGCGGAGTCCCTCGCCGAACGCGGCCACGACGTCACCGTGCTCACTGCCTTTCCGAACTATCCCGAAGGCCGGCTCTTCCCCGGCTATCGGCAGTCGTGGCGGCACGTGGAGCACGACGGCGACGTCACCGTACGGCGGGTTCCCATCGTGATCAGCCATTCGGCCAACCCGATCGGCCGCATCCTCAACTACCTGAGCTTCGCTCTGTCGTCGCTGACCGCGACGGGTCTCGCCCGCCGGGCCGACGTCGTCTACGTGTACGCGACCCAGATGACGGCCGCCGCCGCCCCCTCGATCTGGAGCCGGTTCGGAGGCCCCGCCTACGTGCTGCACGTGCAGGATCTCTGGCCGGAGTCGATCACCGCGTCGGGGATGGTGCCCCGTGGTCTGGTGGCGCGCGTCATCGAGCGCGCTCTTGCCAGGTGGCTGCGCTGGACCTACCGGAACGCTGCGGCGACGATCGCGATCGCACCGACCATGGCGGCGAAACTGTCGGCGCGGGGTGTGCCCAGCGGCCGCGAGCACGTCGTGCTCAACTGGGGCCGGGATGTCAGGGCCGGCCGGCCCGCTTCGCGTCGCCCGCGCGGGAGCGGCGGCACGACCGTGATGTACGCCGGCACGCTCGGCGACCTCCAAGACCTGGAGACGGCAATCCGAGCGGCGAAGGCCGTCTCCGATCTCGACGGCTTCCGTCTCTCCATCGTGGGCGGCGGTCTCGCCGAGGAGCGACTCAAAGCGCTCGCACGCGAGCTGGAGTGCGACAACGTCGAATTCGTGGGGCGCATCCCCGCCGATGAGATGCTTGACGTGTACGAGCGATCCGACTTCCAGCTCGTTCCGCTAAAAGACGTCGAAATCTTCCGGGGCACGATCCCGTCGAAGTTCCAGGCGAGCCTGTCACTCGGCCTGCCCGTTATCACCACGGTGGCGGGCGACCTGACGGAGATCGTCGACGCCAACGGCGTGGGGTTCACAGCCCTTCCCGAGAATCCGGATGCGCTGGCCGAGGCGTTCCGCGCGGCCCACGCGGCCACCGGCGACGAACGCGCCGCTCTGGCCGATCGTGCCAGGGCCTACTACGAGAGCACGATGACACGCGAGACGACAACACGACGCATCGAGTCGATCCTCGAACGATGCGCGAGCAAGGAGAGCCGACGATGACCGGTTACGAAGACAAGCGGATCCTGATCACCGGGGGCACGGGATCGTTCGGGCACACCGTCGCCAAGCGGCTGATCGCCGACGGCGCCCGCGAAGTGCGGATCTTCAGCCGCGACGAAGCCAAGCAGGATCTGATGCGGCACGAGCTGAACGATTCCCGCGCCCGCTTCTACGTGGGCGACGTGCGCGACTACGACAGTGTCGAGCGCGCAACGAAAGACGTGGACTACATCTTCCACGCCGCAGCCCTGAAGCAGGTCCCGTCGTGCGAGTTCTTCCCGATGGAGGCCGTGAAGACGAACGTCATCGGCAGCGAGAACGTCATCCGCGCCGCGGAGCGTTCCGGCGTGCGGTCGGTGGTGTGCCTGAGCACCGACAAGGCCGTGTATCCCGTCAACGCGATGGGAATGAGCAAGGCGATGATGGAGAAGATCGCGCAATCGCACGGCCTCAACAACCCGAACACCGAGACCATCGTCTCGTGCGTGCGCTACGGGAACGTGATGTACTCGCGCGGATCGGTCATCCCGCTCTTCGTGCGTCAGCTGCGCTCCGGTTCACCGCTGACCGTGACCAGCCCGGACATGACGCGGTTCATGATGTCGCTGGCCGACTCGGTCGACCTGGTGAACTTCGCTTTCACCAACGCGGAACAGGGCGATCTGTTCATCCGCAAAGCTCCCGCCTGCACCATCGGCGACCTGGCGCGTGCGGTGGCCAACCTGTTCGGTTCGGATGCGGAGGTCGCCGTGATCGGCACCCGGCACGCCGAGAAGGTGTCGGAGGCGTTGGCCAGCCGCGAAGAGTTGGCCAGGGCGCAAGACATGGGCGACTACTTCCGTATCGCCGCCGACAAGCGCGACCTCAACTACGGCGCGTACTTCGAGGAGGGCGACAAGGGGCAGAACCGGTTCACCGACTACGACTCGCACACGGTCGACAGGCTGAACGTGGAGCAGGTCGAACGACTGCTCCTGACACTCCCCGAACTGCGGGACGAGCTGCGCAACGCCGGTGTCGCCGTCGACGAGCTGCCCGCCCGATGACGACGATCGCGCTCACGGGGGCGAACGGGTTTCTCGGCTGGCACGTGCGGTGCGCCGCACACTCCGCCGGGATGGCCGAGCGTCTCATCGCCGTGGGTGACGCCTACGACTCCGAGCAGGCGGCGAGCGCCGTGAGCGACGCCGACACGGTCATCCATCTCGCCGGCGTCAACCGCGCACCCGATGACGAGATCGTGTCGGGCAACCGGCTGTTCGCCGAACAGCTCGCCTCTGCGGTGCTGTCGGCGGCGACCCCGCCTCGGAGGGTCGTTTTCGCCGACTCCATCCAGTCCGGAAACGGCACGCCTTACGGTGTCGGCAAGCAGCTAGCCGCGGACATCCTGCGCACCGCGGCGGAACGCGTCGGCGCGCAGTTCGATGGCGTGCTTCTGCCGAATCTTTTCGGTGAACACGGCAGGCCTTTCTACAACTCCGTCGTCGCCACGTTCAGTCACCTGCTGGCGGAAGGCGGCGAACCGGAGATCGTGGACGATCGTGAGCTCACCCTTCTGCACGCGCAGAACGCCGCGGACGTGCTGCTCGACGAGTCCGGTGCCGCGCGCATCCCGTCGCTCACCGAGGCCGAGACGGTTTCCGGGCTGCTGCGCAGGCTGAGCGCCATCGCTTCGACCTACGCTGGCGGCGAGATCCCCGACATCGCCGACCCGTTCGACCGTGACCTGTTCAACACGTACCGTGCGTCGGCGTTTCTCGCCTCGCCGGCCCACCGATCCACGCGCAACGCCGACGCACGCGGCTCGTTCTTCGAGATCGTGCGGTCGCACGGCGGCCCTGGCCAGAGCTCGTTCTCCACGACGGTTTCCGGCATCTCCCGCGGCGACCATTACCACCGTCGCAAGGTGGAGCGCTTCACCGTCCTCTCCGGCGAGGCGACCATCTCTCTGCGCAGGATGTTCACCGCCGAACGCGTCGATCTCCCTGTCTCCGGCGCAGAACCTGCGAGCATCGACATGCCGACGATGTGGGCCCACTCGATCACCAACGTCGGCGAATCCGACCTGTACACGGCATTCTGGACGAACGAACTGTTCGACCCGGCCCACCCTGACACGATTGCGGAGCGCGTATGACCGACCAGACCCGTCTGAAGGTGCTCACCGTCGTCGGCACCCGGCCGGAGATCATCCGTCTCGCCGCGACGATCAAACGCCTCGATCAGACCACCGACCACGTGCTCGTGCACACGGGCCAGAACTACGACTACGAGCTCAACGAGGTGTTCTTCGAAGATCTCGGCCTGCGGCGACCCGACCACTTCCTCGAAGCCGACACCAGCTCTCTCGGCGCCGTGCTCGGATCGGTGCTCACCAAGACCGAGGCAGTGTTGCGCGACGAGAAGCCCGACGCCATGGTCGTTCTCGGTGACACGAACAGCTGCATCTCGGCTCTCATGGCGCGGCGGATGAAGATCCCGGTGTACCACATGGAGGCCGGCAACCGGAGCTTCGACGAGAACGTGCCGGAGGAGGTCAACCGCCGCATGGTCGACCACGTCTCCGACTACAACCTGGTCTACACGGAGCACGCCCGGCGCAACCTGCTCGCCGAAGGCATCCATCCGTCGCGCATCCTGCTCACCGGTTCGCCCATGCGCGAAGTGCTGGAGGCCAACGCGGAGGCCATCGCCGCGAGCGACGTCGTCGAACGCCAGCAGTTCACCCCCGGCGGCTACTTTCTGGTCAGCCTGCACCGGGAGGAGAACGTCGACAACCCCGAGCGTCTCGCATCGGTGCTGGATGCGCTCGGCCGCCTCTCCGACGAATACGACCTGCCGGTGCTGGTCTCCACGCACCCGCGCACGCGCAACCGGCTGGAGGCGCAACCCGATGAGCTCAAGTCCAAACTGCGCTTCCACCCCCCGTTCGGTTTCAACGACTACGTGAAACTGCAGCAGTCGGCGAGGCTGGTGCTCTCCGACAGCGGCACCATCAGCGAAGAGTCGAGCATCCTCGGTTTCCCTGCCGTCACCCTGCGCGACGCCATCGAGCGCCCGGAAGCGCTGGACGCGGGCGCGATCGTGACCGCTGGGGTGACCCCCCGGTCCGTGCTCGCGGCGGCGCGACTGGTGCTCGGCCAGTTCGATGAGGGCGTGCGAGCCCGTACGCCCGCCGAATACGACATCGACGATTGCTCTGTGCGCGCGGTGGACTTCATCCACTCGACGGTCTTCACCCACCACGCCCGCGTCGGTCAGCGGATGCCTTCCGATGAGCGGTAGCGCTCTGCTGCACGTCGCGAACCTGGTGTCGGCGTTGCTCCCCCAAACCAGAGGCTTCGGCGTGCGCCGGCGCCTGTACCGCTCGGCGAAGATCTCGGTCGCGCCCGGTGCACGCATCAACGGCGGCGTGGTCTTCCAATACCCGAATGTCTCGGTCGGGGAAGGGACGTGGGTGGGCCGCAGGTCGGAGTTCGCGGCCTCCCCCCGCGCGAGCATCACCATCGGGGCGCAGTGTGACATCTCCCAAGACGTGCTGTTCGTGACCGGTTCGCACGAGACCGGTACGGCGGAGAAGCGTGCCGGCGCGGGCACCAACCTGCCCATCCTGGTGGGAGACGGATGCTGGATCGGTGCCCGAGCGCTCATCCTCGGAGGCACTACCATCGGCGCGGGATCGATCGTTGCGGCCGGAGCCGTTGTCCGCGGTGAGTTTCCGCCTAACGTGCTCCTCGCCGGCGTGCCCGCCAAAATCATCAAACAGCTCGACGAGGGCGGCGAGGTCGCAGGCAGTGGCTGATTCGACGCGAGCCATCGTGGGTGCAGGCGCCGCCGTGGCGTCTGCCCGCGTCTTCTCGCTCGTCTGCGCCGCTGTTCAGCTTCCGCTTCTGACGAATCTGCTGACCCCGGCCGAATACTCACTCGTCGCCGTGGCGATCGCCCTCTCGACCTACTTCAGCCTGGTGGCGGCCGAGCCGAACATCCTCGCCTTCCAGCGTTTCCCGGGGGAACGGTCCGACCGCCGCAACTATCGCTACGCGCTCACCCGTACATCCCTGCTGCTCGCCGGCGTAGGAGTGGTCACCGTCGGCGTGGCCCTCGGCTTCGGCCAGTGGAAGATCGCACTGGCGATCGTCGGCTGGGGGTGCGGCATCGCGGTCAGCCGGCTCGTCTCGACAGCGTGGCTGATGTGGGCAGAGCCCTGGCGCTATTCGATCAACCTCATGCTCGCGACGGGCGTGCGCACCGCAGGCCTCGTCGTCCTGATCGTCGTCGGCACCGACGGCGTCATCGCGCTGGCCGCCGCCGGAATGGCCTCCGCGATCGCCGCGCTCGTGCTCAGCCCCAAGGTCCTCGGAGTGAGGGCGCTGGCTCAGGCGCCGTGGCCGTGGCGGTTCGGTGTGCACCTCGCCGTCGCTTCGCTGGCGGTGACCGTGCTCACGAACTCGGCCCTCGTCATGCTTCCCGCGTTCGTCTCCAACTCCGACGTCGGACGTTTCGCAGCGATGACGCAAGTGGCCACCCTGACCTGCGGCGCCGTTCTCGGGTTGGCGTTGACCGTCGCATACCCCGCCCTCCGACGGCTCTGGGACGCCGACGAGGTCGACGCGACCATCGCCCGGCTCGACTGGCTCACCGAAGCCTGCCTGGTGACCGCGCTCGCCGCCATCGCGGTCTTCACCGTCGGCGACTATTGGGTCATCCACGTCGTGATCGGCCCGGGTTACGTCGACGGCGCGATCATTCCGGCCCTCACCATCAGTACGGCCTTCGCATCGATGGGTCAGCTTTCCGGTTGGTTCCACCAGTTCCGCTTCGAGGCGGCGCTCGTGGGAAGAAGAACGTGGGCGAGCGCGATCGTCGGTGTGGTCGCGACCGCGATCGGCGCGTGGGCATACGGCACCACTGGCGCGGCGGTGGGTGTGGCGCTGGGCTTCTTGACCTACTACCTCGTGCTGCGCTGGCGCACGCCGATCTCCACCGGGATGACCGCCGTGGCGTGCTTGGTCTTCGTCATCGCTGTCGTCGCGGCCGCCTTGCCGAGCGCGATCGTCTCCCTCGTCGTCGGTCTGGCCGCGGCCGTGCTCGCCGTCGGTCTCGGAGCCCATCTCGCCTGGAGGATCCGTGCACAGCGAAGCTGACATCGTCTTCTGGCAGAACTCGCTCTCAGCCCACCAGGCACCCCTGATGCGATCGCTGAGCGGCGCACTGGGCAAACGCGTACTACTCGTCAGCCTGGCCGGTGCCTCGGACACCCGGCGCGAGATCGGATGGGACGATGTGGACTACGGTGCGGCGGATGTGGTCGTCACCGACGATCCGGCCGAACGCACCCGCATCATCGAGCAGACGCGCGGCGCGGTCGCCCATGTCTTCTCCGGCATCGGCGCCTATCCTCTGGTGGACGCCGCACGAACCGCGCTCGCGAGCGGCCGGCTGCACCCTCACGTCGCAGTTCTCACGGAGTCGTGGGACACCCGCGGCATCGCCGGCCTGGCCCGGCGTGTGCGTGCACAGCGCACCGTCAGCCGGGAAGCGAAGACGGTCGACACTTTCTTCACCATCGGGCGACAGGCGCGTGAACAGTTCGCGCGAATGGGTATCGACGCCAACCGGATCGCGCCGTTCGGATACGCGGTCGACGATCACGATTCCCCTGAGAGCGCGTCCGACCGCGTCGAACTCGTCTTCGCCGGCGACCTGACCGAATGGAAGAACCCTGACCTGATCGTCGACGCGCTTCGAGGCCTGACGGCAGACGAATGGCGGCTGACCATGATCGGCGATGGTCCGTTGCGCCAGACGCTCGAAACCTCGGTGAACGCCTCGGAGTTGCGTGGCCGCGTTCGCTTCGTCGGGAAGATCGCGCACGATGAGACCCGGGATCTCATCGCCGGCAGTGACGCGTTGATCCTGCCGAGCACATACGACGGCTGGGGTGCCGTCGTCGGGGAGGCGTTGATGTCGGGCACGCCTGCTCTGGTGAGCGACGCCGCAGGCGCGAGCGACCTCGTCGTCGGCGCGCTGCAGGGCGCGGTGTTCGGCTCGCGCGACGCGGCCGGATTGCGAAACGCCTTGACCAGCAGAACGAGCGAGAAGCTCAGTGCGAAAGCCCGCGCCGAGCTCAAGCACTGGGCCGCCAAAGCGATCTCGGCCGATGCGTTCGCGGCGTATATGCTGAGTCGCTTGGAGGGTCGCGTCCAGGTCAACGCGCCCTGGCGGTCTGGAGGCGAGCATGGCTGAAACCAGGCGCTCCCGATCGCTCCGCGATGCGGTCTGGGTCGGCGCGGCAGCTGTCGTGACCATCGTGGCCAGCCTGCTGGCCAGTTCGGGATACGTGTGGCTTCCGCTGACCGCTTTCGCTGTGTTCGCCCTGCTGATCCTCCTCACCAATCACCTCGTGCGCACGATGATCCTCACCGCCGCCGGATGCATCAGCATCATCGCCGCGTCTGGCGTCTTCATACCGGATGATTCGTCTACGCTCTCGATCGTTCTCCGGGTCGTCGGCGCGATCTTCATGATCGCCGGGATGCTGCAGGCTCGATCTCACGGGTTCGTCGCGTCGCCCGCACAGCACCGCCTCGTGATCCAGGTGCTGCTCACGCTGGTCATCCCCATCGGCCTGTACATCGCGCTCGCGACCGTTCCTCACTCCATGTGGGACCCGCTGTTCTCGTACACGATCGGTCTCGGGTTGATGTGTGCGGTGATCCTCGCGAGCGGGCCCCAACTTCCGAGCGGCACGCTCAGCCAGGCCATCATCGTCGCGCTGACGGTGACCGTCGGCCTTTCGATCGTCTGCGGCGTGGTTATCCCGGAGCTCGCCATCGAACAGGCACGACTCCGTGGAGTGGTGAACAACGCCAACCTGCTCGGTTTCTACGCCTTCCTGCTCGGGGTGGTTGCCCTCCTCGTGGTCAAGAAGCCCGCGTGGCGGGTCGCCCTTTTCGGTATGTCCGGGTTGGCGTTGCTCTGGACTGGAAGCAGGGCCAGCGGGTTGGCCCTGGCCGTCACCGTCGCGGTCTTCATGTTCCTCAAGGGGAAGGCAACGGGCCTGTTCGTCGCCTCCGGGCTCGCGCTCGTCGCGGTGTGCATCGGCCTCGTCTGGCCGAGTTTCTTCGATCTCTTCAGCACCATCACGCGGAACAACAATTCCCGCGGCGGCTCGTGGGACGTGGCCATCGAGGCGCTCCGGCTGAGCCCGTTGACCGGCGTCGGGTTGGGCAACGAGTCATCGATCATCGCCAGCAGCCCGCTCAGAGCTGCCGCGAATGCCGGGTATCCGGGATTGATCGTGATCGGAATCCTCTGGATCGCCATTCTCGTCCTGACCGCGCGAATCGGAGTGCGAACCTTTGCGTTCGGCCTGGCCGCCGTCGTCCACAGTTGTTTCGAGGGCTGGCTGCTCTCCCCCGTCGGACCGATGGTGCTCGTCTTCGCCCTCACCCTGTGCGTGGTCGCGAACCGTGAACTGGAGATCAAGGCGCGCGCGGCCGAGTCGAACGAAGGTCTCACTGCGCCACCCCGACCGAATCCACTGATCTCCTCTGCCCAGAAAAGGCCCCTCCCAGCGTGATGAAAGTCCTGATCTTCGCTCCGACGTATCCACCGGCGGTGCGCGGCGGTGGCCCGACGCGGTCTCTCGAGGCACTCGTCGCCACCGCGCCGGCGACCGTGTCGACGCGTGTCATCGCGTGGGACAGCGACCTCGACGGCGAGCCCCTGGCCGTCGAGCGGGATGTGTGGCTCGGCAATGCGACGAGAGGAGTGCGCTTCGTTTCGGTGCGACCGATCGGCCGCCTGATAGCGAGCTACACCTGGATGCGCTCCGCCCGTCCGGACGCGCTCTATTTCAACAGTTTCTTCAATTTCCCGTTCTCTATCCTGCCGCAGCTCCTCGTCCGGTTCGGCCAGTGGAGGGGTGCCGTGCGGGTGCTCGCGCCGCGCGGCGAGTTCGGCGCCGGAGCCCTGCAGCGCCGCTCGGCCAAGAAGCGGGTCTTCCTCGCCGTCTTCCGCGCGCTCGGACTGCACCGACGACTGGTGTGGCACGCGACCTCCGAGCAGGAGGCGGAAGACATCCGGCGCCTCTGGGGAACGAACGCGGAGGTGCTCGTGCGCCCGGTCGACACCCTGCTGTCCGCGGTCGCGCTGAGGCTCCAGCATCCCAACAGTGTTCCGACCTTCGCGTTTCTTGGCCGCATCGTCGAACACAAAGGTCTCGCGATCGTGCTGCGCGCGCTCGCGTCGATCGACGACGACATCGCCCTCGACGTGTACGGGTCGGAAGAAGACCAGGCCTACACGACGGAGTGCCGAGCGCTGGCCGACGCGCTGCCCGGCAATATCCGGGTCCGCTTCCTGGGTCTGCTGCCCAACCCGCAGGTCCGCGCGACGCTGAGCGGATACGACGCTCTGCTCATGCCGACCGCGGGCGAAAATTTCGGCCACGCCATCGCGGAGTCCCTGTCGGCCGGGTGCCCGGTGGTCGCCACCCCATACACGCCGTGGACGACGGTGCTCGCGGAAGGCGGAGGACGCGTGGTGGCCGATCGCGCCGTCGAATCGTGGCGTCGAGAACTCCAGGTGCTCGCAGGCGCCGATACGGATGCGCGGCTGCAGAACAGGTCCGACGCGGCCGACGCCTACGACCGGTGGCGCGCGACCCCGCGGCCGGGGCACCTGTTCGACACCATCCGCGACCGGATCGGCGCGGCACGCCACCGCCCGGACGAGCGCTGACCGAAACCGGCTCTCAAAGCCTTTCGACGTTGTCGGCCGGCTCCAGGCACGCCCTGGTGTCGAGCACGAGGAGGTCCGAGCCGACGAGCGGCGAGAGGTCGACGTCGTCATGGTCGGTCAGCACCACGGCGAGATCCGTTCGCTCGACCGCGGATGCGAGCGACGCGACGCGCTCCACGCCCGCCGGCCAGCGCACATCCTCGACGTGCGAATCGATGCCCACGATCTCGGCTCCGTACTCCTGCAGGAGTTCGACGAGCCTCAGCGAGGGCGCCTCGCGGGTGTCACCGGTGTTCTTCTTGTAGGCAAGGCCGATCAGCGCCACCCGCGAACCGTGGATCGCCTTGGCCTTGCGGTTCAGCAGACTCATCGCCCGCTGCACGACATAGTCGGGCATGTGGTCGTTGACGTCGTTCGCGAGCTCGACGAACCGGAAGTTCTGACCGAGCTTGCGGCGCACCTGCCACGAGAGGTAACTCGGGTCGACGGGTAGGCAGTGCCCACCCACTCCCGGGCCGGGGGTGAACTTCATGAAACCGAACGGCTTGGTCGACGCCGCCTCGATGGACTCCCACACGTTCACGCCCAGCTGGTGAGCGAAGATGGCCAGCTCATTGACCAGCGCGATGTTGACGTGCCGGAAGGTGTTCTCGAGCAGCTTCGTCAGCTCGGCCTCCTTCGGCGAGCCCACCGGGACGGTCTGATCGACGAGGCTGTCGTAGAACGCGCGGACGCGCTCCAACGAGGCCGCGTTCACACCCGACACGACCTTCGGCGTGGTGACGAACGTCCAGGTGGGGTTGCCCGGGTCGATGCGCTCGGGACTGTAGCCGACGTGGAAATCGACGCCGGCGGTAAGGCCCGAACCCTTCTCGAGGAGGGGGACCATGAGTTCTTCGGTGGTGCCGGGATACGTCGTGGACTCCAGCACCACCGTGGCGCCGGGCTTCAGCAGCGCCGCCAGCGACTTCGACGACTCCTCGATGAAGGTCAGATCAGGAAGGCTCTCCCGCAGTGGCGTGGGAACGGTGATCACCGCGACATCGAACGCGTCGGCGTGCGCGTAGTCGGTGGTCGGGAGATAGCGGCCGCCGGCGAGCGCATCCGCCAGCACCTCGTGCGGGATGTCATCGACGTAGGAGACGCCTTGCTCCAGGCTCGCGACGCGATCGACGTCGACATCCACACCGACCACGTCGTAGCCGACCTCCACCGCCCGCATCGCGGCCGGAAGCCCGACGTACCCTTGGCCGACGATGACTACTTTGCCTGTGGCACTTTGCATTGTTCCTCATCCGTGCGCCGCAGGAATTCCCTCGCCCCGCGTTATGAGAAACCTACCAAAGTCCGCAGACCGCACCTGCCAGGTTCCAGCGCGTGCGCGAGGCGGCCGTGACTCCCCAGACTGTTCTGTTTGAATGTCCGAATGGCTTACGACACCGCACCCCGGCGCTCGCGACGCGCGGCCTCGGCGCCACGGAAGCGGCTGGCCTCGCGGTGGTGGTTCTGGCTGATCGTCGCGATCGTGGTGGTGGCGGTTTTCGTGGTCGCCTGGGTGGGCATCCGGGGTTTGCTGGCGAAACAGCAACTCGAGCGGGCGATGCCGCTGGTCACCACGCTGAAGACTCAGGTGCTCGCGCAAGACGCTGCCGGCGCCAAAGCGACGCTGGCGAAGATCGAGCCGAAGGTCGCGGATGCGCGATCCCTCACGAGCGACCCGGTGTGGCGCGCGGCCGAGATCATCCCGGGGCTCGGCGCGAACCTCCGGGTGACCCGGGTGGTGGCGCAGCAGACCGACGCCGTGGTCGACGGCGCGATCACACCGCTGGTCGAGGTGAGTGGTTCCCTGTCGTTGGAGGCCCTCAAGCCGAAGAACGGGGCGATCGACGTCGCACCGCTGGCCAAGCTGACAGCGCCGGTCGACAAGGCGTCGGCATCCGTCGACACCGCACTGTCGACTCTGAAACGCCTCGACACGGCCGGTGCGATCGGTCAGGTGGTGAGCGCCAAGACGAAGCTCGAGACCATGCTCACCCCGATCGCCGGCCAGCTGAACGGCGCCAAGTCGCTGCTGCAGATCGTACCGGGAGTGCTCGGGGCCGACGGCCCCCGCAACTACCTCTTGGTGTTCCAGAACAACGGCGAACTGATGGCCGGCGGCGGCACCGTCGGGTCGATGGCCATCCTGCACGTCGAGAACGGCACCATCCAGCTGGTCGAGCAGTCGTCGGCCGCTCCCGCCGAGTTCCCGATGTTCGACAGCGCCGTCACGCCCATCCCGGAGGATGTCGCCCAGCTCTACCCGAACAGCCTCGGCCGGTACGTGCAGAACCTGACAGAGACGCCGCGCTTCTCCCTGTCATTCGACATCGCGAAGGCGATGTGGAAGCAGGCGAAGAACATCGACATCGACGGGATGATCTCCATCGACACCGTCGCGTTGGCCCAGTTCCTCGATGTGACCGGGCCCGTGCAATTGCCCGATGGGTCGAGCCTCGACAGCAAGAACGCGGTGAGGATGCTGCTGGTCGGCTTCTACGAGACGTACACCGCCGAGCAGGTCGACACGATCAACCAGGCGCTCACCCAGGCCGTCTTCGGCAAACTGCTCGCCGGGGATGTCGATCCCAAGAAGCTGGCGTCGTTCGTCGCAAGCGCATCGGCACAGCATCGCATTCTGCTGTGGAGCAACGACGATGCCGAGCAGAAGGCCATCAGGCAGTCGGCGTTCTACGGCGCTCCGCCGGTGAGCTCGGCCACCACCGACGCGTTCGGGGTGTACTTCCGCGATGTCACGCCATCCAAGATGGCGCTCTACCTCAAACAGAGCGTCGATCTCGCTCAAGCATCGTGCACGGCCGACGGCAAGACCGATGTGCGCGTGACCGTGACGCTCACCAACGGCGCCCCGGCCGGTGTGCAACTCCCCAGCTATGTGACGGGCAAGGAGAACAACATCCGCCTCCGCGTCAACACCTACGCGCCGCCCGGCTTCACGGTCGCCGGCGCCACGGTGAGCAACGACCCGGCGGCGCCCCAGATCGGCACCGACGGCGAGTATCCGGTGGTGCAGAGCGTGGTGAACATCCTCCCCGGCGAGACGCAGACGGTCACGTTCGACCTGATCGCCGACCACGCGGATGCTCGGGCTCTCACGGCCCGCGTCACCCCCGCGGTCTCGACGACGACCATCACCCAGGGCGCCCTCGACTGCGGAACCTGGAAGAGCAAGTAGACGGGTGATGAGCGACCCCTTCGGCGAAGTGCCGGTTCTGCCGACCGTGGTCTCCCTTGGTGTGGTGCTCTTCGGTCTGCTGTTGTGGCGTCTGCACGCGAAGCGCCGGCTCTCCGGGCCGCGCGCCGCGCTGGCGGCGCTCCTCTCCGTCTATGCTGCCGGCATCGTGAGCAACACGCTCTTCCCGATCTTCCTCCGCCCGGCGCGCGGGGAGGGACTGTGGACTCCGTCTGTGGCCCTCATTCCGTTCTTCGACTATGAAGTCGAGGACGCCGTCACCAACGTGCTGGTGTTCCTGCCGCTCGGGATGCTCATCCCGCTGCTGCTCGCACGACCGTCGTGGTGGAAAGTCCTCTCGGCGGCGGTGGCGACCAGCCTCGCGATCGAACTCGCCCAGCTCGCAGCTCAGGGCTTGTTCGCGGGCGGTCACGTCGCCGACGTCAACGATCTCATCTTCAACACTGTCGGTGGAGCACTGGGCTACGGCCTGTTCCTCCTCCTCGCGCGGATGCGATGGTCCGCGCCCCTCGTCGACCGCTTCCGCTGGACGGCGCCCGCCCAACCGAGCTAGACGAGGTACGCGGCCGGGCGAGCCTCTCGTGCGCCGCTCGCCCGGCCTGCCACCGTCACGCCTGTCGGCGCCTGCGTCGCAAGGCCACCAGGATCGCACCGGCGGCGAGCAGCAGCACCGCGAGGGCCGCGCCGGCCGTCAGCAGGGTCGCATCGCTTCCCGTCCAGGCCAGTCCGTCGCCGGTCGTATGACCGGCACCGGGAGCGGAACCCGGTCCCGAACCGGATCCCGTCCCGGTGCCGGGGCCTGTGCCCGGTGTCCCCCCGCCCGGGTTCGCCGAAGCGATCCGGACAGCCGCGGATGCGACCGTGGCCGCGCCCTCGAGGGCGACGACGGTGTGCGCACCGGCGACCGTGTCTGAGGGGATGGTGGCGGACAACGAGAAGGCGCCGGCCTGGTCGGTGGTGACCGTGCCGAGTCGGGCAGGAACGGAATGGAGCTCGACCGTCAAGGCGGTGCCGGGGTCGAATCCGGTGCCGTCGATGACGATCTTGCCGCCGACCACCAGCGCGCCGGTGACGTGAAGGCTCGGCGCCGGGCGCGCGGCGAGACCGTCGATGGCTCCCTTCAGCGCCGTCGCGCGGGCGCCGATGTCGGCCTGCGTCGCCCCGGCCGCCTTCAGCGTCTCCTTCGCGGCTTCGAGGGCCGGTAGCAACGGCGCCCAGCTCGCGGGCGTGAACCGCGTGCTGTCCAAACCGTTCGCGCGGTCGACGAGCGCTTGAAGAGCGCTCTTGTCGACGGCGACGGTGACCGGGCAGCGCACGAACTCGTCGCCGTTCCCGTGCGCGACCAGGATGGACGTGGCGCCGGATTCGCCCGCCCGGAGGTCGACCGCGATGTTCCCGCTCGCGTCGGTGCGAGGCGATCCGACCACGCTCGCGATGCCAGGGTCGAGCGCGTTCGCCGAGTAGGTGTCTCCGCCGTCGACGGGCGTGATCGTGGCCGTCAGGGTCGCGGTGCCTGCGTGCTCCACCGTCACCGGAGCCGAGCAGGCCAGACTGTATCCGCCGTACAGCTCGAACTCCCAGATGTTCAGACCGTACTTGGTCGCCGGCGAGCCGATCACGCGCACGTAGCGCACCTCAGCCGCGGGGAAGTCGGTCGTGTCGCGCCGGTGGTCGGCCGTGCCCGTGTTCTGCACGTGGGCCAGGGGCACCCAATCCGTTCCGTTCACGGAGCCTTCCAGCTGGTAGTCGGTCGAATTGCCCGACTCCCATTCCACGACCGCCTGGGAGACCGAACGCTTCGCGCCGAGATCGACCTGCAGCCAGTCGCGGTTCGTGTAGGGCGCCGTTCCGGTGGGCCGGGGCGAAGACCACTTGGTGGTCTTGAACCCGTCGGTGGCCATCGGAGCCTGCACGTTGGCCAGGTTGTTGTAGACGCCGTCCGCCGTGGTGGGCTTGCCGAGCGCGAGGTTGACTCGCCCGTTCGCCGTCGGCGCGGCTGCGATGGCACCGTCGCCGAACACCTCGAACTCCCACACCGAGGCGCCGTAGGAGGTGAGTGCCCGCTTCACGGTCTGCATCCGCACGTAGCGACCCGTGGCATTGACGGTGATCAGATCGGTGCCTCCGTCGCTCCCGGCGGTCGGGGTCACGTACGCATCGCGCCAGGTGTTCCCGTCATCCGAGACCTGGATCTTGTACTGGCTCGCGTACGACGCCTCCCACCAGAGGCGCACGGCTCCGACCTTCCGCACACTGCCGAGGTCGACCTGCAGCCAGGAACTGTCGGGCTTGCCGGCCTTGTCACCGATCCATCGTGTGGTCATGTTGCCGTCGGTCGCGCTACCGGGGCTCGCTCCGTCGGAGGCCGTCGTGGGCGCGCCGAGGGCGAGGTTCACGCTCGCCACTGCGGCGAACTCCCGGATGGTGAACATCCCCGCGCCCGGACCGTCCAGCGGCAGGATGCGCACGAAGTTCGCCGCAGTGGCCGGGAAGTCGACGTGCTCGTGGCCGCCCTTGCCGTTCTGGACGAGCTTCTGGTCGGTCCACGTGCTTCCGTCCATGGAGGTCTGGAGCAGGTACCGCGAGGCGTACTCTGCGCCCCAGTCGATGTCGGCGCCGGTCGCGAACGAGCCGGCCGTCAGCCGCTGACGCAGCCACGGACCCTGGCCCGCCGACTGCCAGGCGGTGGCCTGGTCGGCGTCGCCGGCAAGCGCGGCCCCGTGGCCGGCCGCCGAACCGCTCGCGGTGTAGGCCGAGCCGTCCGAGTCGTCTGCCGCCAGCGGCTCCGTCACCGTCTTGCCGAGGTTCGCGCCCGTTCCGAGCACGAACGTTCCGTGCGAGGTGGTCGCTCCCCCGCTCAGGGTCACATCCACCAGGATGCCGGGCTGGCTGGGGTTGGACAGGCTCACCACGGGAGACCCGGAGCTCTCGTCGAGCATCACGATGCTCGGCTTGCTGACGGTGAGCGTGCGGCCGTCGCCCATCTCGAGCGAACCGGCCTGGTAGAACGTCGCCATCGTGCGCTTGAGTCCCGGATGCGTGACCGCCTGCACCGCTGTGTCATTGCGCAGGATCTTCACACCCGGGCTCTTCGCGTACGCCTTCGTCTCGGCGGACGACGCGGCGGGCAGCACGATGTACTCGTAGCCCGCCTTGCTGGGCGCGACACCGTGATCGAAGTACAGGGTGAAGGCGTCGTGGCTCTCCGGCTGGTCGCCGTAGTAGCTGCCCGTCTGCGTCTTGTCCGAGACGGTCACCGACTGTCCGGAGGGGAAGACATACCCGACCTTGTCGTTGTAAGCCCACGACGGGTCATCGACGACTCGGCCGTCGGTGCCGGCGGCGACCTTCTTCCCGTCGACCGTCGCGTTGCCCATCGCCGCGACCTGGTTGACGGTCGTGTGGATGGGAGCGGCCGATGTCGACTGGATGCCCGACCCCAGCGCCACCATCTCGTCGTCGAAGTAGTAGTAGCTCTTCTGCGCCTGTGTGCCGACGCGGTCGAGGCTCTCGACGCTCGCGCCGTACATCCCGTCGGAGACTCCACCGGTGAAGGCGCCGCCGTTGGACGAGCGGCCGTTCGTTCCGAGCGTGGTCTCCTTCACGTACGGCACGGTGGTGCCGGGGTAGTGGAACCAGTCGAACGCCGGGCCGACGGCCGTGTACTCCTTGTTGGTCACCTGGATGGCCGTGGTGCCCGTGCGGTTCCAGACGACCTCGTTGCCCACGTCTTTGCGGATGGTCGACCGGTACTCGCTGCCGACGGTGCGGTTCGAGTTGAGGCCGGTCACGATCCCGTAGTCCGCTCGCTGGTGGGAGGAGAACTCGGAGCGCCAGAAGTACTTGTCGCCGACCTCCCCGTTGCTGGGCGTCGAGCCGCGGATGTTGTCGGCCAGCTCACGGTAGTCCGTCGCATAGAGGGGGTCGGTGCGTGCCATCCGGTCGAGCGGATCGAGGAACACGGCGGCGTAGCTGGTCACACCGTCGACGGTCGTCGCCGGGCGGTACAGCAGGTAGAGCATCTCGATCTCGCCGCGGATCAGCCACCGGGTGCCGTCGATGATGTAGAAGGCGATCGTGTCGAGCTGGGCCCTGGTGAAGGCCAGGCTGGTGCCGCGGGCGGCGTCGGCCCACATCGCCACCATGGTGAAGAGCGCCATGCCGTAGCCCTCGCTGTACAGCTGGGCTCCGTGCGCCCAGAACGTCGCGTCCGGCTGAACGGCCTCCTGAACAGTTCCGGAGTCGTCGACGGCGACGGTCTGCACCATCGTCGCGAAGCCGGCCGCGATCTGGTCGGCGTCACGCGTGGCGATCGCTTTGTAGAGATAGTCGGAGGTGCGCCACGCGCCGTTCGCGCCGGCCGGGTCGAGTTTGCCCTGGTTGTGCTTGATGGCGAGAGCGGCGGCATCCGGGCTCAGCGCGTCGCCGAGGAAGATCGAGATGCGACCCATGGCGATCGACTCGCCGATCTCGGTCTCCCACCAGTTCGTGTTGCCCGGGTTCACCTGGTCCCAGTACGCGAGCGCACGTTCCTCGGCGGCGATCAGGCGCGCATCCTGGTACCCCTTCGCGGTCTTGTCGCGGTACGCCTGGGCGATGGCGACCATCCGGTAAAGCGCCTTGTAGGCGTCCCAGGTCTTGCCGTTCGCCGAGCTCGTCGTGTCCTGGTAGTTCACGTCCGACCAGGAACCATCGGCCTTCTGGGAGGTGACGTAGTCGAGCGCGTCGGAGGTCTGCGCGAGATAGATGCCGTTCGCGATCTGCACCTCGTCGCCCTGGCTGAGGTAGTAGTCCTGCAGCCGGGTCACGATCGTGGCGACATCGGTCTTCAGGTCGGCCGCCTGCGCGGGTGCGGACAGACCGACCGCCGTCAGCACGGCGACGACGAGCACGGCGACGGCCGCCGACAGGCGCGAGCGCCGGACGAGTGAGCGACGTGGAGCGTTCGGTTCTTCGGGGTGACGCATCATTGCGCAGAACTCCTTGTTCGTTTCGGGTGTGTCAGCAGGTGCGGACGAGGCGGGCGACCGAGATCCGGGTGTCGGCCGCGCCGTAGAAGACGAAGTGCTCATCGCCGATCTTCTCGATCGCCGTGGGGAACAGCACATTGGCCACCGTTCCCGCTGTCTCATCCTCTGTCTCGGGTTCCATCAGCGGCTCGCTCGAGCGGGCGATCACGCGTGACGGGTCGCCGGCGTCGAGCAGCATCGCGCCCACGACGTAGCGCACGGTGAACGCCTGCGGCACGAACGACCCCCCGGGCAGCGACCCTGTGACGCCGTGGTGCAGCAGCAGCCAGCCCTCCGGTACACGCAGCGGGGCGGGGCCCGCGCCGATCTTCAGCGCCTCCCAGTCGAACTCGGGAGCGGCGACGAGACGGTGACCGCCTGGCCGAGTGAGCGCGGTGAGGTCATGAACGGCGTCGTCGACGGGAACGTAGGAGATCCAGATGCTGGCCCGCGGGTCGGTCACGCCCGCGGGCAGCGGCGGCTGCTCGTCGGGGCGCACGAAGCCGAAGTCGTACATCGGCCGATGCAGCATGGCGAAGCTGGGACGACCCTTCGGATCGGGGACGACCTCGGGGAAGAAGACCACGTCTTTGTTCGGGAAGAGGTTGAGGTCGGTGTCGAGCGAGTCGTCGTAGCCGAACTGGACCGGG
The DNA here is from genome assembly GCF_042880955.1 of Leifsonia sp. NPDC058292. NCBI lineage: Bacteria > Bacillati > Actinomycetota > Actinomycetes > Micrococcales > Microbacteriaceae > Leifsonia > Leifsonia sp. NPDC058292. The sequence continues at coordinate 91,193 of NZ_JBHVYL010000001.1, forward strand.
CCGAGCCGGCGCCAGCTCGCGCCGTCGGTCGAGACGGCGAGCGCGGGTTTCGGTCCGAGCGGGCCGAAGGCCACGTACGACATGACGTGGATGCCGAGGTCTTTCAGCGGCGTGATGCGCGGGTCTTCGACGCCGCCGTGATCGGTTCCGTGCTCCCACCCGCGCTCCGCCTCCAGGGCGATCTCCAGCCCGTCGACTCCCGACGGCACGCCATCCGTCACCACGATCCGTGCGCGGCCGATGCGCGAGACGTTGCGCTCCGCCACCATCCGGGGGAACAGGTGCACGGTGCCGTCGGCGCTCTGGACGGTCGCGGGGTTCAGCACACCCTCGACCTGACGGGAGTCGGCCGGGTCGGGCTCCATGACGATACCGAGGCGCTCCAGGGCGTACGGAATGGCGACGGCGGTGGCGCTGGCGGAGATGGTGGTGGACACGAGGCCTCTCTTGCTGATGGTGGATGAGCGGGAACGGATGGTCAGCCCTTGACGGCGCCGACGACTCCGTTCACCAGGTAGCGCTGGATGAAGATGTAGCCGACGATCAGCGGTGCCGCAACGATGAAGGTCGCGGCGGCCAGCAGCGGCCACTGGTTGCCGTACGTTCCCTTGAAGGCGTAGAGCCCGACGGTGACCGGGAACTTGGTCGGGTCGGCGAGGAGCACCGTCGCGAGGATGATCTCGTTCCAGATCCACACCGCCTGCAGGATGAACACGGTCACGAGCGCGGGCCGCGCCAGCGGCAGGATGAACGTGAAAAGGTAGCGCCAGTAGCCCACCCCGTCCATCGCGGCGGCCTCGTCCAACTCGCGCGGGATCGAGCGCACGAACCCGCTCAGCAGCAGCGGGCCGACGCCCACACCGACACCGACCAGCAGGATGTAGCCGAGCTGGGTGTCGTACAGGCCGAGGCGCAGCAGCAACTGGAACTGGGTGATCAGGGCGTTCGGCAGGAACAGCACGAGCACGAAGACGATGGACCAGTATTTGGAGCCGCGCACGTAACCGCGCGCGACCGGGAACGACAGCACCAGTGTGAGCAGGGTGCCGATGGCCGATCCCACGGCCGTGTAGATCACGCTGTTCAGGATGTAGGAGCCGAAGTCGCCCTTCTCCCACGCTGTGAGGAAGTTGCCCCACTGCGGGTCGGACACCAGGCCGACGGGGTTCGCCACGAACTCCGCCTGCGATTTCAGTGCGGTGTTGAGCAGGTAGAGCAGCGGGAACAGGAAGACGATCATCAGGATGAGCGCGCACACGTATGCACCGATCGGCATACGGCGTCGACGGCGCCGTACCGTGGTCTCGCGGGGGCGTTCCGGCGCCGTCGGCAGCGGCTCGGGGCTGGTGGTCGTGGTGGTGCTGGCGGTCGCGGTCACAGTTTCGCCTCTCGTCGGCGCAGGATGGTCAGGGCGATGATCGAGACGACCGCCACCAGCACGAACTGCACCATCGAGACCGCGGACGCATAACCCTGCGACTGCGACAGCGTCGTGCCGGAGGCGCCTCCGAAGCCCTGCACATAGACGAGCAGCGACAGCACCTGGGTGGAGCGGTTGTTGGGGCCGCTGAGCACGTAGATCAGCTGGTAGCTCTGCAGCGCGTTGACGATGCCGAGCAGCACGTTCGCCGTGATCGACGGCGCCAGCAGCGGCACGGTGACGCTGCGGAACCGTTGCCACGCGCTCGCCCCGTCGATCTCCGCCGCCTCGTGCAACTCCTCGGGAACGGCCTGGAGCCCCGACAGGAAGATGATGACCGAGACGCCGAGCACCATCCACACCTGCACCACGATCACAAGAGTCAGCGCGAGGTGCGGGTCGCCGAAGAAGGCGGACTTGCCGCCGAAGAGGTCGAGCAGGGATGCGGCCGGGCCGCCGCTGACGTTGAAGATCAGCGACCAGACGAGCCCGGTCACGGTGACGCCCAGGATCGTGGGCATGAACACCACGGCGCGGTAGAAGTTGCGGCCCTTCAGCCGGCGGTTCAGCAGCACGGCGATGGCCAGCGCGACGACGATCTGCACCACGGTGCTCGCCACGGCGAAGATGATCGTGTTCCTCAGCGCGTTCGCGCTGTCCGCCCATTTGGCGGGCGAGAAGAAGTCGACGTAGTTCTGCACGCCGACGAAGTTGATCGGAAGGCCGGGGAGGCCCCGGAGGTCGGTGAAGGATGCGACCAGCACGCCGATCGCCGGAGCGAAACCGAAGATGCCGAGCAGCAGCATCCCGAGCCCGAAGGTGATCCGCACGGGTGTTCTGCGGGGGAAGGGGAACGATTCAGTCATGTGTCTCTCGACTCTCGAGAGGGTGGCCCGCGGGGAGCGGACCACCCTGCTCGGCAGGGTCAACCGGCCGCCGACCATGCCTTCTGAGCGGCCTCGGCGGCCTGCTCAGGCGTGGCGGAACCGAGCGGGTTCAGGGCCGGGTAGTTGAACGGGAAGACCGCATCCTGACCGGCCTTGTTGTTGGCGAACCAGACCTGGTCCCAGGCCGGTTCGTACGACTTCGTGTAGTCGCCGATCGACTGGAGGAACTCGCTGGCCGAGACGCCGGGCTGAGCGGATGAGAAGCCCGACTTCTGCAGGAACACCTCGTAGTTCTTCGTGTCGGAGAAGAACTTCAGCCAGGCCAGTGCCGCCGTCTTGTTCTTCGCCGAGGTCGGGACGGCGAGCTGGAGCTCCGTCTTGCCGTTGAGCAGGGCGTTGTCGGCCGCGTCGTCCGACCCCGGGAAGGGGAAGTATCCGTAGTCGAACGATTGGGCGACGGCCGCGTCGAGGGTCGGCTGGTCCCAGGTGCCGTCGACGGTCATCGCGAAGTCGCCGGCGGCGAAGCCCGCGGGGATCGAGGCATAGTCGGCGCCCGCTGCGCCCTGCTGCGAGTTCTGGAGCACGTACTCGGTCTGCTGCAGCACCTTGACCTCGGTCGGGTCGGTGAGCTTCGCCTTGTTCGTCCAGAGCTCCTTCGCCAGCTTCTGCTTGTCGGCGACCGTGGGGTAGAGCGACGCCGCGGAAGCGAGCATCGGGAGGCCGGCGGGCCAGCTGTCCTTGCCGCCCATGCCGAACGGCGTGACACCCTTGGCCTTGAGAGCGTCGACGACGGCGGTGAATTCGCCCCAGGTTGTGGGGATCTTCAGGCCGTTGTCGGCGAAGATCTTCTTGTTGTAGAAGACGCCCGTGTAGTAGCTGACGCCGGTCGGCACCGCGTACTGCTTGCCGCCGATGGCCTGCGAGTCGAGCAGGCTCGGCGTGTACTTCTTGAGGAACGGCTCGTCGGTGAGATCGACCAGAGCGCCCGCTTTCGCCAGCCGGGCGTCGTCGGTGGCGGCGTCTTTCGCGTACGACGGCGTCTCCATCAGGCCTTTCACCACGAACAGGTCGAGGTTTCCTGCGGTCAGCCGCGACGACTTGGTGGCCGGGTAGTTGTCGTTCGAGACCGTCGAGAAGACCACATCGACCTTCGGGTACCGCTTCTCGAACGCGTCGTTGACCGCGCGGAAGCCGGCATCGGTGGCGTCGCTGCTCGAGACGAGGATCTGGAGCTTTCCGCTGGGCTCTCCGCCGCCCGTGTCGCCGCTGCCACTGGAGCAGGCCGCCAGCCCACCGATCGTGGCCGCGGCGACGAAGCCGGCGATGATCCGCCGGCCGAGTGTCGTGCCGAGCAACCTCTTCGTCGCCATGTGTTTTCTCCTCATCGAGTTCGGGAATGTGTAGCCGGTGGGGCTGGGAACCAAAACGTTTCGGGTCAGATGATGCGGGTTTACCGAAACGTTTCGGTGACTTATGGTTGCACGGCTCCTTCTGCGAAGACAACCCCCATTCGGGGGTCAGGTTCGTCTGGTCAGCGCACGGCGGGAGCAGGGCCGGTGGAATCGCGCGCGATGAAGCCCGCATCGGAGATGCGGACGTCGTCGACCGCGCCGTCGTCGATCAGATCGATGAGCATCCGGCCCGACTCGCGGCCCAGCTCGCGAGGACTCGTGTGCACCGTCGTGAGCGACGGCCGCACGTAGGTTCCGAGCCGGATGTCGTCGAAACCTGCGACGGACAGCTCGCCGGGAACATCCACACCCAAGTGCTGCGCCTGGGCGATGAGGCCGATGGCAGACAGGTCGTTTGCGCACACCACCGCCGTCGGCGGCTCGCTCAGCGCCAGCAGCGACGTCGCGGCCGACGTGCCCGCGAGATACGTGAAGTCGCCCGGAACGATCGGGCCGGGCGCCAGCCCGAACTCCCGCATGGCGGACAGCCACGCGTTCTCGCGCTGCGCCGAGTGGATCATGTCGGGGCGACCGGTGACGTAGGCGACGCGACGATGACCGTGCTCCACCAGGTGCCGCACGGTCGCCCTGATCCCCGCATCCGGGTCCTGCCGAACCGCAGGGATGGGAAAGTCGGCGCCCGGATTGATCGCCACGGCCGGCAGCCCCAGCTTTCCGATGAGCGGGATGCGTGGGTCGTCGATCTCCAGGTCGTTGACGAGCACGCCATCGACGCGACGGTCCGCGGCGAACTTCTCGTAGCGCTGCAGCACCTGGTCGGACTCGGCGGTGATCTGTAGCACGAGCGCGTATCCGCGAGCGTCGATCGCGTCTTCGATGCCGCCGATGAAGCCGCCGAAGAACGGGTCGAGCTCCAGCACATCCGGGTCGCGGTGCAGCACGAGACCGACGGTGTACGCGCGGCGCCCCGAGAGGCTCTTACCGCGAAGGGAGGGCACGAAGCCGAGCTCGGCTGCGATCCGGATGATGCGCTCACGCGTGACGTCGGAGACGCCCGGACGCCCGTTGAGGGCACTCGAGACAGAACTGATCGCGACGCCCGCCTTGTTGGCGACGTCGACGATGGTCACGCGCTCATCGGTCACCGATCCACCTCGTTCTCCGCCCGTCGCCGAGCGACCGACATCCTATGCCGAAATGCGGGCCCGAGAAGCCAAGGGCGACACAGACCGCCCGTACATCAAGGGTGCTCGCGGCCCCGGCCGGCGGCTACCAGCCTCCGAGATCCGGCGCGCTTTCCGGATGCGACGAGTCCACCGACCCGTCACCGGGGAACAGCGGCTGCGACCGCGAGGTGAGCGGCAGCACCCAGTCGCTTCGCAACTGGTCGGACCACGTCGTGAAACGGCTGTCGCCCGTGAGCCTGGCCAGAGTGTCCAGCTGCCACGAGTGGATGGGGTGATAGTTCTTGTTCTGCCACAGCGGTGACTGGCAATAGTCGGCCTGCACGCAGTAGTACGAGACGCCGCCCTCGACGCGCACGAGCGGCATCATCCGCTCGAGCACGGTCGTCGCTCCCCCGTCGAAGTAGCGCGCCGCCGTTGCATTCCCGGTGTGTTTCCAATAGTCGTACAGGCCGAACAGCGCGAACACGTGGCCGTTCAGAACCAGGAGGGGCGGCTGGTCGCCTGCGTACTCCTCGAAGTAGAGGTGCTTGTCGATGACGAGGCTCGACCACGGAGCGGTCGTCGAATGCGGTCGGGTGAAGCTCGCGAACGTGTGATCGGCGGCGGTGTCCCACCGGCTGTCGTGAGTGGCCTCGGCGAGCCGGGTGAAGAGAGACAACGCCTCGCCCTGGGCCATGCCCGACCACCACGGCGCCGTCAACGTGCGCTGGTAGTACGTCCACGGGAAGGTGTACGGATACCACCAGGCGCCACCGCTGTCGGTGCGGGTCGCGATCAGGCGATCGCCCTGGCGGATCGCCCGGTCGAGCCACAGTTTCTGCCCTGTGCGCTGGTATTCGAGCAGGGCGGAGATTCCGTACTGGGCGTAGGCGACCGGGTGGTCGGCTCGCGTGTGCGTGTCGGCGCGGGTGTAGATCAGCAGACCGGTGGAGTCGAGTTTGATCGTCGAGCTGTTCACGTCGACCGGAGGGCGGTCGGAGTACGGTGCGGCGACGCCGGTGGCGACGTTCCAGTTCGAGGTCGCCCAGTTCACAAGCGGTTCGGTCACTGTCGGGTGCACGCAGCGCGCTGCGTTCGCCGCCGACGCGGAGACGACCGCCTCACCGCCGAGCACCACGGTGCTGGCGGCGCCGAGTGCGGTCAGCTGGTCGCCCACGGCCGGCTCGACGCACGTGCGCGTGCTCAGTTCGAGCGGCGCGGCCAGGCCGCCGGCGAGCGCGCCGGCAGCCAGCGCATCCGGAAAATCGAGTCCGGTGGCGAGGAAGGCGCTCGTCGACGAGCCTGCAGAGAAGTACGCCTGGTTGAGGAGCGCGGCGGTGCCGTAGCGGTCGGCGCCGCCATAACGGGTGACGGCGATTCCAGCTTTCGCGAGCTGGGCTTTGATGCCCGCGGAGACGACGGCGTCGCCGCCGGTCAGACTCGCGGTCGTCACGCCGAGGTCAGACAGCAGCAGCAGCTCCTTCGACGTCAACGCCGGCTTCATGCCATCCACGAGCACGATCGGGGCGTGCCGGGCTCCTGCCGCTCCGGTCGCTGCGAGCGCGTCTGGGAAGGTGCGACCGGTCGCGATGATCGCGTGGTCGGTGTGGGTTTCGTCGAAGGCGGTACGGATGATCGCATCCGCTGTGTCATACCGGTCAGGCCCGCCGAGGCGCTTGACGTCGGCGATCTTCGACAGAGCCTCCTCGACCCCGGCGCTGACGACGCCGGTGCCGCCCACCAGGTAGATGATGTCCGGCTGAAGGCGCGCGAGCTCGGCTCCCACGGCGGCCGGCAATTGCGACGGCTGGGTCAGGAGGAGTGGGGCGCGGAGTTCTGCGGCTGCCGCTGCGGCTGAGAGCGCATCGGGGAAGTCTGCGCCGGTCGCCACGAACGCGGCATCGACACCGGGCTGATAGCGCTGCGAGATCGCGACCGCTGTGTCATAGCGCGTGACACCGCTCAGACGGCTGACACCGGCAGGGAACGACGTGATCGCCGGCTGCGATGCGGCCGCCGCGCGCTCGGCGTTCGCGATCCCCTGCACGCTGAACCCGAGGGGTAGCAGGAGAGCAGCGGTGATGGTGACGGCGAGTAGCCTGCGGCTCTGCATGGGTGAACGATCCTCCAACGATGTCGGGATACCGATCGCGCCCCGCGCGAAGACTCTAGCCGAGGATCCCGTATACATGCATACCGGTTGGTTCTTCTCGACGTTCCTCCTGCTCCGCGGGGCGGGAGAGGTCAGTTGCAGGCGTAGACGCGCACGCCCCAGGCGTTATCGGTCGGGAATGTGGTGTAGCTGTACGGGTAGGGAGGATCGAGCGTCGTACCGGCATATTGGGTCGGCGCGACGTATTCGTACATGAAGGTGCCCGCACAGCCGGGTTGATAATCGCCGAGCACCAGCAGTATCGGGTAGTGGGTGTCCCAATTCGGAGGGGGAATCGCGTAGGGCGGCCCGCTGCCGGCACCACCGCCCGACCCAGTGGCGGAATGCTCTGCCGCTGCCGCCGCCTGCCGGGCGGCTTCGGCTGCTGCAGCCGCGGCTGCCGCGGCTGCCGCGGCGGCGGCATCGACGGCCGCTTGCGAGTCGCGCACGGCCCCGGCCTTCCGAAGGTAGTCGAGCAGCAGTGGCCCTGGCGCCCGGTGCGCGGCCACTCCGGCCAGTGCGGCTGCGGCCGAGCTGATCAAGGCATCCTTCGCCGGTTGCTCTGCGCGCGAGAACGATGCCACGACCGCTTGGGCTTCTGCGTCGAGCCCGGCGACAGCGGCTGCACCCTGCCGCTTGGGAACGCCCGCGACGATCTGATCCAACAGCGACGTGCTCAGCTTCTCGCGAGCGGAGAGCCCCTGAACAGAACGCCGCGTCAGTTGCAGCCAGGACGTCTCTCGAGACGTCTGGGTGAGGAGTGTCGCGGTGTCTGCTTTCAGTTCCTCGGTCGATGACGACGGTGATCCGACCGCTTCTTGTCTCGAAGGGGCCTCGCCCTCCGTCAGCTGCAACGACGTCGCGATGTCGGATGCCGTCGCCGCGAGTTGTCCGCGCTGTCCGACGTCGAGAAAGTCACCGGTCGCCTTCTGGATCTCGGCGATCTGGCCGCCCAGATCACGCACGGAGCCCTGGACCGCGGTGAATTCAGCGCGCGCTTTCTCCAATTCGTGCCCGATCGGCGCGAGCTTCACGCGGGCGCGCTGATACGCGGCGTCTGCGTTCGCGTGATCGACCGTCGTCACGACCGAGACCACGCCCCAGGATGCGGCTGCGACAGCGATGCTCGAGGCAAGGGCGACCACGATCGTCGAGCGTCGGCTCCACCGGGTTGCGAGCCTTGCTCGGCCTGACGCGACAACCACCAGCACTCCCTCGATTCGATCCTGGTGAACGCTCTCAGCCGCGCCATCCGCTGTCAAGGCCCCCGAAAGTGGAGCAAGCCCTAAACTGGTCCGGCAAGCTTCGCACGAGGGAAAGGTTCATTATCGTGGCAGATTCATCGTTCGATGTGGTCAGCAAGGTCGACAAGATGGAGGCCGACAACGCCCTCAACCAGGCCCGCAAAGAGATCGACCAGCGGTACGACTTCAAAGGCGTCGGCGCGTCGATCGAGTGGAGCGGCGAGAAGGTTCTGATGAAGGCCAACACCGAGGAACGCGTCAAGGCCGTGCTCGAGGTGTTCGAGTCGAAGCTGATCAAGCGCGGCATCTCACTCCGGTCGCTCGACACCGGCGAGCCGTTCGCGTCTGGCAAGGAGTACCGCATCGAGGCGAGCATCAAGAACGGCATCGAGCAGGATGACGCGAAGAAGATCTCCAAGCTCATCCGCGACGAGGCTCCGAAGAGCGTCAAGTCGCAGATTCAGGGAGACGAGCTGCGGGTCAGTTCCAAGAGCCGCGACGACCTTCAGGCGACCATGGCACTGCTCAAGGGCGCCGAGCTGGATGTGGCGGTCCAGTTCGTCAACTTCCGCTGACGCGGCCGAACGACCTCGAGATGCCAGTAACTGCAGCTTTTCGCCCCGAATTGTTGCAGGTACTGGCAGGTCGGCGCTCCTAAACGTCGAAGCCCATCGCGCGCAGCGCGTCGCGGGCGACCGGTGCGTAGAGCACGGCCACCAAGGTCGCCGCGAGCAGGAACAGAAGCGCGAGGGCGGCGCTCGAGAAGGTCATGGCCGCGACGAGACGGCCGAGGTCACGGGAGTCGAGGCTCGCCGGCCGCAGTTGCTCGGCGGCGTTCTCCGCCCAGGAGCGCACTCGGCGGCGCATCCGGTAAGCCTGTCGGCGCGAGCGCGTGACGGCCGGCTGAAGACGACGCAGCCCGTCGCGCATCCGCGAGGGCAGAAGGTCTGCTGTGGTCATGGTCTGTGCAGCTCCCTGGTCGGTGGCAGTGGCGTTGGGCTGGGGATGCGCGCCGGCGGCTGACACCCCGAAGGGCGACAGCCACCGGCGCGGTCGGGGTCAGGCGGAGACCGCCTTCTGGTCGCTCTGCGCACCCTGGCCGTACTCGCTCGCGGATTCGACCTGGATCTTGCGCGGCTTGGCCCGCTCGGCGATGGGGATGACCACGCTGAGCACTCCGTTGTCGTAGCTGGCGCTGATGCCGTCGGCGTTCACGTCGTCGCCGATGGAGAACTGGCGCATGTAAGCGCCGAACGGACGCTCCTGGGCGAGCCAACGCGAGTTCTCGCGGTTCGCGGCCGACCGCTGCGCGCGGATGGTCAGCAGGTGACCGTCGACATCCACGTCGACCGTTCCGGGATCGACGCCGGGGAGGTCGGCGTTCAGCACATACCGGTCACCCTCGCGAAAGAGGTCGACCGGCATCGTGCGCGGCTGCCGACTCGTGTCGAAGATGCTCTGCGCGATCCTGTCCAACTGGCTGAAAGGATCAAATGACATGGACATGTGAGATTCTCCTTTCGTCTCGGGCCCCGCTTCGCGAGGCTCTCCGTTTCACTGCAGATAATCTACATCAATTCCCGTAGATTTTCTACAGCGAGGTTTGACAGAACGGGGCATTCTCGCCCAGGATTCAAGAGTGGTGGACACCCCGGAAAGCCAGCCTCTGTACAGCATGGCCGTGGCCGCAGAACTGGTCGGCCTCCCTCCGGCGACCCTGCGCCTCTACGAGCGCAAGGGGCTTCTCACGCCGGCGCGCACCGACGGTGGAACGCGCCGCTACAGCGCCGGCGACATCGAACGGATGCGGCGCGTCTCCGATCTGCAAGACGACGGCGTGAACCTGGCCGGCATCGGCAGGGTGCTCGATCTCGAAGGCGAGAACGCCGCGTTGCGACGGGAGCTCGACGAGAATCGGCCTGACCCGGCGTCGGATAAGCGCAAGGCGACGGATCAGCGCAAGTAGCCCCTCAGCCAGCGGGCGAGCTCGGCGTATGCAGCCTCCCGCACCGGCTTCTTCGACAGGAAGATGTCGTGCAGCGCACCGTCGACCCGCGCGAGTGTGACGGTCGGCGCGAGCCGGATCGCTCGCTGGGCGATGTCGTCGACCACCAGCACGATGTCGGAGCTCATCATGTCCGGTGTCCACCGCGGAAGGATCGTCGACCGGGCCGAGAGCATCGTGAGCACGGGTGCGTCGATCGACAGCCCAGCCGCGACCTGCGCGTGCCCGGCGAGCACGGCGTTCAGCCAGCCCGGATGCACGGCGAACCCCCGCGCCGGCCGCCACGCCGGGTCGTAGTCCCATTCGCCGTCCATGGTCGCCGAGACAGAGCGGGTGTAGAAGCCGAGGTCGACGTTCGGCAGTTGGGCCCGCGGTTCGAGGCGCGCCTGAAAGCCGATGATGGGGCTGAGGGCGGCCCGCCCGACCGAGTGCGCCTGGAACTCGAGCCACGGGCTGTTCAGTACGAGCGCATCCGCCCGCCCGGGGTGCCTGTTCGCCCACAGGCTGAGCGTGAGGCCGCCGGTCGAGTGGCCGAGCAGCACGAGTCGGCGGGGGCGTCCCGTCGCGCCCTCGCCATGGCCCATCACGGCGAGGGCCGCGTCGATCTCCTCGTCGTACGTCGACAGGTCGTCAACATAACCGGGCGTCTGCCCCGGCCTGAGACTCCGGCCGTATTTGCGCAGGTCGAGCGCGAAGAACCGGGCGCCGTGCCCGTGCCAGAAGTCGGCGAGCTCCCGCTGGAAGAAGTAGTCCGACCAGCCGTGCACGTAGAGCACGTCGGTGTTCTCCGCCGCTTCGCGACCCAGGTGCAGGTCGGACAACCGCGGCGCCGGCGCATATCGCACGAGCGTCGCGACGACATCGCCTTCACCGTCGGGCGCGAGAGGCAGCGTCGTCTGCTCGAACCCGTCGCCCAGCACATCGGGCTGCCACCTCGCGTCGCGGTTCATGACCCCAGACTGGCGGGTTCCGCCCTATTTGTCGTTGGAGACGCGCACCATCTCGTCACGAGGAACGACTTTCACGCGAACGCGGCCGCGCGCCTGACCGAGCGCGAGCTCGTGCTCGTCGAGGTTGTGCCAGCCGTCGAGGTTCGTGTATTCGACGTTCCGCGATTCGAGCAGTTCGACGACCGACTCCTCCGACGGATCGGTCGGCACCCACCAATTGCCCTGATCGTTGATGAGGTGCTTGATCGTCTCCATCGCATCCGACTTGGTGTGACCGATGAGACCGACCGGGCCGCGCTTGATCCAGCCGGTCGCGTACACGCCGTAGAAGCGCTCGTTGTCTCCCTTGCGCAGCACCTGGCCCTCGTGGTTCGGCACCACACCGTGCTTACGGTCGAACGGGATGCCGTCGAGCGGCGAACCGAAGTACCCGACCGCCCGGTAGATGGCCTGAATCGGGATCTCACGGATCTCGCCGGTGCCGCGCACGCCCCCCTCGCTGTCGGGCGCCGTGCGCTCGTACCGGATGGCGGCGACGCGCCCCTCGCCGTCGGAGACGATCTCGAGCGGCTTCGCATAGAAGTGCAGGTGCAGGCGACGGGATGCAGCCCCCACCTCGCGTGCGCGCCACTTCTGCAGCACCCGGTCGATCACCATGACCTGCTTGTTGCTGGCGATTGCGGCCTTGGAGCCTTCGTCGTAGTCGAAGTCCTCGTCGTAGAGGATCATGTCGACGTCGTTCAGCTCGCCCAGCTCGCGCAGCTCCAGCGGGGTGAACTTGACCTGTGCCGGGCCGCGACGGCCGAACACGTGCACGTCGGTGACCGGCGACGCCTTGAGGATCTCGTAGACGTTGTCGGGGATCTCGGTCGGCAGCAGGTCGTCGGCGTGCTTGGCGAGGATGCGGGAGACGTCGAGCGCGACGTTCCCGTTGCCGATCACGGCGACGGACTGGGCCTCGAGCGGCCAGGTGCGCGGCACATCCGGGTGGCCGTCGAACCAGCTCACGAAGTCGGCGGCGCCGTAGGAGCCCTTCAGGTCGATGCCGGGGATGTCGAGGTCGGCGTCACGCACAGCACCCGTCGCGAAGATGACCGCGTTGTAGTGCCGCTTGAGGTCGTCGAGGGTGATGTCGACCCCGTAGCTCACGTTGCCGAACAGCCGGATGTCACCGCTGTCGAGCACCTCGCGGAGCGCGGTGATGATGCCTTTGATGCGCGGGTGGTCGGGGGCCACGCCGTAGCGCACGAGTCCGTAAGGCGCGGGCAGCTGCTCGAACAGGTCGATGGAGACGTCGAAGTTCCTCTCCGCTTTGAGCAGGATGTCCGCTGCGTAGATTCCGGCGGGGCCGGCTCCGACGATGGCCAGTCGCAATTTGGTCATTCGTTAGTTTCTTCCTCGTTCAGCTCGAGCGTTCGACGATCGTGTCGGCGAACCGGGTCAGCGCCTTCTTGACGGGTCCGTCAGGCAGGGGCGCCAGAGCATCGATGGCTTCGCGCGCCCACTGGTGCGCCTCGGCGAGGGTCTGCGCCGTGACGTCGTGGTCGCGAAGGGCGGCGATCGCCGCGGTGGCTTCGGGGGTGATCGCACCGTCGTCGACGGTTCCGATCACGTCGCGTTCGAGGCGTTCGAGCAGCTCGCGGGCGCCCTGATCGCTCTCGGCACGCTCGCGCAACCTCAGCAGCGGAAGGGTCGCGACTCCGGCGCGCAGGTCGTTGCCTGGCGTCTTGCCGGTCTCTTTCACGCCCTCGGCCGACAGGTCGATCACGTCGTCGATCAGTTGGAACGCGACGCCGATCTTCTCGCCGAAGACCACGACGGGCTCCTCGTACTCGACCGGAGCCTTCGAGAAGACGACGCCCATCTGCGCGGCAGCCGCGATGAGCGAACCGGTCTTGTCTGCGAGCACCTGGATGTAGTGCTCGACCGGGTCTTCGCCCTCCTGCGGGCCGATGGTCTCGTGCAGCTGCCCCAGGCAGAGCCGCTCGAACGTGTCGGCCTGCAGCTTGATGGCACGCTCGCCGAGGGCGGCGACCATCTTGCTGGCGCGGGCGAAGAGCAGGTCTCCGGTGAGCACGGCCACCGAGTTGCCCCAGACGGACTGCGCGCTCGGCACCCCGCGACGCATCTGCGCCTCGTCCATGACGTCGTCGTGGTAGAGCGAAGCCAGGTGGGTGATCTCGATCGCCTCGGCCGACGAGAGCACCTCGGCGGTGTTGCCCTTGCCGAGTTGCGCCGTGAGCAGGGTGAGCATGGGGCGCACGCGCTTGCCGCCGGCCTCCAGCAGGTAGCGGGCCGTCACATCCGCGAGTTTGTCGGCGAACCGCATCTCCGCGTGGAGGCCTTCTTCGACGAGCGCCAATCCGGCGTCGACCGCGGCGGCGAGCTGCTTGTCCTGACCGGATGCGAAGATCTTCTCGGTCAGGCCGATCTGGCTCGACAGCGACGCGGGGCGTCGCACAGCCGGAACGCTTGCGGGCACTACTCCCCCTTGGGTGGGACGGGCGGGACGGTGGATTCGTGCAGTGCCGGTTTGCGCCCGCGGTGCAGCGCGACGATCCCGGCGGTGAGGTTGCGGTAGGCAACGTTCTCGTAGCCGGCCTCGCGCAACCAGCCGGCGAGCACGGGCTGGCTCGGCCAGGCTTCGATCGAGTCCATGAGGTATTCGTAGGCCGCGGGGTTCGAGCTCGCGATGCGGGCGAGCACGGGCATCCCGTAGCGCAGGTAGGCGGAGTATCCCGAGCGGATGAGCGAGACCGGAGGGCGCGAGAACTCGCAGATGACGACGCGGCCACCCGGCTTGGTCACGCGGTAGAACTCGGCGAGCGCCTTCTTCGGGTCGACGATGTTGCGCAGCCCGAACGAGATGGTCACGGCGTCGAACTCGGCGTCGCGGAACGGGAGCTTCGTGGCGTCGGCCTGCACGAACTCGATGAAGGGGTTCGCGGCCTGACGCTCACGACCCACCTCGATCATGCCCGCCGAGAAGTCGGCAGCCACCACCCGGGCACCGTTGCGGGCGAGGGATGCGCTCGACGTGCCCGTGCCCGCTGCGACATCGAGGATGCGCTCACCGGCGCGGGGGTCGACCGCCTTCGTCGTCGCCACACGCCAGAGCGCCGCGTTCCCCACCGAGAGGATGTTGTTCGTCCTGTCGTAGTGGGTCGACACTTCGTCGAACATGGCAGCGACCTGGTCGGGCTGCTTATCGAGGTCGGCCTTACTCACCCCACTAGCTTAGGCGGCGGCCGGGCACGTCGCTCAAACGCCCAGCGCACGTGCATCCGGCGCCCAGCATGGCGGGCTTAGGCTGTTCTGGTGACAGCTACCGCGACCACGCCCCGCGCCCTGCGCGCTACGGCGCTTGTCGTCGAGACGACCCCTCTCGACGATGTGCGCCAGCTCCTCCCCTTCCTCGACGCACGACACCCGCTGCTCTGGCTGCGCAAGGGCCAGGGCATGGCCGGGCTCGGAACGGCCCTGCGGCTGGAGTTCTCCGGCGCCGACAGGATGCGCGCCGCGGCGACGGCTTGGAGCGAGATCGTGTCGCGGTCATCCGTCATCGACCCGATCGGCCGGCCCGGAACCGGGCTCATGGCGTTCGGAACCTTCGCGTTCGCCGACGACAGCGAGCTGCCGAGCGTGCTCATCGTGCCCGAGGTCGTGATCGGCCGCCGCGACGGTCAGAGCTGGATCACCCGCATCCGCGTGGCCGACGAGCCTGCCGACGACTCCACGGATGCCGATGGCCGCACCGGCTCGGCGGCCGTCACGGCGCCGGCGATGCCGCAGCCGACGCCGTTCGGCGACGAATACCGCCTCTCCCTTCTGCCCGGTTCGCTCAAGAAGGACGGCTATCGCGAGGCCGTTGCCGCAGCCGTCGAGCGCATCCGTGAGCACGACCTCAGCAAGGTGGTGCTCGCTCGCGACCTCGTGGGCCACCTGCCTCTCGAATCCGATCTTCGCCGTGCGCTCGTCGAGCTCGCCCTCGGCTACCCGGAATGCTGGACGTTCGCCGTCGACGGCCTGGTCGGCTCGTCGCCCGAAACCCTCGTGCGCGTCGACCACGGTTCGGTCAGCGCCCGCGTGCTCGCCGGCACCGTGTCCCGGGGGGCGGATGCGGAGGCCGACCACGACGCCGCGGTCTCCCTCGCGACCAGCACCAAAGACCAGGACGAGCACCGCTACGCGGTGGAGAGCGTGATCGCCGCCCTCGCGCCGCACAACTCGGGCCTGGCGGCGAGCGATATCCCGTTCACGCTCAAACTGCCGAACCTGTGGCATCTTGCGACCGACGTCGAAGGCGCCCTGAGCGATGGGTCGACCTCGCTCGACCTCATCGACGCCCTGCACCCGACCGCCGCGGTTGCGGGCGCGCCGACGGCGGATGCTGTCGACCTCATCCGCGAGCTCGAACCGTTCGACCGCGGTCGCTATGCCGGCCCCGTCGGCTGGGTCGGAGCAGACGGCGACGGCGAATGGGCCATCGCTCTGCGCTGCGCCCAGGTGAGCGAGAACGGCGATCTCACGGCGTATGCCGGATGCGGCATCGTCGCCGATTCGGAACCCGACCGCGAACTCGCCGAGACCACCATGAAGTTCCGGCCGATCGTCGAGGCGTTCGGCTAGAGCCGGCGGTCAGGACGCGGCGAGCCGCGCCTTCTCGACATCGACGTCGAAGTCGGCCTCCGGCCACCCGAGGTCGAGACCTTCGAGCGCCTGCACGAGCAGGTGCTGCACGGCCAGCCGCGCGTACCATTTGCGGTCGGCCGGCACCACGTACCACGGCGCGTAGTCGGTCGACGTGCGGTCGAACGCCACCTGATACGCCTCCTGGTAGTGATCCCACAGCAGCCGCTCATCCACGTCGCCGGGGTTGTACTTCCAGTGCTTCTCGGGCCGATCCAGGCGTTCCGCCAGTCTGGCCTTCTGCTCGTCGCGGCTGATGTGCAGCATCACCTTGACGATGGTGGTTCCGGCGAACGCGAGCTTCTTCTCGTAGTCGACGATCGCGCCGTACCTGCGCTCGATCTCGTCGTCAGGGGCGAGCTTGCGCACCCGGCCGATCAGCACGTCTTCGTAGTGGGAGCGGTCGAAGACGCCGATCTGGCCGGCGGCGGGCTCCTCCCGTTCGACGCGCCAGAGGAAATCGTGGGCGAGCTCCTCCTCCGTCGGCTTCTTGAAGGCCTTGTAGTGCACCCCGGCCGGGTTCACGGCGCCGACCACGTGGGAGACGATGCCGCCCTTGCCCGCGGTGTCCATGGCCTGCAGAACAAGCAGCACGCGGCGCCTGTCCCCCGCGATGCCCGCGGCGTAGAGCCTCTCCTGGAGGTCGTTCAGAATCGCCGCGCCTTCCGCGAGCGCCTTCGCACCGTCGCTCTTGCCACCGTCGAAACCGATGCGCGCGTCGGTCGGCCGATCCGCGAGCACGAAGCCGTCACCGACCCGCAGCTCGTCGGTGGGATCCGTCTTCCAGAAGCTTTCACGTCCCACGGCAACCTCCTCGTTCGCAGCTGGTGTTCATAGTACGGTCCCGCCCGCATCCAGCACCGGCTCGAAAGCGTCGGGCGGGTAGTAGGTGACCGCCGACCCGGAGCCCGGCGGCCTCAGCAGCGAACCGAACTCCTCCTCGGCGGCCGCATCCTCGAACGTGAGGTCGAGCGTCTCGCGCCAGCGGCCGTCGGCCATTCGCTGCACCGTCGCCTCCCAGGTCACGCCGGGCGACTCCTTGGCCCGCAACCGGAAGTGGATGCCGACCGCGCGCCGCCGCTTCAGCAGCGAGAGCAGGCCGCGGTAGACCGTCATCCGCTCGACCGTCGTGAACCACGGCCGCAGGCTGCGCACCAGCACGTCGGCGTTCCAGAGGATGGTCGTGGCGAAGCCCGCCCTCGACTGGTACACGTCGACCGCGATCACATCCGGGATGCGGCGCAGAGTCTGGCGCAGCGTGCCGCGGGTGATGCCCTCCTGAACGGTGCTGTGCAGATAGAACGGCACCGACGGCTGCGAGACCGACGTGCTGCGCCGGAGCGCGGCGTGGTCGACGAGGCGCTGACCCGGCGCGAAGAACACGCCGAGTTCGTGCACGAGCGCCGCCACCGCCTCGTCGGGAGGGTCGCTCTCCAGCAGCGCGGCCGTGTCGGCGTATGCGGTCGACTGGTGCAGCACGCCGAGCCGGAAGCCCGCCGGAAGCGGCGGACCCGCTTTGACGGTCAGGTAGCCCGGCCTCCCGGAGACGGAGACGGCGCTGCCGGAGCGGCCGGCGACGGGATTCTCGCGCCCATCGATGCGGGGAACCAGGTCGAGAACGTGCTCGATGGCCAGCACGCGGATGTCGCCGGGGATCGTCGCGCGGCCGAGCGGCGCACCGCCGACCACCAGGTGCGTCGGTGTGAACCCGTTCTGCGCCGCACGTTCGGCCACCTGCGCGGCGACCATGCCGCCCAGGCTGAACCCGGCGAGCAGAACCGGCTCGCCCTCCCGGATGCCGGCGGCGCGCATCGCGGCGAGCGCGGCCCTCGTGGCGGTCGCCTCGCCGTCGGCGCCGATCACCAGGTCGGCCGTCAGGTCGTTCGGGGCGGCGCCGGCTCGCGGGTGCCACGACTTGGTGCTCGGAAACTGCACGATCCAGTGCTTGAGCCCGTGCGCATCCTGCCGCGAACCGACCCGGATCATCGCGACATCGGCCCGGTCGTCCAGATCGGGATCGCACAGGTCGTCGATCTCCCGCTGGCTGACGAACAGGTCGCGCAGCCCGGTGATCTGCCGCCGGCGGAGAGCGCCCGCGGCGAGCCCGGGATAGCCGAGCGGGTCGGGGTACGGCTCGAGGCCGAGACCGAGGAGGTCGAGCGGCACGTCGACGATCCCGGGCGACGGCCGGTAGTCGTGCGGCGCATCCGGATCGCGCCACCAGGTGAGGAAGTCGCGGATGTGCGGAAACTTCTCTTCGAGGAAGTCGTCGTAGAGCAAGACGCGAACCTCGTCCCCGTCGAGCAGCAGCCCGCGGCGCCGACCGAGGTTGACCGCTTTGCGCAAGATTCCGCTCAGCGTGAAGACCGCGACGTACGGTCGGGCCCGCCACGGCGGCGCGACAGCACCCACCAGGGAGACGAGCAGCGCGAGCGGCCCCAGCAGAAACCCGGTGAGCCGGGCCGCGGCACCGACCACGCGGGGTGCCGACGCGAGATAGAGCGAGCTCAGACTCAGCGTGCGCCGGCGCCGACCGATCGGTGGCGGCAACCGGAACGGGTAAGGGATGCGGCGCATCCTCTGAATTCCGAACCAGACCCAAGCGGCCAGCACCCCGACCAGCCACACCACCAGCGCGACGACCCACACCACCACTGCGAGCACGAGCAGCAGAAGACCGACGGCGAGCATGATCGGGGCGCCGACGACGAGAGCGAGAGCGAAGGCGAGAGTGCCGCCGCCACCACGTCCGCGCCACGTCTGCGGGCGGAGCTGGGGCAACATGGCGTCAGCCTAACCCCGACCCCCGGCGCCGCCGGCACTAGTGCGCGCGCCCGTGTGAACGCTACGTTGTGCTCAAGCGCCGGGCCACGGGAGGCACGACGGTCGACCGAAGGGAAGCACCCGGCATGTGGAACAACTTCTGGAACATCATCTGGCTCATGTTCTGGGCCTTCGCGCTCATCTCCTACCTCTTCGCCCTGTTCGCCATCATCGGCGACCTGTTCCGCGACCGTGAGCTGAACGGCTGGTGGAAGGCGCTCTGGATCATCTTCCTGATCTTCCTGCCCTTCCTCACCGCGCTCGTGTACCTGATCGCCCGCGGACGAGGGATGGCCGAGCGCCAGTCGAGGGACGTGCAGCAGGCGCAGCAGCAGGCTGACGACTACATCCGTCAGACTGCCGCGTCGTCGTCGCCCGCAGACGACATCGCCAAGGCCAAGCAGCTTCTCGACCAGGGCGTGATCTCGGCCGGCGAGTTCGACGCGCTCAAGGCCAAAGCCCTCGGCCACAAGTTCTGACCGCTCTAGCACTCAGGGCCTGAGCCACTCGGCCTGTGCCGGGTCGAGGCCATCCGGAACGCCGGGTGGCCTCGGCCTTTTTGCTGATCACAGGGTCTTGGATACTAAACGTCGTGTCGAAGCATGTCAGCGCTGAGTAGCTGGCAGGCAGATGTAATATTCATTTATGCCTGTACCCGTGACCGAGGCCGTGAACCCGCGACGGCTGATTCGAGATGAAGTCTTCCTGCGTCTGCTCGACGCCATCGTCGACGGCGACCTGCTCCCCGGCGAGCAACTCTACGACGCCGAGATCGAGAAATGGGTGGGCGTCTCGCGCACCCCCGTACGAGAAGCGCTCAACCAGCTGGCGGCGATGGGTCTCGTCGAGATCCTGCCGCAGAAGCGCACCCGGGTGACCCCCATCGACCCCGTGCGTCTGCGCGGCCTGCTCGAAACCCTGGGCCCGCTGCTCCAGGGGATCGTGCGCGACACGACGCCGCTGCTCACCGACGGCGACAAAGAGGCGCTGCAAGCGTTCGCCGCCAGCTTCGCCGACGACGACATCGACCAGCTCGTGCGCAACAACCTCCTCACCGAAGGCTTCGTCAACGTCTACATCCGGCGCCTCGACAACAAGACCGTCGCTCGCGTCGCCTCCCGGCACCTCCCCGAATTACGCCGGGCGCTCAAGGCCGCTCCCACCGACAAGGTGCACGAGAGCAGCCTTCCGTTCATCCTCGCCGCGGTGAAGGCGTCGGTCGGTGGCGACGCCCGAGCGGCTGCCGCGGCTGTCGGCGACTACACGAAGGCAGCCGTCACGGAGCTCGTTGACGCGTTCACCGCCGAGAAGAAGGACAACTGATGCCCCTGCCCGTCAAAGACACTCAGCCTGTCGAGCGTCAGCTTCTGCGCGACGTCGTCTACACCCGGCTCTACCAGGGCATCATCGACGGCACCCTCGAACCGGGCGAGACCCTGCTCGACGAGAAGCTCACCGCCTGGCTCGGCGTCTCCCGCACCCCGGTTCGCGAAGCGCTCATGAAGCTCGCCGATATCGGCCTCGTCGAGATGGCGGCTAACCGCTACACGCGTGTCGCCCCGATCGATATGCGCGCGATCGACGAGTCCATCTACACCACGGGCATCCTGCACGAGCACGCCGCCCGGGTGGGCGTGCCCACGATGAGCGCCTCGGCGGTCTCCCGCCTTGACAAAGCGACCAAAGACATCAAGAAGCATGCGAAGAGCAAAGACCTCCCGGCACTCGGGGGCTCGCTCAACGAGTACTTCCTCGAGTTCGAGCGCGCCGTCGACAATGCGGTGCTCCTCGGCGTCACGGAAGGGCTCAGCCCGCAGCTGCTGCGCTACATCTCGGTCTGGCAGCTCCCGTTCGACACCGCGGACATCCCCGGCAAGATCGCGGAGATCACCGACGCGGTGAAGGCGAAAGACGGAGAGAAGGCTGCGGAGCACATCCGCGCCCTCTACGAGCCCGCACGCCGTCAGTTCCTCGAGGAGTACCGGCGAACCGACGCCGAGATCGACGCCAACCCGATCGTCTGAGCGAGACCGGCCGGGCTCGCCCGCCGTGGTAAGCCACGCCGGGCTCGTCCGCCGTGGTCAGCCACGGCGGGCCTGCTCGGCCGGCGCGTTCGGCTCAGACCTGGAAGTCGACAGCCGAGCGCGCCTGCACGACCGAGCGGATGTACGACGCGACCTTCTCGTGCTCCGGATGCTCGACGTAGCGCGCGATCGCATCCGCGTCGTCGAAGTCGCTGATCAGCACCACGTCGAAGTTCGCCTCAGGGCTGAGCGCGTTGACGCCGACCTCCAGAGCGAGGATCTCGGGGATCGACGCCGGCAGCGCCTCCAGGCCACGCTTGATCGTGGCCGCCTGCTCGGCGCGTTCGGCCGGATCGGCGGTGGCGAGCTTCCACGAGACGACATGGCGGATGGTCATTCTGCTCCCAAGAGTGCTGTGCGCAGGCGGGCCGGGTCGACCCGCCAATAGGTGTGCACGCGGCCGTCGATGAGCACCACGGGGATCTCCTCGACGTACCGCTCGTGCAATGCCGGATCGTCGAGGATGCTGAGCTCGGCCACCGAGACGGCGGGCGCGCCCACGGGCAGCTCGGCGACGACCGCGGCGATCGTGGCGCGCGCGTCGTCGCAGAGATGACAGCCGGGCTTGCCGATGAGAGTCAGATCGACGTTCGTCACCCGAACAGCCTAGGCGCTGTACCGGCCCCCGACAGCCCGCTCAGCGCATCCCATCGGCTTAACAGCAGAAAGCGCCGGACCCGAAGGGCCGACGCCTGAGCTGTAGACGCGAGGTCTACTTCTTGTTGCGACGCTGGTGACGAGTCTTGCGAAGCAGCTTGCGGTGCTTCTTCTTCGCCATACGCTTGCGACGCTTCTTGATAACGGAACCCACGTAGACCTCACAAAAGTTAGGGGGTAGGCCGCGGGATGCGCGGCGACACAGGGCTCTAGTCTACCCGACGTCAGGCGCTGTCGGCGACGCCCGTCTCGGGAGCGTGCACGACGGCCTCGAGGGCCGCGGTGACAGCCGACTCCGGCACCCGGAACGAGCGACCGAAACGGATGGCGGGAAGCTCCCCCGAGTGCACGAGGCGGTACACGGTCATGCGGGAGACGCGCATCATGTCGGCCACTTCCGCGACCGTCAGAAAGCGCACATCCGAAAGATCGCGTGCCATTGAAGTCGAGTCCTCTTTGATCCAGGCCCGGAACATCCCGGGCATAGGGCATCGTACCCGCCTGAAACGGGTGGTGAATCGAAACTCTAGAGGTTCCCAGACCCCGCGTAAAGAGGGCCGGTGCGAGTCAGTCGCGGCGCCACTTGCGTGGCGTCACCCGCTCGACCGCGGTGGTGACGCGGTGACTCGTGTCGGCGAACACCTTGCCGACGGAGCTCGCGAACTCGCGCGTCTCGTCGGCGAGGTCTGCGCCGAAGGCCGCGGCGTCGATGTCGGCCGACACGAACGGGATGATCCAGTCCTCCACGGCCTCGAGGGGCTCGGAGTCGAGCCGGTAGTAGCGGTGCTGGCCCTCCTCGCGCACGGCGACGAGCCCCGCATCCCTCAGCACCTTCAAGTGCTTCGACACCGTCGGCTGACTGAGCTCCAACGTGGACACGATCTCGGAGACGCTGATCTCGCCCGACGTGTGCGCGTCGTCGGCGTGACGGTCGAGGAGCACCCCCAGGATGTCCCGCCTGGTCGCGTCGGCAATCACGTCAAAGATGTCGGCCATTCCCCCAGGCTAGTCACTCGCCCAGCCGAGTACCACGTCAGAACGGGAGGGGTGGGAAGATCGGAGCATGCGAGCGACCCTGACGGCGCGGAAGCCGTCGATGACACCGGCCGGCCGAGTGCGCGAAGCGGTGAACGTCTTCGCGAGCCGCAGTCCGTCGCGGTTCGCGATTCTGGTGTTCACGCTGCTCATCCTGGTCTTCACCCTCCTGTTCTCACTCCCCATCGCGACGACCTCGCGAACGTCGACGCCGCTCGCGGACGCCCTCTTCACCGCCGTCTCCGTGATCTGTGTCACCGGGCTGTCGACGGTCGACATGGCCACCCACTGGTCGGTCTTCGGCCACACGCTCGTGTACGTGGGCGTGCAGGTGGGCGCCGTCGGCGTGCTGACCATGGCGAGCATCCTCGGCCTGGTCATATCGCGCCGCCTGGGGCTGCGAGCGAAACTGATGGCCGCGAGCGACAGCAACCCTCAGCGCATCCACGCCGGCCCCGTCGCCGAAGGGCAGGCCGTACGTCTGGGCGAGGTCGGCAAGCTGCTCATCACCGTCGCGCTCAGCATGGTCGTGATCGAAGGAATCGTTGCGCTACTGCTGTTCCCTCGCATGCTGATCGCGGGCATGTCGTTCGGAACGGCCCTCTGGGAGAGCCTCTACTACTCGGCGATGGCGTTCACCAACACAGGATTCGCCCCCAACGTCGAAGGCCTCACTCCCTTCATCGACGACTACTGGTTCTTGAGCGCGCTGATGCTCGGCGTCTTTCTCGGGTCGATCGGTTTTCCGGTCATCCTCGCCGTCGCCAACAACCTCCGGGTCAAGCGTCGGCGGTGGTCGATCCACGTCAAGATGACGCTGCTCGTGTCGGTGATCCTGCTCGCGGCCGGAACCGTGCTCTACATCGTGCTCGAATACAACAACCCCAAGACGTTCGGGGGCATGGATGCGGGGCAGACGATCTTCCAGTCCCTCTTCCTCTCGACGATGACCCGGTCGGGCGGGTTCGCGACGATCCCCATCGACGACCTGCACGGGTCGAGTCTGCTCGTCACCGACATGCTGATGTTCATCGGAGGCGGATCGGCGTCCACGGCCGGCGGCATCAAGGTGACGACGCTCGCCGTGCTCTTCCTCGCCGCCTTCGCCGAGGCGCGCGGAGTGGAGTCGATGGATGCCTTCCGCCGCCGCATCCCCATCGACGTGCTCCGCCTGTCTGTCGCGGTGGCGCTGTGGGGCGCGACAATCGTCGCCGTCTCCACCATCGTGCTGCTGCAGATCACCAAGGCGCCCCTCGACCACGTGCTGTTCGACGTGATCTCGGGCTTCGCCACCTGCGGCCTCACCACCGGGTTCACCGAGAACCTGCCGGATGCGGGGGTCTACGTGATGGCGGCCACGATGTTCTGTGGGCGCGTTGGTACAGTGACTCTCGCTGCGGCACTGGCCCAGAGTCAGCGCAAGCAGCTGTTCCACAATCCGGAAGAGAGGCCGCTCGTTGGTTGACAAGATCAAGCACAACGCACCCGTGCTGGTGATCGGCCTCGGTCGTTTCGGCGCCGCCACGGCGGGCGAACTCGACCGGCTCGACCGCGAGGTGCTCGCCATCGACACCGACGCGAACCTCGTGCAGAAGTGGGCCGACCGAGTGACGCACACGGTGCAGGCCGACGCGCGCGGCATCGAGACGCTGCGCCAGATCGGCGCGGAGGACTTCTCGGTCGCGGTCGTCGCCGTCGGCTCGTCCATCGAGGCGAGCGTGCTCATCACCGCGAACCTCGTCGACCTGAAGCTGCCCCAGATCTGGGCGAAAGCGATCTCGCAGTCGCACGGCAAGATCCTCGAGCGCATCGGCGCGAACCACGTCATCTATCCGGAGGCCGAAGCCGGCGAGCGCGTAGCGCACCTCGTCTCCGGGCGCATGCTCGACTTCATCGAGTTCGACGACGACTTCGCACTGGTCAAGATGTACCCGCCGAAGCCCATCCGGGGCCTCAAGCTCGGCGAGGCCGGCGTGCGCAGCAAGTATCACGTGACGATCGTCGGTGTGAAGTCCCCCGGCAAACCGTTCACGTACGCCACGGCCGACACCACCGTCTCCGACCACGACCTCATCATCGTCTCGGGAGCCTCCGCCGACATCGAACGCTTCGCCGCCGTCGACGCCTAAAGCAATCGACTCCGGTGAGAATGCTCTTTTCGGCGACGAATCGCAGCATTCTTCCCGGAGTCGATTGCGGCTGTGGATAACTTCTGCGGGGTGGGCGGGGGCTTCGCGAGGATGGGGGGATGCGTGCGAATGACGATCTTCCGGCGGCGTTCCGGGTGCGGGATGCGAGAGCGGCGGGCGTCGGGACAGGGCGGCTGCGGGGGCCCTCCTTTCAGCATCCGTTCTACGGGATGCGGTCGGTGGGCCTCGACCTCGACGATCACCTGCAGCTGTGCCGCGCGGCCGCGGTCGTACTGCCGCCGGCCTGCTTCTTCAGCCACCACTCGGCCGCGGTCATCCACGGGCTCCCCCTGCCGTGGCGGGAGTCCCCTCGCGAGGTCGAGGTCAGCGTCTTCGAACCCGCGCGGCCCCCTGAGCTGCACGGCGTCATCGCGCATCAGCTCCGCGGGAACTCGCAGATCCTCCGGTCCGTCGACGGCCTGCGGGTGCTGGGCGTCGAAGACACCTGGGCGCAACTCAGCTCGTCGTTGAGCTTCGATGACCTCGTGGTGATCGGCGATCTCCTGATCACCGGCACACATCCCTACGACGGCGCTCCCCCACCGTCGTCGATCGAGCTTCTCGAGGGTGCGGTCAAGCGGCACGGGAGACGGCGCGGCGTGCGGCCGCTGCGGCTCGCGTTGGATGCGGTGCGCTACGGCTCGTTGTCACCGCAGGAGTCCCGCCTGCGCCTGGCGTTGACGGCCGCGGGCCTCCCTGAGCCCGCGCTGAACCATCCCGTCACCGATTCCGGCCGCACGCTCGCCATGATCGACCTCGCGTATCCGCAGCACCGGGTCGCCGTCGAGTACCTCGGCGACCATCACCGCACGGAGCGTGAGACCTATCGGGCCGACATCCGGCGCGAGCTGCTCGTGCAACTCGGCTGGAACGTCATACTCGTGACCGCGGCCGACGACTTCCACGCGGTCGCGCTGCGCACCCGCCGCGCCCTCCTGCAATCGACTACAGGATGAATGCTCTGAATCGGCGCGCTGGGGAGCATTCTGCCCGGAGTCGATTGCAGGGGGCGGGGCGGGCGGGGCAGGGGGCGGGGCGGGAGCGCTAGGAGGCGGCGAGGGCGCGGGCCCGGGCGAGGGCGGCGTCGGTGGCGCGGGTGAAGAGGGATGCGAGGTCGGCGGATTCGAGCACGGTGACGGCCTGCTCGGTGGTGCCGCCGGGGCTGGTCACGCGGCGACGCAGCTCGGCCGGCTCTTCGCCCGAGGTGACGAGCAGCTCCGAGGCGCCGAGAAAAGTCCCGTTGACGAGCTGCGCGGCCTGCTCGGGCGTGAAGCCCTTCTCGACGGCGGCCGCGGTCAGCTGCTCGATCAGGTAGAACACGTACGCCGGCCCCGACCCGGAGATGGTGCTCAACGCATCCAGCTGCGATTCGGGCACCTCCACGACCTCGCCGACCGTCTCGAACAGCGCGCGCACGACGGCCAGGTCGTCGGAATCCGAACGGTTCCCCGGGCTGATCCCGGTCACGGCCTTGCGCACCACGGCGGGCGTGTTCGGCATCGAGCGCACTACGGAGACGGTGTCGGGCAGCAGCGATTCGAACGTCGCGACGGTGACACCGGCGGCGACGCTCACGACCACCACGCCCGGGGTGAGGGATGCGGCGATCTCGCGCAGCAGATCGGGCACCATCGCGGGCTTCACGGCGACCAGCACGATCTCCGCTCCGTCGACGGCTGCACGGTTCGCATCGGGGTCCGACTCGGTGGCGTACGCCCGGACCCCCGGGAGCGACGCGAGCTCGGCGGCGCGCGACGCGGATCGGTTGGTCACGCGGATCCCGCCGTCGACGGTGACCCCCGGTGAGACCAGGCCGCTGAGGATGGCGCGGCCCATGGAGCCTGCGCCGAGGAGCGCGATCGTGGGGAGCGTGACGTTCTGCGTGTCGGTCATGCGGCCATCCTAGGATGGAGCCCATGAGCGCATCGGGTGGAACCAGGGCCATCGTCGCGGCATTCGCCGCCAATCTGGGCATCGCGCTCACGAAGTTCATCGCCTGGTTCTTCTCGGGCTCGTCGTCGATGCTCGCCGAGGGCGTGCACTCGCTCGCCGACTCCGGCAACCAGCTGTTGCTGCTGCTCGGCGGACGCAAGGCGAAGAAGAAGGCCGACAGCGAGCATCCGTTCGGCTACGGCCGCGAACGGTACGTGTACGCGTTCGTCGTGTCGATCATCCTGTTCTCGGTCGGTGGCGTGTTCTCGCTCTACGAGGGCATCGAGAAGCTGACCCACCCGCATCCTCTCGAGAACTGGTGGCTGCCCATCCTGGTGCTGCTCATCGCGATCGGCCTGGAGTCGTTCTCGCTGCGCACCGCCGTCCACGAGTCGCGGCCGCACAAGATCGGGATGAGCTGGCCGCAGTTCATCCGTCGCGCGAAGGCTCCCGAGCTGCCGGTCGTGCTGCTCGAAGACGTCGCCGCGCTGACCGGCCTGGTCTTCGCGTTCATCGGCGTCGGCCTCACCGTGATCACGCACGACGGTCTGTGGGATGCGATCGGCACCATCCTGATCGGCCTCCTTCTCATCGCGGTCGCGATCATCCTCGGCATGGAGACGAAGAGCCTGCTCGTGGGCGAGGGCGCCAGCGATGTCGACACTGCGGCCATTCAGAAGGCGATCATGGCCGGCACCGAGGTCGAGCGCGTCATCCACATGAAGACCCTGTACCTCGGCCCCGACGAGCTGCTCGTCGGCGCCAAGCTGGCCTTCCCGGGCGAATACCGGCTCGCGGAGGTGGCGGCGTCGATCGACATCGTGGAGCGCCGCATCCGCGACGCCGTTCCCGCCGCCCGCGTGATCTACATCGAGCCCGACGTCTGGATCGACCCGAACGAGAAGCACCCGGCCACCGACGCCATCGTGATCAAGGGTCTCGAGTGACGACGGATTCTCCGCGCGAGCCGCGCACCGCGGTGGTTCTGCAGCACGACCCGACGATCCATCTGGGCAACATCGGCCCGGTGCTGGCGGAGCACGGCTACGACGTACGCGTGGTCGATGTGACGGTGGAGGATGTCGCGGCCATCGACCCGGCGGAGGCCGACCTCGTCGTCGTGCTCGGCGGTGAGATGGGCGCGTACCAGACGGACGAGTTCCCCTTTCTCACCACGGAGCAGCAGCTCATCCGCGATCGGATCGCCGCCGAACGGCCGACGCTCGGCGTGTGCCTCGGCGCACAGTTGATGGCGGGGGCGCTCGGGGAGCGCGTCTACAAGGGTGACAGCATGCAGATCGGTTTTCGGCGCATCGAGCCGACGGCGGCGGGCGCGGCCTCGCCCATCCGTCACTTCGGCGACACCCCGGTGGTGCAGTGGCACGGCGACACGTTCGAGCTGCCGGAGTCCGCGACGCTTCTCGCCTCCTCGTCCGACTATTCGAACGAGGCGTTCGCGATCGGAGACTTCGCCCTCGCGGTGCAGTTCCATCCCGAGGTCACCGGCGAGATGCACGAGCAGTGGATCAGCGACGGCTACAACGAGCTCGACGAGCACGACCTGAACCCGGATGCCCTGCGCGCCGACGCCGAGCGGTATGCGGCCGCGATGCAGGAGGCGTCGCACCGCGCGTTCTCGGAGTGGCTGTCGCAGCTGCCCGCGTAGGCGCCGCGCCGGCCGAAGCCGGCCACTGTGGCCGTTCGAGAAGGATCAGCGCTTGGCCCGGAAGAAGTCGAGCAGCAGGTCGGCGCACTCTTCGGCCAGAACGCCCGCGTAGACCTCCACCCGGTGGTTGAGGCGGCGGTCGCGGAGCACGTCGTACACCGATCCGGCCGCGCCGGCCTTCTCGTCCCAGGCGCCGAACACGACACGGGGAACCCGCGCGGCGAGGACAGCGCCCGCGCACATGACGCAGGGTTCGAGGGTGACGACGAGCGTGCATCCTTCGAGGTGCCAGTCGTCGCGGGATGCGGCCGCCTGTCGCAGCGCCAGAACCTCCGCGTGCGCCGTCGGGTCGCCCAGCAGCTCGCGCTCGTTGCGGCCGGTTCCGATGACCGCACCGGACTCGTCGAGCACGAGCGCGGCCACCGGAACGTCGCCTGTGCCGAAGGCGAGCCGGGCGTCCGCGATGGCGCGGCGCATCCACTCGGCGTAGTCGGCGGGAACGGCGAGGCTCAAGCGGGGTCTCCAGACGAATATGTTCGGTAGCCTTGAGCCTATGCGAGTGCACGTTGCCGACCACCCCCTCATCACCCACAAGCTGACGGTGCTGCGCAACAAAGAGACCCCGTCTCCTGTTTTCCGCGCACTCACCGAAGAGCTGGTGACTCTGCTCGCCTACGAGGCGACGCGCAGCGTGCGCGTCGAGCCGCGGGAGATCGAGACCCCGGTCACCGCGACGACAGGCGTCACCCTGAGCGAGCCCCGCCCGCTGGTGGTCCCCATCCTTCGCGCCGGTCTCGGGATGCTCGAGGGCATGGTCAAGCTGATGCCGACCGCAGAAGTGGGCTTTCTCGGCATGGTGCGCAACGAGGAGACGCTCGAGCCGACGACATACGCCGAGCGTCTGCCAGAAGACCTCTCCGATCGTCAGTGCTTCGTGCTCGACCCGATGCTGGCCACGGGCGGCTCGCTCGGAACCGCCATCGAGTTCCTCTTCAAGCGCGGAGCCGTCGACGTGACGGCCATCTGCATCCTCGCCGCTCCCGAGGGCATCGCCGCCCTTGAGAAGGCGACGGAGGGCCGCGATGTGACGATCGTGCTCGGCGCCCTCGACGAACGCCTCGACGAGAACGGATACATCGTTCCGGGCCTCGGCGACGCGGGCGACCGCCTCTACGGCACCGTCTGACCCGTCGAACCGGCCTCCGCGCCGGCTCGAAACGCGCCGTAACATGACGTCATCATTTGACACGGCGCGTCACTATTCGCTTTACTTGCCAACATGACTGACAACTCGCACACCCTGACCTCCTTCGAGGCCCCTGGGGATGCCGGCATGATGATGCCCGGCAGTGCTTCGGTCATGTGTTGCCGAATGTGTCGCTAATCTGACGACCCTTCGCCGAACCAGCCGGCCGCCGACCCACTGAGTCGAGCCAGGCCCTTGGTTCCCCGGATGCGCCACACTCACGCATCCGCTCACCGGCCACTTCTGAAGGCCCAACACAGAACACGCGAATCCTCGCACCCGTCACCCTTTTGCACGCCGGACGAACCGGCCGCGACGGGAACGCCGAACTCGGCGGCAACGGATTCCACGCATCATCGCAAAGGACCTCATCCCATGTCTCTCGCCACCATCGACACCGATTTCGCCCCCACCCGCCGCCTGTCCGCCGCTCCCGTCGCCCCGGTCGCGACTCCGGCCCCCGCCGCTCCGGCGCCGCAGATCCGTGCAGTGCCCAACGGCACCGAGGCCCGCGGCTTCGTGCTCTACGTCGGCATCGACGAGGCCAAGGCCGCCGCCGCGGGCACCGACCTCGGTCGCATCGTCGAAGCGCTGAAGCGCCTGACCGCCGAGATCGCCCCCTCCGCCGAGACGTACGCCGCCGTGGCGCTCGCCCCCGAGGGCGCAGGCGGACGCGACGTGGATGTGGTGCGCCTGGCCCTGCAAGACCCGGCCGCCATCGCCAAGCACCGCCACGCCGGCGCCGTCGACGAAGACGAGGACCGCGCATCCGGTGGCGTCGTCGTCGACATCTCCCGCAAGCGCCTGCTGCTCGACAACCAGACCGCCGCCCTCACGTACAAGGAGTTCGAGCTGCTTCAGTACCTCGTGCTGCGCGAGGGTCGCACCATCGAGCGCGCCGAGCTGATCACCTCGCTGTGGGGTTCGGCCGACGACGAGGTTCCGAACGAGCGCACGATCGACGTGCACGTTCGCCGCCTGCGTGCCAAGCTCGGCCGCTACGAAGACATCGTGCGCACCGTGCGCGGCGTCGGTTACCGGTTCGACCGTCACGCCGACGTCTCCATCCGTCACGCCAGCGCCCCCTCCCCCGACCTCTTCTAAACGCACGCGGCCAACGACTCCGCACCCGTTCGCATCCGGAAGAGAAGAACGGATGAACGGATGCGGAGCCGACAGCGGCGCTACGCCGAGCGCTGGTAGACGCGGAAGGCGCTCGTCGCCCACGCAGCCATCACCACGGTGAGTGCTGCGAGCAGACCGACGTGGCCCCAGAGAGCCGCCCAGTCCGGGTTCGCGCTCAAGGCTTGACGGCCGACGATCACGGCCCACTCGAACGGGTTGAACGCGGCGACGTTCTGCACCCACTCGGGCGAGAGCTTCGTGTTCATGATCGCCGAACTCAGGAACATCAGCGGCAGCGTGATGATCTGCGAGATGCCGATGAGCGCGGTCTGATCCCGTGCCAGCAAGGCGACGGCGTTGGAGAGCGAGCAGAACACGGCGGTCAGCAGCACCACCCCGAGGAGCAGCAGGAGGATGCCCGTGAAGCCGCCCTCGAAGCGCGCTCCCGCCCAGAACGCTATCCCGACCACGACGAGCGACTGGCAGATCGCGAGGATCGACTGGTAAAGGAGCGTCGCCACGATCAGCGACGCGCGATTCGTCGGCGAGGTGAGGAACCGATCCATCACGCCGCGCTGCATGTCCTGGATGAACACCGTGCCCGACCAGGCACTGCCGAACAGTGCCATCATCATGACGATGCCGGGGGTCAGGAACTCCAGGTAGCTCTGGCCGTTACCGAACCCGGGGATCTGCACGACCGCTTTGAACAGCTGCCCGAACAGCAGCAGCCAGATGATCGGCTGGATGAGGTTCATCACCAGGAACGCCGGCATCCGCCAGGCGGCGCGCAGCTGGCGGCCGGTGAGGATGAGCGTGTGGGTCAGAAACGTCGGCCCGACGGATGCCCTGGGCCGGCTCGGCGCTGTGGCGCCCGGTGCGATGGTGGTCATGACGCGTTCTCCAGTTCGTAGTTCTCTTGCGCTCGCCCGATGGTGTGGCCGGTGCGCCGCAGATACACGTCGTCGAGGCTCGGCCGGGCGACGGTGGCGGAGGCCACGATGACGCCGGCGGCCTCCAGTGCGGCAAGTGCCAAAGGCAGGGTGGCGGCCCCGTTGTCGGCGCGGGCGCGCAGGGTGCGGCCGTCTCCGCCGACCTCTCTCAGCGCATCCACTCGCCCCAGTGCTGCGAGCGCGGCGAACGGGTCGCCGTCGCCGGTCAGCTCGACGATCACCGCGTCACCGCGCAGATCGTTCTTCAGCTCTTCCGGGGTGCCGCCCGCGACGACCGTGCCGTGGTCGACGATCGCAAGCCTCTTGGCGAGACGGTCCGCCTCCTCCAGGTAGTGGGTCGTGAGCAGCACGGTCAGGTTCTCGGCGGCGGTCATCCGTTCGATCTCCGCCCAGAGCTCGGCGCGCGCCTCCGGGTCGAGGCCGGTGGTCGGCTCGTCGAGAAAGAGCACGGCCGGCCGGTGCATGAGGCCGATGGCGACATCCAGCTTGCGGGCCATGCCGCCGGAGTACGTCTTCACCTGCCTGGTCGCCTGCTCGGTCAGCGCGAAACGGTCGAGGAGCTCGGATGCGCGGGCCCGTGCATCCCGCGCGCTCAGCCCTTGCAGGCGCCCGGCGAGCACCAGGTTCTCCACGCCGGTGTCCATCGGGTCGGCCACGGACTTCTGCGCGACGAACCCGATGGCCCTGCGCACCCGGGCGGGATGACGGGTGACATCGATCCCCGCGACGGTCCCGGTTCCGGAGTCCGCCCGGGCCAGGGTCGCGAGGATCTTGATGGTGGTGGACTTTCCGGCGCCGTTCGGGCCGAGAAGCCCGAATACGGTGCCGGTCTCGGCCGAGAAGCTGAGACCGTCCAGTGGACGAACGGGGGGCTTGCCCCGCCCGGTGCGATAGGTCTTGACGAGGTTCTCGGCGACGAGCGCCGACTCCCCTGGGTATGCAGCAGCCACGATGGCTCCCTTTCTGATATTCGGGAATGCCGTCCGTGATGCGCTGCGCGGTACCATGAAGTGGACCCTCGGTGACTGTTGACGCAGGTTCCTCACGGAACGACTGGGGTTTCGATGGCCGGAGAGTTGCCGCTCTCCGGCCATCATTTCGTTCGGTTCACTGTCTCAGCAGGTCGGCCACCTCCCGTCCGAAGTCGCCGGCCGACACGCGCTTCTGGATGTCGTCCATGCTGAGACCCTGATCGAGGAGCTGGTGCAGCCCCTCCCACATCTCGATCCCCCCGATGGCGCGCTCTCGCACGCGGGCGGCGAGGTCGATCACGAAGGCGCGCTCTGCGGCGAGCATCGCCTGCTTGAAGTGGAACTCGACCATGAAGAGTTCGGGCACGCCTGACGCTTCACCCGCCAAGAGCTGTTCCCGCTCGGCGATCTCCGCGCCCAGTCGCTCGGCCCGGTCGGCGAGGAGATCGGCGGCGACGGCCGGAGGCAGCATCGCGATCAGGGAGAGACCCGTCTCGATCGCCGGGTACTCCTTCACCGGTGTGTCGATGAGCTCCCGCAGCCACTCGTCGGCTTCGCGGCGCCCCGCATCCGTGATCTCGTAGACGACGCGCTCGGGGCGGTTACCCTCCCGCTCGGTCTGAGCGACGGCGATGAGACCGTGCTTCTCGAGCGACTTGATCACGGCGTAAAGCGAACCGAAGTTGAGGCGGATGCTGTCTTCTTTGCCGCGCTCCCGCATCGACGTGGTCATCTCGTACGGGTACATCGGGCGCTCCCAGAGGCAGGACAGCACGGCCAGCGCCAGTGGGTTGCCCACGGGACGCTTCGACTTGCCGGTCGCTGCCATCATCCACCTTCCGATTACTTTACTTAGAGTATTCGAGTTCGAGTAGTTTGTCCAGCGGTTGAGGCACAGGTGATACCTAGAAAACTCGCAGCAAAAATAACGAACTGGTAACTAGCGGCCGTTACCTCTTCGTTATATAGTTCAAGAGCGTTAGTTGTTTGCTGTGGCAGCCAACGCGGAATGTGATTGCAGGACACTCTTGGTGCAAGGGAGAGGGTCGGTCGCTAGCCTCTGCGACCGGCCCTCGATCTGTTTAACCGTGCTGGCACCGATGCCACTGTCACCGGGTGGTGGGATGATGCGAATGCATTGAGAATGCGTCGACGTTTTCGGGCCGACCTGTGAGGTGTCGGCCCTGCCATCGAGGAGGAAACACAGCATGCACACGCAGGAGCGGGCGAAGACGCGGACGAACGCCGTGAGCGCCTGGGAGTCACTGTTCCGTGCGCAGGTCTCGGTGATGCGCACGCTGGCCGCGGAGTTTCCGACCAGAGACGTCTCCTTCAACGAGTACGACGTGCTGTTCAACCTGTCGCGCCAGCCCAACCGCGAGCTGCGCCTGCGCGACCTCAACAAGCACGTGCTGCTCACCCAGCCGAGCGTCAGCCGGCTCATCGACCGGCTGGTCGCCCGTGGCCTGGTCGCGAAATGCCCTGAGCCGTCGGATGCGCGCGGAAGCGTCATCCGGCTGACCGACGAAGGCTTCGACATGTTCCGTCGCGTCGCGGTCGAGCACATGCGCACGATCACGGAGCGCGTCGGCGGCCGTCTCGATCAAGACGAGCTCGAACAGCTCACCGCACTGTGCGACAAACTCCGCAACGACTGACCTCTCCTCGGCCGACTCGCGACGTTCGACGCGTATCATGACGCCATGAATTCTTCGGGACGCAGAGGCTGGACGTGGGCACCTTCGCTCTTGGGGTTCGTGGCGCTCAGCGCAGTGGCGGGCGTGCTCGCGGCCGCCGCCGTGACCCCTGCGGTCGCGCTCACCGGGTCGGCCGCCGACTCGACGATCGGCGTGTTCGACGGCCTTCCCGAGTACATCAAGGTCGAGCCGCTCGCGCAGGCGTCGACCATGTACGCCACCTCGAACGGCCAGCCGGTGGCCATCGCGACGTTCTACTCGCAGAACCGCGTCGAGGTCGGCTGGAACGAGATCTCGCAGAACCTCAAAGACGCGGCCGTGGCAACCGAAGATCCCCGCTTCTACGAGCACGGCGGCGTCGACGTGACGGGCACCCTTCGCGGTGCGGTGCTGACTGCCCTCCACAAGGATGTGCAGGGTGGCTCCTCGATCACGCAGCAGTACGTGAAGAACATCCTCGTGCAGCGCTGCGAGAACAAGCAGCCCGACGTGACCGCATCCCCTGATGTGCAGAAGAAGCAGCTCACTGTCTACACCGCATGCTACAACGACGCGACCGAGGTCGACCCGGTGCGCAAGCTGAAGGAGATGCGTTACGCGATCGGGCTCGAGAAGGAGTACACGAAGAACCAGATCCTGCAGAGCTATCTGAACATCGCTCTGTTCGGCGGCCGGGTCTACGGAGTGCAGTCGGCGGCCGCGTACTACTTCGGAGTGTCTGCGAGTGCTCTCAACCTTCAGCAGGCCGCGACCCTCATCGCCATCCTGAACAACCCCGACAACCTCCGTATCGACCGCCCCGACGACAAAGACAACGGCGCGGCCAACGGATACGCGGCCACGCTCGAACGCCGCAACTACGTGCTCGACAGGATGCTCGCATCCGGCAAGATCACCGCGAAAGAACGCGACGCAGCCAAGGCGACCAAGGTCGAGCCGAAGATCACACCCGTGCAGAACGGCTGCATGACGGCCCAGCAGTACAACGCGGCCTTCTTCTGCGACTTCGTCGAGCGCACGATCGAGAAGAACGCCATCTTCGGCAAGACGGAAGACGACCGCACGAGCTTCCTCAGCCGTGGCGGCCTGAAGATCTACACGACGCTGAACCTCGATCTGCAGAACGCGGCGCAGCAGGCGCTGAGCGCATACATCCCGCCGACGAGCGGCAACCTCGACCTCGGTGCGTCCAACGTCTCGGTGGAGGTGGGAACCGGGCGCGTCATCACGATGGTGCAGAACCGGCCGTACGATAACACGGCCGCACCCGCGCCCGGCACGACGGCCGTGAACTACAACACCGACTACGAGTACGGCGGCTCGGAAGGGTTCCAGACGGGCTCGTCGTACAAGGCCTTCGACCTGCTGCAGTGGCTGCAGGAGGGGCACTCCCTGTACGAGTCGGTCGACGGAACGAGACACCTCTTTCCGCAATCGATGTTCCACGAGAGCGACCCCTGCGCCGACATCGGCGGCGCCCCCTGGCCCGTCGCGAACGACGAAGGCGAGACGGTCGGGCGCACGAGCGTGATGAACGGCACCGCCCAGTCCATCAACACGATCTTCGCCATGATGGCCACCAAGATCGACCTCTGCGGAATCAAGCAACGGGCGCAAGACCTGCTGGTGCACGGGGCTGACGAACAGGCGAACCCATTCAGGGCGAACCCGTCGTCGGTGCTCGGCACGAACTACATCGCCCCGATGACGATGGCCACGGCGTACGCGGGCATCGCCAACAACGGCGTCGCCTGCAGCTCGATCGCGATCGACAAGATCGTCAACGCCGACGGCACCGAGCATCCGGTGCCCAAGACCCAGTGCTCGACGACGCCGATCGATCCGAGCGTGGCCGCCGCGGCGGTCTTCGCGTTGCAAGGTGTGCTGCGCGGTGGGGGAACGGCCGCATCCGCGAACCCCGGCGACGGAATCCCGATCTTCGGCAAGACAGGAACCACAGACGACTCGCTGGAGAACTGGCTGGTCACCTCGACCACGAAGACCGCGCAGGCCACCTGGGTCGGCAACGTTCAGGGCGCCGTCGCTTTGCGCAGCCAGCGCTTCAACGGCGTTGGCGGCGGTAACGTCAAGTTCTCGATCGTGAAACCGATCGTGCAGGCGCTGAACGCAGCCTACGGCGGCTCGGCGTTCCCGAGCCCGGACGGCAAGTACACGAAAGCGCCGGTCGCACCGAAGCCGCAGACCCCGACGGCCCCGACCCAGCCCGGTGGGCCCGGTCAGCAGGGTGGGCCCGGGCAGCAGGGAAACGGCCCGAACCCGCCCGGTCGCAAACCCTGACCGGGCTGAAGCCCTAGAGGTCCTCGGGCTCGAAAATGCAAGCAACGGCAACCTCCTCTCGCCTATGGTTGTCACGTGGGACGCACACCTGACCCGAATCGCAAGCCCGAACTGCTGGGCCGCATCATGCGCCACGTGGCGACGGAGCCGCTGTCGAGGATGACGTTCCGCAGTCTCGCCAACTCGCTCGGCGTGAGCACGTACTCGTTCGTCTACCATTTCGGTTCCCGTCAGGAGATGATCGACGCCATCCTCGCGGAGGGCGTTCGGCAGCAGTACTCCGACCATGCGAGCTTCGATGTCGCCGAGTTCGACCGCGAGCAATTCGCCGACTGGTACAGGGAGGTCTTCCGCCGGTCGATCTCCGACGACAACCGCACCGTGCTGCGTCTGCAGTTCGAGGCCGGCGCACTCGAGCCCGTCGACCCCGACATCGGAACCAGGATCACCGAGTCGTACATCCGCTGGCGCGACACCGTCGAAGCGTGGCTGACCGGCCAGGGCGTCGAGGTGGAGCGGGCGCGCATCCTGTCGCACTGGCTCGTCGACACCGCGACAGGGCTGCACTTCGGCTACCTGATCTCTGGAGACCGAGACACGACGGTCGGCGCGTTCGACGTGTTCGTCGCTGCGTTCATCCGCGAGGCGTTCGCCGCGTAGCGGCTTGGGCCGGCGCGCGCTGTGCGCTGCGCGCTGGCTGCTCCCGCGCCCGCGCCCGCTCTGGTCGCGAGCGTGCCCGTTCGCGGCGAGTGTGGCCGTTCGCGGCGAGTGTGGCCGTTCGCGGCGAGTGTGGCCGGCGCACCGATCACACTCGACCGGAACGGCCACACTCGAGAAGGGCTGGCCAGCAAGCCGGGCGAACGTGGCCGCTCGGACCGAATGTTGCCGTTCGCGGCGAGTGTGGCCAATGCGGTCGAATGTGGCCGGCGCACCGATCACACTCGACCGGAACGGCCACACTCGAGAAGGCTGGCCGGGCAAGCCGGGCCGGGCGAAACGGCGGGAGCGAGCGGGCGATGCGGGCAGGCTAGGGCGCGGGGCGCTCGGCGACCTGGCGGACGCCGTCGAGCATGGCGACCCAGAGTTGGCGGGAGTGCTCGGCGGCCTCGACGGAGCGGTTGTTGTCCTGGTCGAGGGTCACGTGGGTTCCGGTCGGGGTCTCGTCGAGCTCGAAACGCAGCGTGTGGTAGTTCTCGGGCACATCCGGGAGGCCGGTCATCGGACTGAAATGGGTGAGCACCATCCGCGACGGCTCGACGAGTTCGATCACCACACCGTGGTCTTCGAACTTCTTGCCCTCATACTCTCCGCGCCACACGATGCGGCTGCCGATGCGCCAGTCCGACACGATCTCCGCCCCGAACAAGATCTCGGGATGCGAACCGTTCGACGCCAGCACGCGCCACACCCGCTCCCTCGGCGCGGCGATGTCCGCTTCGGCACGTGCGACGTAACTCGACATGTCTGCCTCCTCAGTACGCCCCCTCATCAGACACCGCCCCGCCCGGCTGCGCAAGGAGGGAATCCGCACGCAGCACCCGCACGCGGCAACCGCACAGGCAGCGGGCGCCGCCCCGTTCTCAGCGTCCGAGCACCAGCGCCTGCCACGGTGCAAGCGAGCCGTCGGCTTCGCGTGTGGCGTCGGGCAGGTTGCCGAGCACGTACCCGGCGCCGGCCCAGTCGGCCGCATCCGGCAGAGCGTAGGTCGCCGGCTCGCCGGTGAGGTTGACGAGCACGAGCAGCTGCCGCTCCCCGAGGTGGCGCAGGTACGCGAAGACCTGCGGATGCTCGGGCAGCACCAACTCGAACGTTCCGTCGGCGACGACCGGCTCACGGTGCCGCAGGTCGATCAGGGCGCGGTAGTAGGCGAAGACCGAGTGGGGGTCGTCGCGTTCGGCCGCGGCGTTGACCTCCCGGTAGTTCGGGTTCGGTTGGATCCACGGCGTGACCGTCGAGAAGCCCGCGTTCGGACCGGCCGTCCACTGCACGGGCGTGCGCGCGTTGTCGCGGCTGGTGGTGCGCAGCGAGGCGAGCACCTGCTCGGGGAGGGCGCCGAGCACATCCACCGCTTCCGCGTAATAGTTGAGCGACTCGATGTCACGGAAGTCGTCGATGCCGCGGAAGGGCACGTTCGTCATGCCGAGCTCTTCGCCCTGGTAGACGTACGGCGTGCCGCGCTGCAGGTGCAGCACCGTTGCGAGCGCCGTGGCGGAGTCTCGCCGGAAGACGCCGTCGTCGCCGAAGCGGCTGACCACCCGCGGCTGGTCGTGGTTGTTCCAGTAGAGACTGTTCCAGCCGGATGCGGCCAGCCCGCGCTGCCATTTGCCGAACGACTCCTTGAGGTCGAGCACCGTGGCCGGGCGATGATCCCACTTGCCGCCCGGGCCGTGGTCGAGGTCGACGTGCTCGAACTGGAACACCATGTCGAGTTCGCCGCGCGACGGATCGGTGAAGAGTTCCGCATCCTCGACGGTGACCCCGGGCATCTCGCCGACGGTCAGATACCGGTCTTCGCGACCGGCGAAGACGCGCTCGTGCATTTCGTGGATGAACTCGTGGATGCGCGGCCCCTGCCCGTAGAACGGATAGCCGTCGCCATAGAGCGCGCCGGGCGTCACCTGGCCGTCGGGCAGCGACGGCACCTTCGAGATGAGGTTGATGACATCCATGCGGAAACCGTCGACCCCGCGGTCGAGCCACCAGTTCATCATGTCGTAGACGGCGTCCCGCACCTCGGGGTTCTCCCAGTTGAGGTCGGGCTGCTTGCGTGAGAAGAGGTGCAGGTAATACTCGCCGCTCGCCGGGTCGAGCTGCCAGGCCGGCCCCGAGAAGAACGAGCCCCAGTTGTTCGGTTCCGCGCTCGGCTCGCCCGGCGTCTTGCCCTCGCGCGGCGGCCGCCACCAGTACCAGTCGCGCTTGGCGCTGTCGGGACTGCTCGCCGACTCGATGAACCACGGATGCTCGTCGGAGGTGTGGTTGACGACCAGATCCATCACGAGTTTCATGCCGCGAGAATGGAGCCCAGCCAGCAGCTCGTCGAAGTCGTCGAACGTGCCGAAGAGCGGGTCGATCGCCCGGTAGTCGCTGATGTCGTAGCCGTTGTCGTCGTGTGGAGACGCGTAGATCGGCGAGAGCCAGACGACGTCGACACCGAGGTCTTCCAGGTGATCGAGATGGTCGATCACACCGCGCAGATCGCCGATGCCGTCGCCGTTCGCATCCGCGAAACTGCGGGGGTAGATCTGGTAGACGACGGCCGAGTGCCACCATTTCTCGCTCATCGCCTCAGCCTAGCGAGGAGGCATCCGCCCGTACTATTGCCCTTGGGATCCGCCACGCAGGCGAAGGACGGGACGACACATGCGCGGTGCTCCGACCATCGGACGATCGGCGTTGGCCGCGGTCTCGACGACCGCGGCGGCGGCCGGCGCGTGCGCGACGACTTGGGCGCTGGCCATCGGGATCGGCGCCGCTCCGGGCATCGCGGTTCTCAGCACGGTGATCGCGCTCACGCTCTCGCGCCGCACCTTCGCGTCGCGGGCGGAGTTCCTCCGCTCGTCTCTGGTGCTTCCCGTCGTCGGGCTGGTCGCCGCCGGTGTCGGCTGGCTGCTGCTCGCCGTGCCCGTTCTCGGCGCGGCGCTGTTCGTGCTCGGCATGTCCGTGCCGATCTGGATGCGCCGCTACGGTGCGACCGCCGCACGCCTCGGTACGATGATCACCCTGCCCTTCACGGCCATCCTCGTGGCGCCGGTGGTTCCGCCCGGCACCGGGCACTGGTGGACGGACCTGCTGATGGTCGTCGCCGCCTCGCTGATCGCGATCGCGTGGGTGTGGCTCGTGCGGGAGGCGGCCCGGCTCCTCCCGCACGCCGCTGAGCGTGCGCCGGATGCCGGTGGCTCGGCCGCGCGCGAACCCGCGCGCGACGCCGGCCGGCCTCGCGGCCCGCGCTCCCGCGTGGCGCCGAGCACGCGCATGGCTGTGCAGATGGCCGCAGCGCTAGCCGCGGCGTTCGTCGTGGGCTGGCTGGCGTTCCCCGACCACGCGATGTGGACCGTGCTGACGGCCTTCATCGTGTGCTCCGGAAATCGCGGTCGCGGAGATGTCGTCTACAAGAGCGTGCTGCGCGTCGGCGGCGCTCTCGCCGG
This sequence comes from Leifsonia sp. NPDC058292, assembly GCF_042880955.1. Classification (NCBI taxonomy): domain Bacteria; kingdom Bacillati; phylum Actinomycetota; class Actinomycetes; order Micrococcales; family Microbacteriaceae; genus Leifsonia; species Leifsonia sp. NPDC058292. Next base: position 131,939 of record NZ_JBHVYL010000001.1, read on the forward strand.
AACCGTCGCCGCCCTTGCCCTCTCCTGGGTGGTCGAGCCGACCGGTTTCGCCGCGGTGGCCGTCATCTTCGCGGCGTTGTTCGTCGGCACGTGGCTCCGGCAGTACAGCTACGCGTTCTGGGCGCTCACCATCACGCTGGTGCTCACGATGCTGCAGGGTGTCCTCGGACTCACTCCTCCCGCAGCAAGCGTTGGAGTTCTGCTCGCGGAGCGGTTGCTCGCGATCGTCGTCGGCGCCGTGCTCGGAATCGCGGCCAGCTGGTTCCTGCTGCCGGTGCGCAGCGGCGATGTCGTGCGCCGGCGTCTCGCAGACGTGCTGGCCGCGGCCTCGGAGGTGTTCGCGCCGTCCGACGAACCGACGGAGGCCCGGGTCGAGCGGATGCGCGACGCCGCCGACCGCCTCGCCGAGCTGGCCCCGACGCACCGGGCCCACCGGATGCTCGCCAGGAAGGGCCGGCGCCTCGGCATCAGCTGCATCGAGACCGCACAACGGCTACCGGATGCCGTTGACGGCCGGCTGGCCGCGCCGATTCCCGCCGCGTCCCGGGCCACACTGCGTCAAGCGATCGGAGACGCGCGCCGCAGCCTTGCGGCGCCGACCGATTGGGACCGCATCCAGCTCGCCCTCGAAGCGCTGCTCTCGACCCTGCAGCCACCCGAGCGCCCCCCGGCAGCAGCGGCGAAGCCCGACACCAGCCGATAACCTGAAGCAATGATCCAGCCTCCCGAGACCGCGAAGAAGCCGACCGAACGCGTTCAGCACGGCGACGTGTACATCGACGACTACGAGTGGCTCCGGGAGAAGGACGACCCCGAGGTGCAAGCGCATCTGCACGAGGAGAACGCGTACACGAACGCGCGCACCGAGAACCTGTCGCTGCTGCGCGAGCAGATCTTCGAGGAGATCAAGGGTCGCACGCGCGAGACCGATCTGAGCGTTCCCACCCGCGAGGGCGACTGGTGGTACTACACCCGCACGGTCGAGGGCCAGCAGTACGGCATCCACTGCCGCGCCCCGATCGCTTCTCCCGACGACTGGGAGCCGCCCGCCCTCGACGAGCACGCGCAGGTCAACGGGCTGCCCGGCGAACAGGTGCTGCTCGACGACAACGTCGAGTCGGAGGGGCACGACTTCTACTCCCTCGGCAGCTTCGATGTGAGTGCCGACGGCACACGACTGCTCTGGGCCGTCGACACCGAGGGCGACGAGCGGTACACGATCCGCATCCGGTCGCTGGTCGACGACGGTGCGGTGTTCCCCGACGAGATCGCCGACACGGGCTCGGGCGCGCTGTTCGACGGCAGCGGCGACTACGTCTTCTACACGACGGTCGACGAGTCGTGGCGACCGGATACCGTCTGGCGGCATCCGGTCGGCATCGGCCCTACGGTGGAGTCCGACGGATCGCGCGCGGACGCGAAGGTGTTCCATGAGCCCGACGACAGGTACTGGGTCGGTGTGGGGCTCACCCGCAGCCGCGACTTCCTCGTCATCGAGCTCGGCTCGAACATCACCAGCGAGGCCTGGCTGTTGCGCTCCGACGACCCGACCGGCGAGTTCACCGTCGTGTGGCCGCGCAAGGAGGGCGTCGAATACGACATCGACCACGCGATCGTCGCCGGACGCGACCGGCTCCTCCTCGTGCACAACGACGGCGCCGTGAACTTCGAGCTCGTGAGCGTGTCGGCGGACGACCCCCAGGGGCCGAGGCGCACGCTGCTTCCCCACAATCCCGACGTGCGGCTGGAGAGCGTCGACGCTTTCCGCGACTTCGTCGCTGTCGAGTACAGACGGGACGGGCTCACGCGCCTGGCCGTCGCCTGCATCCCCGAGAAGGATCGCTCCGACGACGACACCCTGCACGAACTGCACTTCGACGAGCCGCTCTTCACGGTCGGCGCCGGCGGCAACCCCGAGTGGACGCAGCCGACCCTCCGCCTCGGCTACGGCAGCTTCGTCACGCCGTCGACCGTCTACGACTACGACGTGCGCACGCGCGAGCTGCTGCTCCGCAAGCAGCAGGCCGTGCTCGGCGAGTTCGACCCCGCCCTCTTCGAGCAGCGCCGGGAGTGGGCGACGGCGCAAGACGGCACGCGCATCCCGATCTCCCTGGTCTACCGGCGCGACCTGGTCACGCCGGGCGAGCCGGCGCCGCTGGTGCTCTACGGCTACGGCTCCTACGAGGCGAGCATGGACCCGTCGTTCGGCATCCCGCGCCTGAGCCTGCTCGACCGCGGCATCGTGTTCGCCATCGCCCATGTGCGCGGCGGCGGTGAGTTGGGGCGGCTCTGGTACGAGCACGGCAAGAAGCTGCACAAGAAGAACACCTTCACCGACTTCGTCGACAGCGCACGGCACCTCATCGACACAGGGTGGACGGCGCCCGACCGTCTCGCGGCGCAGGGCGGAAGCGCCGGCGGCCTGCTGATGGGCGCGGTGGCCAACCTCGCGCCGAAGTACTTCTCCGGCATTCTCGCGGAGGTGCCGTTCGTCGACCCGCTGACCAGCATCCTCGACCCGTCGCTGCCTCTCACGGTGATCGAATGGGACGAGTGGGGCGACCCGCTGCACGACCCCGAGGTCTATGCGTACATGAAGTCGTACTCGCCGCTGGAGAACGTGCATGAGACGCGGTATCCGCGCATCCTCGCCGTCACGAGCCTCAACGACACCCGCGTGCTCTACGTCGAGCCGGCGAAGTGGGTGGCCCGGTTGCGCGAGGTGGGGGCGGATGCGCTGCTCAAGGTCGAGATGGCGGCCGGGCACGGCGGCGTCTCAGGGCGGTACTCCGCCTGGCGAGAGCGTGCGTTCGCCTACGCCTGGCTCGTCGACGCGGTCGGCGCGCATCCCACCGGCGAATAAGCGAGGTCGGGTCAGCCGAGGTCGTCGGGGTCGCGGCCGGTGCGTTCACCGGTTTCGAGCCCCGCGATGACTGCGTGGTCGGCGGTGTCGAGCTCGAATCCGAACACGTCGAGGTTCTGGCGGATGCGTTCGGGCGAGACGGACTTCGGGATGACCACGTTGCCGAGCTCGAGCTGCCAGCGGATCACGATCTGAGCGGGGGTGACCCCGTGTTTCACGGCGAGCGCGGCCAGCGGCTCGTTGCCCAGGATGCGCCCCCGGGCGAGCGGCGACCAGGCTTCGGTGACGATGCCGTGCTCGCGGTCGTAGTCGCGCACCTCGTGCTGCGGCAGCCACGGATGCAGTTCCACCTGGTTCACGGCCGGAACCGTGCCCGACTCGCTCGCAAGACGGTCGAGATGGTGCGTGTGGAAGTTGGCGACGCCGATGGAGCGGGCCCGTCCGTCGTCGCGGACCCGTTCGAGCGCGTGCCACGACTCCACGTACCTGTCATGCTGCGGGGCGGGCCAGTGGATGAGGAACAGGTCGACGATGTCGAAGCCCAGGCGGTCGACGCTGGCGTCGAACGATCGCATCGTCGAGTCGTAGCCGTTGTCTGTCCACCAGACCTTGGTGGTCACGAACACGTCGTCGCGAGGCAGTCCGCTGCGGCGCACCCCTTCACCCACGCCACGCTCGTTCTCGTAGAAGCTCGCGGTGTCGATATGACGGTATCCGGCCTCCAGGGCGGTGAGCACGGCGTCCGCCGTCTCGGCCTCCGGGATCTTGTAGACGCCGAAACCGAGCTGCGGGATGCTGTTGCCGTCGTTGAGTGCGAGGTTCGGCACCCTGACCGCGCTCACGGTCGAGGCGCTTCGGGGCCGGAGGGCGGTGGCGGGGTCGGTGCCGGACCCTCCGGCGGCACGGGCGGCGGCGCAGGCGGGCCCGACGGCGGCGCAGGCGGGCCGGACGGCGGCGCGGGCGGGCCCGGCGGCGGTGCGGGCGGGTAGACCTGCCCCTGCCCGGGAACGGGCTCGCCCGGGTAGTGGCCCCCGGATCGCTGGCCACCGGCGAACGGCGGCCCAGGATAGGGCTGAGCCGGGAACTGCTGGGGCGGCTGCGGCGGATGGCTCGCCGGTCCGCCGGGGCCGGTCGGTCCGGCTGGGTGGTAGGTGGGCGACACCGGGACGACGGGCACGTAGCCGGGCACCTCGTCGTCGGGTCGGTCGAAGCGCGCACCGTACGGGTTCGGTGAGAGGAGGGTCATCACGAGCAGTGCGATCCCGCCGAGGTAGGGCACGAGGCCGATGAGGATGAGCCAGCCGCTGAGGTTGACGTCGTGCAGGCGTCGGGCGAGAAGAGACAGGCTCGGCACGAGCGTCGCCAGCCACCAGAGGAGGAGCAGCGAGCCGCCGACGTAGATTCCGGGCCCCGGCTCGGAGCGCCCGTCGGCCGTGACCGTGGCTCCGGCCAGCCCGCCGCCGAGGGTGACGATGAACAGCACGAACAGCACGACCGCCTGCGCGAGCTGCCACCACCAGTACTCGGCGCGGCTCGCGCGCCCGTCGAACCGGGCGTACTTCGTCCAGAACCGTGAGAACGCGACGCCCAGCGGGGCGTCGTAGTGCGGCGCCCACAGGGGCACCCGTGCTTCGCCGCTCGTGGATGCAGGATGTCCGGAATGTGAATCGGTCGGAGCCAAGAGAACCCCCTCGTTGGGCTGCTTGCGTTCGCGGGCAAGCCTAGTCCCGGCGCGCCCGCCTGGGCTGGAGACCGCCCGGCCCGTGGGGGTTCACGCTGTCGTTCCGGTGGCGTACAGGTGTTACCGAACACAAGGAGGACACCATGACAGTGGACGGAAAGAAGATCGCGTTCGTCGTCGCGAAAGAGGGCATCGAGCAGGCGGAGCTGGTCGAGCCGTGGCAGGCCGTGAAGGATGCCGGCGGCACCCCCGTGCTCGTGTCGGCCGAGGCCGGCGAGGTGCAGGCGTTCAACCATCTGGACAAGGGCGACACGTTCCCCGTCGACGTGACGCTCGCCGACGCATCCGTCGCCGACTTCGACGCGGTGATGCTGCCCGGAGGCGTGGCGAACGGTGACGAGGTGCGCACGCAGCCCGAGGCGGTCGCCCTGCTGTCGTCGTTCGCGGAGGCGGGAAAGCCGATCGGAGTGATCTGCCACGGCGGCTGGGTGCTGATCGAGGCCGACATCGTGAAGGGTCGCATGCTCACCAGCTGGCCGAGCCTGCAGACCGACTACCGCAACGCCGGCGCCGACTGGGTCGACCGGGAAGTGGTGGTCGACGAGGGTGCGTTCACGCTCGTCTCCTCGCGCAAGCCCGACGACCTGCCGGCGTTCAACAAGGCGTTCCTCGAGGCCCTGGGCGGGGGCCCGAGCATCGACTGACATCCATCCAGTCCGCTCGCACCCAGCCAGCAGCACGGACCGCTTACCGGCTGGACCTGGTCAGCTTGCCGCACCCGCGGGTATCAGGTCGTCGGCTTCCCGGGTGACGCGCTGCGACTTGCCCTGCGGGTCGATGTGGCCGCTTCGCCGCTCATCGTCCGAGCGCTCGAACACCGCCCACATGCGGATCTCGTCACCGTGCCGAGAATGGAACTCGATCCCGTTGACGAGCTCATTACGGTCATGGTCGCGGAGGTCGTAGACCCAGTGCGCGATCGAACGCGTGAGCACTCGATCGCGGGCGTCCTTCAGCAAGCCGCTGTCGACGTCCGCCAGCGCGATGTCGTGGCGGTCGAAGCGATAGCCGGTCTTCAGCGCGGCGATGCTTTCGGAGTGCGTGATGAAGCAGTACCGCCCTGACTGCTCGGCTTCGCCATACCTCCGGCCGTTCAACCAGGAGTACCCGACTTCGCCGCTTCCGCCTTCGGCGTGCACGCCAACGCTGGCGTCGTCGTCATCGAAGTCGTCGAGCTCAGTCTCTAGCCTGCTGGAGAGCTGCAGCTTCGCCAGCACTTCCAGAAAGCACCCGCGCAGGCTGTCCGAGGTGTAAAGGGTCCGGAACTGGCCCAGTTGGTCGTCCCAGCGCCTAGAGCACTCTCTCAGGCCTCATGACACGGAAACGCCCCTGCATCGCTACGTCGACGACTGCGACCTCCTCGCTGATCTCGACCGCTCCACCGTCGCTGTGCGCCCGCCTGAGGCGTTGAGGACCGGCGATTGACTAAAGCCCCCTCGCCAAAGGGTCCGAAAGACTACCAAAACCGTCAGCGCCGCCCGGGACGAGCCGCTACGAGCCCAAGCTCGTTGGCGTGCCGCCGCGATCGTCGGCCAGGAGCCGATCGACTACATCGTCTTCAACATCCTGGCCTCCAGCCATAGTTCATCAACGTCTCCCGGCTCCTCTCAACGCGATCACCGACCAGGTGCTTCCGCAGCCTGGGATCGATACGCTGCGATCGCTGACCTCGCGGCCTCTCCCCACGCACAAGGTTCAGTCTCGCGGTGAGCTGTGCCGGAATCGATCGGCCTGCGTATGTCAGTGGTAGCACCCGTCACTGGTGCCAGGGACGGTGGGGACAGGTGACCCATATCCGAACGCGTTAGATACCCAGCATCGACTGGGAGCTGCGACCCATCTGCGATTCTCATTGAGGATGGCGCGCGAGCCTTCGCGGTCCCAACCGCCCGGTGGCGCTCCGTTTGTTACGCCCATGCAGTCGGTAAGAGCAACTCCGGGCACTATGCAGCTCCCGTCATTGACTTGCTGAATACTCGATCCAAGTCGGCTCGAGGTGCTATTCCCCCTGGAGGCAAGGATCGTGATGAGAACGGTGTATTTGGTCGGGGCAAACGACGGAATTTCATGGGGATAGCGCATCCCGATGGACATCGAGTTTCGGCCGCAGGAGTCGAAGATGTCGTTGTAGTCAGCGTAGGCGCTCACGGCACTCTTCAGGTTCGATTGCCCGGCTGTCACGCCCCATGCCGGGTATGCATAGTTCTTGGCAATGAATGCGTCTTTCCCATTATGAGAACCCGAACATCCGATGTCGCCGGGAAGGCGGGTTCCGGTTGCGTTATTGAAGAGGTCCATCTGGAACTCCAGGCCAAATCCCGGATAGGTGTTCATGGGAGAACTTCCGTTGCCCCAGTACGCGTACTGCCGGAACTGGAGTGTCGTGCTTGACGATGGTTCAATGTCGACTTCGACCGTATTGGGCCGCCATCCGACACCAGTGCTTCCACGAGGCTCTATAGCCGTTGTGCTTGATTTGCCAGAGGGGACGCTTCCGGCCTCCGCTTCAGCCCACTCGCGGAGTTGATCGGCAGAACTTTCCTCTTTTGTCGGTGCAGCAACGGCCTCGGGCAGTCCGGTTATGACCGCTGCCTCATCGGGAATATCGGCGAGAGTGCCGTTTGCATTTACAGGGCGTTCGATGTTTCGAATCCATCCCACAGCTTGAGGTGATACTCCAAACTCGCCTTCGAACCACTCGACGAACTCGGCTGCCGTGAGGTCAGGGGTCAGCGTGTATTCGGCTTCGGCTGTTGGGTTCTCCACCCGGACACCCGCGATCGAAACGCCACGATCGCTCGCGAGTTGCACCGCTTCTTCGACCCTAATGGGATGGTCAAATGGGGCGACAACGCGCGTCATTGGAGGAAGCGTTGCGGGGTCGATTGCAGCCCTGCTCGATGCATTCGAACCGATCCGACCGGCAGCGGTGGACTTTGTTGCCGCGGGGAACGCGAGGACGAGAACGAGTGCGATTACGGCTACGGTGGCGCCCGCGGTCATTGTGCGATTGAACATAAGAATCCTTCTGTGTTCGTGTCGTCAGCAGCGGACGAGGAGCTTGGCGGGATCGGTCATGGCAGCTGGCCCGCCCAGTGTCGTGACAGAGGTCACTCCACGCGCAGCAATCGACATGGCTGTCTCAGCGGGGATACAAGTGCCCGGAACCAGGTACAGCGGCGCGTTGTTCTTGCCGGCAAGCACTGCGCCAGTAAGGGCATCAGGGAAGGCCAAAGACGTCGCGATGTACGCCGAGGTCGCCGATAGAAAGTAGTCGTCATTGACAATCCGCGAGGTGTCCTGACGCTGCGGGCCGCCTAGCCGCTCCACTGTAAAAGAGGAACTCAGGCCCGCTTCAATTCCCGCTGAAACGGCGCCGATGCCACCCACGATCTTCACTTTAGTCACGCCGAGACTGGTGAGAGTGCCGATAGTCGCTGCGTCTATCGAAGACAGCCCGCCGTTCACAAGAATGATTGGTGCTCTACGTGCCGCAGCCGCCGCACCGGCCGAGAGTGCGTCTGGGAAGGTCATTCCGTTGGCCACGTATGCGGTGCTGACGTTGCCGAATGAGGCCGCGACCGTGCGTGACACCACAAACCTGTCTGCGCCAGCGATACGGGTGACTGGCGCAATAGTGCCCAGCGTGGCAGCGACGCCAGGCGTCACCACAGCTTCTCCGCCGACGATCACGATTCGGTTGGGGTGTAAACGATCGATTTCTGCCTTGACCACAGCCGGAAGGGCATCAGTGTTCGTGGTCAGGAGAGGACCACCGAATTTCGCGGCCGCGGGCCCGGCAGAGAGAGCGTCCGGAAAATCGACGCCGGATGAGACGTACACGACTGGCGCGGTATCTGGGTACGCTGCCCTTGACTGTGCCGCGGCACCCTCAAAGCGGTCGACACCCCAAATGCGGTCCGTCGCTGCAACCGTCAGATTTCCGGTCACTGGAGTGGACTTCGACCACTTCCCCCAGCTAGCGACCGCGGAATACCCATAAATTCCGGGCGCAAGCGTGTTGGTCGAGATCGACCATGATCCGGTCGCTGACACGGTCGTCATAAGCGGGTTCGGCACTCCCGCGAGGGTTACAGTCACCGTGTGGTTCGGGCCGCCGAAGGGCAGCGCCCCGGACAGTTCGCTTCCGACGACTACGTTCCCGTTGCTGGTCGCGGCCGGGATGATGACGGGTTCGACCTTGACGGCTGGCTCCCAGAGGTTGTTGAGAACACTTAGCGCTGACGGCCGCCCAGCCGAGCTGCGGAAGGAAAGAAATGACGTGTAGGGCTTACTCATCGTCTGGTCACCCGTAGCGCAACTGTCCGCCCAGGTTGCTCCTACCACCATGCCAACTAGAGAGTTCCCCACGAATCCAGGGCCACCCATCTCTGCCTTCGTTGAACAAAGGTCAGTGACAATCTGCTCGAAGTTCACCATTCCCTCACCGGCATAGCCTGGGACGACGTCGAGGATTTTCCCGCAGGTCCAGCCGGTCATGTCCGCGGATTTGCAGATCGTCTGACCCTTCTCTGGTGCGATCACATCCCGCACAATCTGTGGCGCCGTGGCGAGCGGGGCACCAGCACCATTCCCCCACGTCAAGGCCTCAGGGGCTGACGAGGTCGCGGTCGATGATGCGTCGATGAGGCCGATTCCGTCGGGCTGCCAAAGCCCGGTACCTACTACCGCGTCTCCTATGGTCACGCCCGTCGACGTTGCGCTACCGCCCGCGACCGGGCGCGATGAGAGCTCGTATGCCGCTGTCGTGTCAACCTTGCGGTCCTTGCACCAGCCCGCTGTTAGCGCCTGGGAAGCGCCGTCGCTCAGTTTGTATCCGGTGGCAGTAATGGCGCAAATGCCGGGCTCTCCATCCGGAGAGGCTCCGCCAATCGGCTGTCCGCCCCGAAGAATCGGCGGCTCGCCTGCCGCCTGAGATTCTGTTGTGACTCCCGAGAACACCGCAACCACCGCTACTAGTGCACCGACGGTCATGCCGGCAAGCATTCTTTGTCTCACGACTCGATATCCCCCATATGAAATAGCTGTTACTCGACTGAGTATTCTGTATGAATACACACCGAACCTAGCCCCCGATCGGGGCACCTACGCGGGGCTTGCCCGCTCTAGAAGCCCGATCCCATGGGCGGCGCGAATTCGTCGTTGTTGCTGCCGCCGTGACGCGAGACGTCTGGAAAGAATTTCGTGGACGGACGTCGTTCCTGAGGTCGAGGTCCCTCGCGGATCTGCTCCGTGTTCGACACTGCCCAGGCAGATCGGTCGAGGAAGCGCACGTGACTCATTTGAAGGCGCGGGTCGACTTCCGAAATTCAGGTCTCCTGCGTTCGGCGCGCCTTTGGTCTGATCATCACGGAGGTCACTCCCGCTGCGAAGCCGGCAATGGCCGAGCCGTACGTTATGACAGTCTCCGGATAGCTGCCCACATGTGATTGGACGGTGCCGTCCTGGCCATCGGCGCGTGGCCAGTCGCAGACGCTGCCGAGAGGCCAAAGCGACGTCGATTCCCGCACTGCGGAATTGCTTTCGCTTACGCGCGCGCCAGCCGGCGGGGAACCGTAGAGTCGGCAAGGATTGTGCAACGCGACCTCCAGTTGCACCACGCCCATGCATCCCGCGACCGCAAGAAGGACCACACTGACGACAATGAGCAGCGCTCGCACTGGCCCCCCTTGAATTCCGTATTGGATCGCGTCAATGGCGGTGATCCATAGGTCATAGAGTAGCCACGTCATTGGGCTTGAACGTCATCCGAAAGGTTGATCGGCGAGCCTTGGATATTGACCAAGGCCATCCGGGTGCGGTTCCCGGTCCCCTCGAGGCGATCGTGAAGCCGAGACCCGCGCGAGCGGACACGTCGATTGCGTCAGGAAATGCGCCCTCCGCTGAGCACACATCGCCCCGCAGGAGTGATGCGGACAAGTGGCCGTTTATTTCACCGCTCGCCGGGCGGGGCGGAGCGTGACGAATGTGCGAATATGCCTGTCATGGCATAAATCGCGATCCCCCCCCTCGTGATCGTCGCGCTCGGAGTGATCGTCCATCAGCACACCGACGGCTGGACTTGGGAGAGTCACTGGCTGCTAGTGACGAAGTATTTCGCCCGTCGCCAAGTGATCTACAGCGGCGCTCAAATAGAGTCGAACACTGACCTCTGGGCGATCAAAAACAGCTTCATGATCGACGGTTATCACCTCGGGGAAGCCTTCTCTCACCAATCTTCATTGCGGGAGCAGGTTGCGAGGACTGTGGCGAACAGCCTCGAACTCCAGCTCTGCCGCGACTACGCCAACACTTGGAAGCATTTCAATCGGAATAGCAACGCGCGAGTCGCCCTACATCTGGGAGGACGGTGATTCGGCAACGGCGGACACTTCGTGGCGATTGCCTACCGGCTTCGAGATGATCCTCAGTCGTCGACGCTCTCGCAGTCGCTCGTGCCGCGTGGGAGGCATGGCGTACCTTCATGAGTTCAAACGGCTTAGCCGAACCGACTGGTCTAACGCAGCCATACTTAAACACGATTATCGGCCAGGCCCCTCCTGGATGAACTAGACGACTTCAACTAACTTCTCGTATTTCGTCAGAGCGTCCCTTTGCCGATGCGCGTACGGGGACGGTTGGTAGCATCCTCGGATGCGGAATCTCGATTGGGACGGGCTGCGCAACGTTCGCGACCTCGGCGGCCTGCCGACGCCGCTGTCACCGACCGGTAGGACGATGGCGGGCCGCATCGCCCGTGGTCCGCGGTGCGAACTCCTCACAGCCGCCAGCTGGACTGCCGCAATAGGGTGGGGTCTGCTCTCCCTCGTGGACCCGCACAGCGCCGACGAAACGGCAGCACGAAGCTCCGAGCCCAATGCGCAGCCACCGGCGGATCTGGCGATCACACTCGCGCCGACCGAAGACCAGACACATCCGGAGTTCCGCTCAACCTGCTTGCCGATCCTCGACTCGCCGGAATACCGGCAGCACAACGTGTCCTGCCCGCGCTCGTCCGCCGCTCACTCGAAGTGATCGCCTCATCCGAACCGGGGAGTGCTCGTCCACTGCGCTGCTGGCCGCGATCGAACCGGCATGGTGAGCGCACTCCTGCTCGCGAACGCCGGCGTCTCAGCTGACGACACCTGGAGTGAGCGTTTCCTGGCAATGCCGTGAAGCCCCCTTGAGACTCTCGGCACTTCGCGGAAGGGTGGGACGTTCTTGGGATACGCAACTGAAAGGAGAGCACATGCTCACCCTGACCGAGAACGCCAGCACGATCGTCAAGACCCTCACCGGGCAGGTCGGCGAGACCGACGACGCGGGGCTGCGCATCAGCAGCAGCAACCCTCAGAACACCGCCTTCGCGGCCGCCGTGGCTCCCACGCCGGAGCCGGCCGACCAGGTCGTGGAGGTGTCGGGCGCCCGGCTCTTCCTCGAGAACGGCGCCGCCGTCGCACTGGACGACAAGATCCTCGACGCCCAGGTCGACGAGAACGGCGCAGTCAGCTTCGCGATCGGAGCGGTCGCGTAGCGACACGCCTCCGGCACGGCGACGGCCCCCGCACGCTTCGGCGCGCGGGGGCCGTTTCGCATCCGTTCGGCGCTCAGTACCCGCAGGACGAGACCACCGATCCGTACATCGCTCCATAACCGCCGAGGACGGTGAGCGAGGTCGTGTGCATCGAGAGCATGGCGGCGAAAGCGCTCTGCGGAGTGCAATCGCCCGGCGAGAGGAACAGGGGCGACTGCGTTCGCGCCGCGAGCACTGTTCCTGCCAGCGCATCCGGGAAGCTCTTACTGTTCGCCAGGTAGACGGTCGCAGCAGAAGGGAAGGTCGAGGTCGCCACGACGGCCGCCGTCTGAAAGCGGTCCGAACCTGCCGATCGACGCACAGAGATGCCATCACCAAGCGTGCGGACGACCCCGTCAGAGATGACGGACGCGCCGCCGACGACCGTCGCCGACCTGCTGTCGAGTTTTGCGAGTTCAGCCACCGTGTCGGCATCCGCCGTGCTGCGATCGCCCGGAATGAGCAGCACGGGACGGCCGGTGCCTGCCGCTGCCGCGCCGGCCGTCAGGGCGTCGGCGAATCCTGCGCCCGTCGCGAGAACGATTCGGGGTACGGCGGTGCCGAAAGCCTGCTCGACCACCGCCCTGGACGTCGCGTAGCGGTCGGCTCCCGCCACACGGGAGACGACGTGGTCGAAGGGAAGCGCCTCGAGGGCGCCGAACACAGCATCCGACACGGCGCCGGTACCGCCGACCACGACCACGCTCGCCGGATGCAACCGCACCAGTTCGGCGGTCACACTCTCGTCGAGCTTCGCGGGATCAGTGAGGAGGAGACTTCCGCCCGCCTCGACGGCCGCTGGACCCGCCGAGAGCGCGTCCGGATAGTCCGTCCCCGATGTCACGTATGCCACGGGAGCCCCCGCGGCCGCATCCGGGAACGCAGCCACGGAAGCCGCCACGGCGGTCTGATATCGGCTCGTGCCCTGCACGCGGTTCATCGTGAGCTGGCCGTATTCGCCCGCGATGGGATCCACCGTCTGCAGAACAACCAGCTGACCGGGTTGGCGCAGGGTCGTCTCCACGCCGATCCACTGGTTGATGTCGGCCACAGACATCTTGTGCGAACTCCCGGTGTCACCCGGAATCGTCTTCTGAGCTCGCGTCCATTGGTAGGAGACGGTCGCGTTGGCGGGCTTGTGCGACGCGGCGGTGTCCGTCGTGATCGTGGAGCCGACGGTGTGGTCGCCGGAGATGACGGGCCGATACGGCGTGCGCGATGGCGGTATCGTCACCGTCTTGCACGATACGTTGATCCAGCCGCCGTCAGGCATGGCCGCATCCAGATCCCAGACCTGCGCGCAGAGCTGCCATGTGCCGGGCAGAAACCTGATGGTGTCGGTCATCCACCCGTGATCGGCCCCGAGACCCGGATAGGCGTTGGCGATATCCGGCCGGGGAAGCGTGAACTCGTCGCCCTCAGCCCAACCGACCGTCTGTTTCCCTCCACCACCCGTGCGGGTCGCGACGAGTTCGACCGCCATGACCCAGCCGTTGCCGTTGGACGAACCCACGTTGAGGTTGGCGCCCCAGCCGGAGACTCGCAGCGTCGGGTTGATGTCGGCATCGCTCCAATAGACCATCTTGACGTCGTCGATGCTGCCGACGATCCGGGGATGTTGATCCAGATCGACCGCGGATGCCGGGGCGGCGATGGCTGTCGCCGTCAGTACGGCGACGGCGACAGCCATCGATGACAGAGTGATCGCGAGTCGACCGCGGTGCATGAAGAGTCCATCCTGACCCGTCCGCACGAACGATGTCGGCTCATCCTAGCCAGAACCGGGTCGGTCGGTATGCCCCTCGATCGCGGCTCAGCGAGCGGCGCTCACTTGCCGGCGAGGAGCCCCAGGCTGTCGACGACGCGGTTGGAGAAGCCCCACTCGTTGTCGTACCAGGCGACGACCTTCACGTGGCGTCCGTCGACCCGGGTCAGCGCCGAGTCGAAGATGGCCGAGGCCGGGTTGCCGGTGATGTCCGACGACACGAGCGCGTCCTCCGAGTATTCGAGGATGCCCGCGAGCGCACCGTCGGCAGCCGCGCGGTAAGCCGCGAGCACTTCGTCGCGGGTGACGTCTCGGGAGACCGTCGTGTTCAGCTCGACGATCGACCCGACCGGCACGGGAACGCGGATGGAGTCGCCCGACAGCTTGCCGTCGAGCTTCGGAAGAACGAGCCCGATGGCCTTCGCGGCACCGGTCGTGGTCGGCACGATGTTGACCCCGGCGGCGCGGGCACGACGCGGGTCGCGGTGCGGGCCGTCCTGCAGGTTCTGCTCCTGCGTGTACGCGTGCACCGTCGTCATGAAGCCGTGCTCGATGCCGGCCAGGTCGTCGAGCACCGCGGCCAGCGGAGCGAGCGCGTTGGTGGTGCAGGATGCGTTCGACACGATCGTGTGCGCGACGGCGTCATACGCCTCCGTGTTGACGCCGAACGCGAGGGTGACGTCGGCGCCGTCTGCCGGGGCGCTGATGAGCACCTTCGAGGCGCCGGCGTCGAGGTGGGCGCGGGCGGCATCCGCCGAGGTGAAGCGCCCGGTCGATTCGAGCACGATGTCGACGCCGAGTTCAGCCCACGGCAGCTGCGCCGGTTCGCGCTCGGCCAGCACCTTGATGCGGTGGCCGTCGACGACGAGGGTGTCGCCGTCCACGGTCACGGGGCGGCCCAGGCGGCCGGCCGTGGAGTCGAAGGCGAGCAGACGCGCCAACGCGGTCGGCTCGGTGAGGTCGTTGACGGCGACGACCTCGAGGTCGGTGTCGCGCTCCAGGAGCGCGCGCAGAACGTTGCGGCCGATGCGGCCGAATCCGTTGATGGCGATGCGGGTCATGAGGTGTTCTGTCCTTTCGGTTCCAGAACAGGATCGCTCGGTCGCACCGGCGCCGACAGCGGCGCGATGGACACTCTTCGAAAGGATCACGCCACTGGCGGCTGGTCGCTCCCCGGCCGGAACGTGCGCCGGTACTGACCCGGTGTCGTGCCCAGGATGCGCTGGAAATGCAGACGCAGGTTCGCCGACGTGCCGAGCCCGACATCCGTCGCGATCTGCTCGATGCCTCGCTCGGAGCGTTCGAGCAGCTCGCGTGCCAGGTCGATGCGGGCGCGCATGACCCACTGCATGGGCGTGTACCCCGTGTCTTCGACGAACCGCCGCGAGAACGTGCGCGGCGACACCGCCGCCTGCCGCGCGAGAACCCCCAGGGTGAGCGGGTCGCCCAGCCGGTGCAGCGCCCACTCCCGGGTGGCGGCGAACCGCTCCCCCAGGGGCTCGGCCACGCTGCGCGGAACGTACTGCGCCTGCCCGCCACTGCGGTACGGCGCGGCGACCAGGCGCCGTGCGGCATGATTCGAGGCGCTCATCCCGAGGTCACCGCGGAGGATGTGCAGACACAGGTCGATGCCCGAGGCGGCGCCGGCCGACGTCAGAACGCTGCCCTCGTCGACGAACAGCACGTTCTCATCCACCCGGATCAGCGGATGCTTCGCGGCCAGCGCCTTCGTGTAGTGCCAGTGCGTCGTGGCGCGTTTGCCGTCGAGAAGGCCGGTCGCCGCCAGCGCGAACGCGCCCGTGGAGATCGCGGCGAGGCGCGCGCCGCGGGCGTGAGCGGCGATCAAGGCGTCGAGAACGGCGCGCGGAGGATCGTCCCGATCGGGAAACCGGTAGCCGGGGATGAACACGATGTCGGCCCAGGCCAGGGCATCCAGCCCGTCGGCGACATGGTACGAGAGCCCGTCACCGCCGGTGACGAGGCCGGGCGCCGCTCCGCACATCCGCACCTCGTACGGCATGCTTTCGCGCGTGCTGAAGACCTGCGCCGGGATTCCGACGTCGAGCGGTTTCGCGCCCTCCAGCACCAGGACGGCGACGCGATTCAGACGGTTGACAGGCACGACGACAGGCTACGCGAGGGCTTGCCGGCCCGGGGTTCCATTTTCTTCAGCCCGACGTAGGATGCTCGTGACCGCCCCGGACCTTGGCGACCTCGAGCTGGAACGGTTGGTGTGAAATGAAGACGATCAAGACCAGGAACGGTGTGTTCCTGACCGGAAGCGAGCTCGCTGAGGCGGTGCTGCGGTACGCCGTAGCGCTCGGCAACCGTCATCGGGTGGGGTTGGTCGACATCCCTGTGCTCATGGCAGACGGGGCGTACGGCCGCGCGTCATTCACCGTCGGCTGGATGACAGAGACGTCGACCATGACCGCACCGGATGAGCCGGAGGAGATGACGGAAGAGGACACCGTTCTCGGGCTGTACGACAAGGCCGCGAACGACGGTGTCATCACGGCGCACGCCTTCAGCGCGGACGACATCGCCGAGAGCGATCTCGCCGTCTACCTCGACCCGGCCGACACCGCGATCTGAGAGGCTCAGCCGCCGCCGGTGACGCGCACGATCGCGCCCGACGTGTACGACGCGTCGTCGCTCAGTAGGTAGGAGACGGCGCCCGCGACCTCGTGGGGTTCGCCCGCGCGTCGCATGGGGATGCCGCCCGCACGCTCCGCCGGAGCATTCGGGCGCCCCGCGGCGGCGTGGATCTCGGTGTGCGTCGTTCCGGGAGACACGGTGTTCACGCGCACCCCCGCAGGGCCGAACTCCTTGGCCAGCCCGATGGTCAGCGCATCCAGGGCGGCCTTGCTCATCGCATACGGGATGTAGGTGTTCGGCGCCCCGCTCGTCGCGGCGCCCGACGAGATGTTGACGATGGCCCCACCCGCCCCGCCCTCTGCGGTGGACATGTGCGCGATCGCCTGCTTGCTGAGGATGATCGGCGCCAGATCGTTGATCGCGAACACGGCCCGAGACTCCTCTGGGTCGACGTCGAGGAAGTCGCCGATCATGCCCGTGATCCCGGCGTTGTTGACCAGCCCGGTGATCCGCCCGAAATGCTGGAGAGCGGCGGGGATGATGCGGGCCGCATCCTCCGCTACCTCCAGGTCTGCCTGAACCACGAGCACAGCGGCGCCCCGTTCACGGAGCGAAGCCGCGACAGCCTCGGCCTCGGCAGCCCCGACACGATAGGTGATCACGAGGTCGTGGCCGTCGGCCGCGAGCCTTTCGGCGATGGCGCGGCCGATGCCTCGGCTCCCCCCGGTGACGACGGTGACGGGTCGCGGTGCAGCAGGGTTACTCATGGTCCAACTGTAGGCGTGGTCGGTTCGCCGCTAGTCCCAGCGGACGACGAGCGGGTCGGCGGAGAAGTCGACGAGCGGTTCGCCGAGCGACGGACCGAAGAGCACCGAACACGTGCCCGACCGGCCGTTCTTCTCGCACTGCGCGGTCGTGTCGACGCCACCGATCGACTCGCCGCGCACGTTCAGAGGAGCGGTGAGGCTGTCGACCGGGGCGAGCGAGGCCAGCTTCGCCTGGCCGTCGGCGCTCAGGGTTCGGGTCAGTGTGCCGTCGACGAGTTTCGTGCCATCGCTGAGCGTCTCCGGCACGGTGAGCCCGCATCCCGCAGCCAGGCTCTTCGAGGCGAGGCACTCGTTCACCGCGGCGGTCACCGCTTGACGGAACGCAGCCTTGCCCTCGTCGGTGAGCGAGACCTTGAGACCGGTCAAAGACGGGCTCTCGAACCCGCCGGGCGCGATCACCGTCGCGTCGCCGCCGATCGCGAAGTTCGGGGTGGTCGTTGCGAGAGTGTACGCACCAGGGAAGACGACGATGGGGCTCTGCGACGACTCGACGCCGTTCACCGTGATGGCCAGCCCGGAGAATCTGTCGCCGAGGTCGATCGAGGTCGTGCCGCCGCCGACCTTCCAGTCGCCGTCGTCGTCGCGGTACGCCGAATAGTCGACCGTCACCGGGGTGTCGCCGATCGAATACTTGGCGAGCACGTGGGCGATCGTGCTCCCCTTGCCGGTGGGCTTGACGACCTTGATCTTCTTCAGCGGCGCCTTCTCGTTGGAGGCGCGCAGCACATCGGCGGTCAGGAGGCTCTTGTCGGCCGGCTCGTCGGACAGGAAAGTCAGAGCCTTCTTCGCGTCAGACGCCGCGAGCGCGGTGAGGTACCCCTTCACCGCGTCGGCGGCCCCTGCACCCGAAGCGCGGCTCACCGCTGGGACGATCGCGAACACGATGACGAGCACCACCACGACGATGACCGCCAGCACGCCGCCGAGGATGCCGAACAGCGCTCCGCGGCCCAACCCGCGGCGCGGCGGGGCGGGCGGGGCGGGCGGGGCGCCGTACGGCGGCTGGCCGGGCGCGGCGAACTGCGGCTGGCCGGGTTGCGCGTACTGCGGAGCCTGCTGGGGATACGGCGGCTGGTAGGGCGGCTGGCCCTGCGGCTGCAGTGGCTGTGCTGGGTACGGCTGCGGCTCCTGGGGCGGTTGCTGCTGCGGTGGCTGCGGTTCCTGGGGTTCCGGCTGCGGCTGTTGCGGTTGCTGCGGTTCCGGCTGCGGTTCCTGCGACGGGGTCGGCTCGGGGCGGTCGGTCATGGCTACTCCTTCGACGCATCCCCGTCCAACTCTGCGCTGCAGGGTGCTCTGCCACTCTAACGACGACGCTCCGCACGGCAACGGGGAGCACTGCCCATCGGCGTGCCACCCCGCGAACGTCGACAGAAAAGCGAAACCCCCGCTCGAAGCGGGGGTCTCATTTACTGTCTCAACCAGTGTGCGCCCGGAGGGATTCGAACCCCCAACCTTCTGATCCGTAGTCAGATGCTCTATCCGTTGAGCTACGGGCGCATGGCCTCGAACTGAACGCTCGCGGACCGGGTTAGAGCCTACATGATGCCGCCGACCACCGCCAATTCGCGACCACTCGTGGCAAAAGTGCACTTCGGGCGGCGCCAGCGGCACTTTTGGCACGAATGGAGGGGGGCGGCGGGCGGGAAGGAAGGAAAGAGGGAGCTAGGCGAAGACCTCGTCTAGGAAGCAGGCCATGGCACGCCAGCTGCGGGCGTCGGCGACGGGGCGGTAGCGGTCGGTGCCCGGGATGGTGAAGGCGTGGGGCGCACCGGAGTATGTGGTGACCTGCCAGTCGATGTGGGGCGCGGCGCGCAGCTCGTTCTCGAAGGCGGCGACCGCCTCATCCGGAACCACGGGGTCGGAGCCGCCGGTGAGCACGAGCAGGGAGGCCGCGATTCCGGCCGCATCGCTGGGATCGTGGGCGATGAGGCCGGCGTGGAACGAGACGACACCGCGCAGCGGAGCGCCGGTTCGGGCGAACTCCAGTGCGGCGGTGCCGCCGAAGCAGTAGCCGATGACCGCGAGACGAGCCGGGTCGACCGCGGGATGCTGCAGCAGCCAAGTGAACGCGGCGGCCACCCTGCTGCGCAGCAGGGGCAGGTCGCGATAGTACTTGCCCGCTTCGGCGGAGGCGTCGTCGCCGGTAGGGCGCACATCCGCTCCGTAGAGGTCGGCCGCGAACGCGACGTAGCCGAGGCGGGCGAGCATCTGGGCGCGCATCCGCACGTTGTCTCCGACGCCGTGCCAGTCGTGCAGGATGAGCACGGCCGGTCTGCGCTCGTCGGCTTGGACATCCCGGGCGAGGTAGCCCTGCAACGGGAGGCCTTCGTGGTCGTAGTCGACGGTCTCGACGTCGATGACGGAGTGCGGGCGGATGGGCACTTGGGCGAGCAGGGCCTCGTGCGCGGGCGACAGTGCGGGCGACGGGGTTTCGATGGTCACAACAGCTCCAGATCTCGGTTCGCAAGCGACGTCTGTCGCTTGCGGCCTGGCCTGCTGTGGCTCGACGCGGTGTGCGAATGCGCGGAGTCCCGTCGGGTGCGGGTCGGGATCCCACGAAATCACACTACCGCGGCTTGCACGCCCGCGCGACGGACGTACCATGAGCGCATGGCCACAGAGTTCAGCGACGAGAAGGATGCGAAGCGCTACGCGATGCACATCGACGGCCGGCTGGTCGGCGTTCTCGACTACAGCGTGCTGGGCGGCACGATCTCACTCACCCGCGCGTACACGGTGCCGACGGATCGCGGGCACGGCTACGCAGGGCAGCTCGTCGAGTTCGCGGTGAACGACATCGAAGCGAACACCGACCTCAAGATCGTGCCGATGTGCTGGTATGTCGCCGACTGGTTCGAGGCGCATCCGGAGCGTTCGCCGCTGCTGCAGCGTCGCGCCGGCTGACGCCCGTCACCCGTCCTCGGTGGCGCCTCTTCCGGATGCATCGACATCTGTCGCGGCGTCGAGGTCGAGACCGCCGGGCTCAGCCGACGTGGTCCGGCGCTGCCGGTGCGGACGGCGCCGGCGGCGCGGCGTGCGCTCCCGCCGATGCGCCCGCGTCGTGCGCGAGAGCCCGGGCCTTCAGGTGATCGAACTCGGCCTGCGTGATCGTGCCGCTGTCGAGCAGCGCTTTGGCCTTGGCGATCTCGTCGGCCGGGCTGGCGACGGCGACCTGCCGAATGTAGGTGTCGGTGGCCTGTTGCACTTCTCGCGCCTGCTTCTGGGCACGTTCGGCCATCCCGGGCCCGCGAGCGATCAGGTAGACCAGTGCGGTGAGGAAGGGCACGAAGATCAGGAAGAGGACCCACAACGCCTTCCACCAGCCGTTCAGCTTGTGGTCGCGGAACAGGTCTCCGATGATCGAGAACAGGGCGAAGAGGTACGCGATGAACGCGAAGCTCCAGAAGAAGATCCAAATGATGTTCCAGAAGTTGTCCCAGAATGACACGATGATCCCCTCCAGCTTCCGAGCGCGGATACGCCCGCTTGCGCCGAACCTACCGTTCTGGGCAGATGCGCGTCTAGACCTGTCGCACAGTCAGACGAGGCGGGCATCCAGCCAGTCGAACATGCGCTGATCGACGAGCGAGCGGGCGAGGGGCTCGCAATGGAAGTTGGCGCCCTCGTCGGCGCTGAACGGCACGAGCGTCGAGACGGCTGGTGTGAGCTCGGCGAGCCGGCTCGATTGCCCTGGCCAGAACTGCTCGTCTTCGGGCGCGGTGATCAGGAGCGGGGTGGCGATCGACGAGGCGACGTTGTCGAGGCGATAGTTGAGCACCGCTTTGATGGTGTCGTAATAGCCGTCCGTCTTATATGGCCGGGCGCGAAAGCTCCACGTGCGCGCCAGATCCGGCGAGAACTTCAGGGCGAGCTCCATGTCGCGGTCGAACCTCTCCTTCTCGCCCGCGGCGAGCAGCTTCATCATGCTTTTCGGCAGATGGGAGGTCCACGAGGTGGAGACGTCGACGACACCGGGGTCGACGATGGCGGCGGCGATGCGGTGCTCGAAGGCGAGCGCCCGCGGCACCCAGTAGCCGGCCTGGCTGATGCCGTAGATGGCGAGCTTGTCCCGGTGCACGTCGTCGCGGCCGAGCAGGTACTCGACGACCGGGGTGATCACCGCCTCCCAGTCATGACGGAACGGAACGCCGTGCTCGAACAGCATCGACTGCTGACCCGGGCCGTCGAACATCAGCACGTTGTAGCCGCGCTGCAGCGCGCCGGCACCGCCGGAAGCCCAGAGTGAGCTGATGGGGCCGTCGCTCCCGTTGTTCATGATCAGGGTGCGTCCCGACCCGGCGGCGCCCCACGGCCGGAAGAAGTAGCCCGGCAGCGACATCCCCTCGTAAGGGATGCTCACGCGATGGATCGAGACGGGCGTCGTGTCGACGAACCGATCCCAGGCGGCACGATGGGCCTGGAAGGTCGGAAGCAGGGCGTCGGACGACGGGAGCGACGCGACGGCGTTGAGGGCGGCGCCCAGATAGGCGGCCGCGCGCAGATACGAGCGCGAGGCGCTCACGTCGTGCCCAGCGGCGGCCTGGTCGTCGGCTTCGGCGCGGATGCGCGAGCCCAGCCCCAGCCAGGCGGCGAACCACGCCTCGTGGTCGCGTTCGCCGACGGACTCGACCGCGGCGAGCACTTCGCCGGTGTCGGCGGCCCCCGAGAACGCGTGCCCGAGCACGACGCGCAGGTCGTAGTCGAAGTCGGGGTTGTGGAAGAAGCCGTCGGAGAACGGGCCGTGCGTGTGGTGCAGTGTCGAGCCGAGAGCCATGTCAGGCCTCCTTCGAAGCGCGCTTACGCTCACATTCGGGAGCCTATTCCTGCGGAGGTCCGCGCGCGAGAGCCCTATGCTGTGCCCATGAGCACGAAGAGCAGGCAGGGACCGCATCGTGAAGAGCCACTCGACATCGGAGTGGGCGTCGGCAGAGGCCACTGGGGAGCGTTCGCCGGGCTGATCGTGGCGGTGCTCATCGCCTATCCGCTGTCGGCCTGCATCGCGTTCGCAACGCATCCTGCGACCCAGAGGCTGTTCGGCGGGCGCCTCGAGTCGGCGTCGCAGTTCGGCTACCAGGCGTTCTGGTGGATTCTCGCCCTGCTCTGCCTGGCCCTACCGTTCATCGTCGGGTTCGGGATAGCGAAACTGTCGTCTCGAACGCTCACCGTGATCGGCGGGATCGTCGGCGTCTTCCTCATCCTGGTCATCGTGTTCGGCCAGGTCTTCGCGTTCTGACCCGGCGGACCCCAGCCCTCAGCGACCGGATTCGCGCGCGTCGCGCGCGGCCTGCAGGTCGCCGTATGCGCGCTGCGTCTCCCGCGTGACGCTCTCGCCGCGGGCCTGACGAGCGGACGCCAGCCAGTCGCTCAAGACGAACCGGCGGCGGCGCGGGATGCTCTCGACGGCCGTCGTCGTGCTGCGGGTGCGGGCGATCCACCCGTGATCGATTCCTTGTGCCCAAGTGTTGTTTGCCATGTCTCAGACGTTACGACCGAAAAGATTCGGCCACGAGATGGCCTTAGGTCTATCTTCGTAAAGATTCGGCCAGTAGACTTGGCGTCATGCTGCACTCGGTAGCGGTACCCCTCATCGACGACTTCGCCATGTTCGAGTTCGGGGTGGTGTGCGAAGTGTTCGGCCTCGACCGGAGCTACGCGAACCTGCCCCCGTTCGACTTCCGCGTCTGTGGCATCGAGCCCGGCGTTCCCCTGGCGAACCCGACCGGCGCGTCGATCATCCCGCCGTTCAGCCTCGAGGCCATGGAAGACGCCGACCTGATCGCCGTGCCGGCCGCGCGCATCCGCGACGACTACCCCGAGGAGCTGCTCGACGCGCTTCGCCGGGCCGACGCGCGCGGCGCCATCCTGCTGAGCGTGTGCTCCGGCGCCTTTCTGCTGGGTGCCGCCGGCCTGCTCGACGGCAGGCCGTGCACCACGCACTGGCGCTACACGGACGCTCTGGCGCGGCGCTTTCCCGAGGCGCGAGTGAATCCCGACGTGCTCTTCGTCGACGACGGCAATCTCATCACCAGCGCCGGCACCGCCGCGGGCGTGGATGCGAGCCTGCACCTCGTGCGCCGCGAGCTCGGCAGCGCCTTCGCCAACACGATCGCCCGCAACATGGTGGTGCCGCCCCAGCGCGACGGCGGCCAGCGCCAGTACATCGAGCGCCCCGTGAGCGACTGCACCGACGACACGTTCAGCGAGCTCATCGACGACCTGGGATCGCGCCTCGACGAGAACCACACCGTGACGGCGATGGCCGCCAGGGTGCACATGTCGACCCGCAGCTTCTCGCGCCGATTCGTGGCCGAGACGGGGGCGTCGCCCATGCAGTGGCTGACGCGCCAGCGCATCCTGCACGCCCGGTTGCTGCTCGAGACGACCGAGCTGCCCATCGACGAGGTCGCGCGGCAGTGCGGCTTCGGCAGCGCGACGCTGTTCCGGCATCACTTCGATCAGGAGGTCGGGGTCGCTCCCACCTCGTACCGCCGATCCTTCAGCCGTTCCTCCGAGTTCGCCTGACCCCGCGCCGCCCAGCCCCGCCTGTCTGGTGGCTCGACCGGCAAGGGCTACGCGCTAGGCGCAGGTCCAGCCCACGATGATCCCGAGCGCTCCGAGCGTGGTGGTGATCGTTCGGGTCTGCAGCGGCGCGGGCGACACCCAGGCGCCGCGGGTGGCGTAGACACTCACGACGAGCGTGCCCGCGACCGTGAGCGCGCTTCCGGGAACGCCGACGCTGGTGGTGGATGAGGTGGTCGACCCCGAACCCGCGGTGCCGGCGTAATCGATGCGGTAGGCGGTCGGCGCCACCCCGTTCCCGGTCGTCGGAGGCGCCGTCCAGGTGATGGGGATGCTCACCGCGATGAGGCCGGACGCCTGACCACAGGCAACGGTCGGTACGGCGTTCAGCACACCGGAGACCGCGGTCGAGGTGACGAATCCGTCTCGCGACCAGGCCGCCTCCGTCGTCGCGGGATGCACGCCCAGCCCCGCCACGAGCATTCCCGCGACGGCCACGACCGTCAGCGCGCGTCTCATCGGCCACGCTCCCCCGCTTGCAGCGCGCTCGGCCGGCGCCGGCGTCTCGCGGCTGCCGCGAGCATGAGACCGACGAGCACCGCCCCTCCGGCGAGCGCGAACACACCGCCGGATACTGCAGAGCCGGTGGCCGAGAGCTGCGCCGACCGCCCCGGGGTCTCCGCGCTGTCACCGGCGCCCCAGACGTGGATGCGCAGGGCCGCGCTGCTCCCGGGGCTCCAGCCAGCTGGGAGGGTCACGTCGACGGCCAGCCAGCGCTGCTCGCTCGACGGCATCGTTCCGAGCAACCGGATGCCGTCGGCGCCCGCGCCTGCGATGGCCCGCGTGAGTCGCTGCTCGTCGAGCATCCGGAGGCGCACACCAGGGCACCGCCCGCCTATCCAGCGCTGCGTGCACGCCAGCACCGACACGCGCAGTCCGCCGGCGGCGGCCAGAGCGCCGGTGGCGCTCAAACCGATGGAGATCGGAGCCGGGTCGGGCGGATGCGCGGCCACTCCGACCACCCAGCGCACCGGCCGCTCGGGCCGCAACGCGGACATGTCGTCGCTGTCGGCGAGCGACGTCAGCGTGAGGTAGCGGCTGCTGACGACGGTCTCGGTCGTGTCGGCTCGTGCACCCGACGGATGCACGAGCGTTCCCATGAACGGCAGTGCGGCGACCAGGAAGAGGCTCAGGATGCGCGTGCCCTGCGATGCTCCCCCGGCGACCGGCATCGGCTCGCCGTGGGCGGGGTCGCCGCCCGCGAGCTCGTCGTCGTCGCGCCGTCGCGGCCAGAACGCCCACCCCACCAGCACCGACGCGCCGACGGTCACCGCGCCGAGCACGAACGGGTTCGAGGCGAGCACCACGACCTGCGCGGCTCCCGGCACGCTCGCGATCACGAGCCGCACGGTCCGCACACGGTAGGGCTCCGGATCGTTCTGCGGGTTGGCGTCACCGCGCAGGGTCAGCGCGGTGGTGCCGCCGGGCTGCGGAACGGCCGACACCACGCGGTGGGTGATCGGCAGGGCGTTCTCACGATCGACCGTGACCACATCCCCGGCCCGCACCTCGCCGGCGGGAACCTCACGCACCAGCGCGAGCGACCCCGCCGGGATGGCCGGCGTCATCGATCCCGTCTTGAACATGATGAGACTGACGTGGAAGACAGCCGCGGCGATCACCGCGACGATGCACAGGACACCGCCCACCGCCGCCAGGGTGAGCGCGAGGTTGCCGAGCCGCGCCAGGCGCGAGCGACGACGACGATGGGGCATGGTGACCACCTAGCTCGATGTCGCCACGAACTGCCAGGTGGCCGTTGCGGTCTTGCCCTGCAGCGTGTTCGCCGCGCCCGCGGGCAGGGTCACCTCGAAGCAGAAGCCGGTGGCAGCCCCCGGCGCGGCGCTCGTCGCCGCGGCGAGCGCGTTCGAGACGCCGGTCTCCTGTCCCGCGGTGAGTGCTCGCTGAGTGCCGGCGGCGCCGACGACGAAGGTCGGGGTGCCGGTGAACGCACTGGCCGCGCAGGTGCCGGTGGTGCGCACGACACGGTAGACGAGTGCGGCTCCGAGCGTCGCCGCATCCGTGCCGCCCAGTGTCGCGCCGTTCAGCACGACCGTTCCCGCCACCGAGTTGGTCTTGGTGCGGATGAGCACCGGCAGGTAGGCGGAGACCCCCGGCGCGAACGGCCCGCTGAGCGACACCGTTGGCCCTGGGGACACATTGTTGTCCGCGTATGCGGCCCCGTTCACGCTCGACTGCGTATCGAACACCGACGAGGTGAAGGAGCCGGTGGCGAACTCGTTGTCCGTCCACGCGGCAAGGGTCATGGTCGCTCCCACCCCCAGCACCAGCCCGCCGGCCAGGATCGCCCGCAGCCGGAGTGCCCGAATCCTCCGGCTGCTGGGCGACCTCACCTGCGTCACGGCGCGCCTACTGCGAGGCCGCCGCGAACTGCCAGGTGGCCGATCCGGTCTGCCCTTGCACGAGGCCGGCTCCCGCCGTGACCTTGTAGCAGAGGAAGACCGGTGCCCCCGCCGCACCACCGGTTCCGTGGACGAGCGGGAACGTCGTGGACGCCGGGACAGTGGTGAGGGCTGTTCCCGCCGGCACGACCGTGGTTCCCGTCGTGCTGGTGGTGCAGCCGAACGTGGTCGTCTGCAGCAGCTCGTAGGTGAGCTGGGCGACCGTTCCGGTCGATCCTGCGCCCGAGACGGTCACCACGGCGTCGTTGGTGGTGTTCGCGGCGAGTTCCACGGCGAACGGGGCGGTCGTGACGGCACCGGGAGACAGGCTTGCTGCGTTCACCGTGAATCCCAGCGTGGCGGGCGTTCCCGCCGTCGCGTGGTCGGTGAAGGTGGTGCCGTCTGTGCTGCCGACGAGGTTGAACGTGCCCGCCGTGAACGTTCCCTGGGCGAACTCCGAGTCGTTCCAGGCCGCCAGGGTGACCGCCGCTCCGACGCCGAGCACCAGACCGCCGGCGAGGATGGCCTTCACCCGCCGTGAGCGGAACCCTCGCCTCCGACCGCTCTCGGGCGGGGCCCCTGTCACAGCATCCGTGTGCGTCATGATGATCTCCGTTCTTCTCGACCGGGCCGAGACAGCCCGGTCAGGACTTTTCCGTGTGGCGCCGCCGCGCGACCGCGACCGCTCCGGCGAGCATCAGGAGCACGGCCAGACCGGCGATCAGGGATGCGCCGCCGGTGTCGGATCCGGTGCCGGCCAGTCCGCCCCCACTGCCGGCGGTGGCCGCTCCGCCACCACCGCCCGCCGCGGGCGGCTGGATGTAGACGAATCCGTCGCCGATGGTGCCGGTGCCGCAGGTGCCTGCGCCGACGACGGTGACGTCGACGATGCCGACGCCCGCCGGGGTCACGGCCGTGATCGTCGCGTCGTCCACCACGGTGAAGCTCGTGGCCGGTGTGGCTCCGAAGAGCACACCGGTCGCGCCGGTGAAGCACTGGCCGGCGATGGTCACCGTGGTGCCGCCCGACTCAGGACCGGAACCGGGGGTCACCGTGTCGACCGTCGTCGACGGGTCGTAGGTGTACGTCTCGGCGGGTGAGGTGCTCGTCGCGCCGGTGACCACTGCATCCACGGGGCCCGCGGCGTGCGCGGGCGTGGTGACGGTGATCGTCGTGTCGTTCACCACCGTCAGCGCCGTTCCGGGCGTTCCGTCGAAGGTCACCTGCGTGGCGCCCGTGAAGGCGGTTCCGGTGATCGTGACGACCGTTCCGCCGGCAACTGGTCCGTGGTCGGGGGTGAGGCCGGTGATCGTGGTCGCACCGGCCACCGCGACGTAGGTGTAGTCGGCGGGAGCGGAGGCTCCGTTCGGGTTCTGCACGACCACATCCACCGGGCCGGGCAGGTGCGGAGGAGTCGTCACGGTGATCGTCGTGTCGTCGACGACGGTGACCGCGGTGCCCGCGACGCCGTCGAAGGTCACACCCGTCGAGCCGGTGAAGCCCGTGCCCGTGATCGTCACGACCGTGCCGCCGGTCTGCGGACCGCTCGTCGGGTCGAGGGATGCGATGGCCGGCACCGCATCGAACGTGAAGTCTCCGGCATCCGTGTCACCGGCGGGCGACTGCACTACGACGCTCACCGCGCCCGGGCCGCCGGCCGGGGTCGTGACGGTGATCGTGGAGTCGTCGACGACGGTGACGCCCGTGCCCGGCGTGCCGTCGAATGTGACGCCGGTCGTCCCGGTGAGCCCGCTACCCGTGATGGTCACCACGGTTCCGCCCGTCTCTGGTCCGTGGTTCGGGCTCAGTCCGGTCACTGTCGGAAGCGCTGTGAACGTGAAGTCGCCAGGCGCCGCGTCTCCGCTCGGGTGCTGCACCACCACGTCCACCAGTCCTGGCGCGTGCGCCGGGGAGTCGACGGTGATCGTCGTGTCATTCACCACGGTGAACGCCGTGCCTGCCGTGCCGCCGAAGGTGACGCCGGTGGCGCCGGTGAAGCCCGTGCCGGTGATCGTCACGGGAGTGCCGCCGGTCTCCGGTCCCGTGTCAGGCGTAAGAGAGATGAGGACCGGAACCTGGTCGAAGGTGAAGTCGCCGGGAGCCGAATCGCCGTTCGGGTTCTGCACCACCACATCCACCGCACCCGGAGCGTGCGCCGGGCTCGTCGCGGTGATCGTCGTGTCGTTCACGACCGTGACATCCGTTGCCGGCGTGCCGGCGAACGTGACACCGGTCGAGCCGGTGAAGCCCGAGCCGGTGATCGTCACGGGTGTGCCACCCGTCTCCGGACCGTGGTCGGGAGCGACCCCGGTGACGACAGGCAGTGCGTCGAACGTGAAGTCGCCGGGCGCCGAGTCGCCGTTCGGGTGCTGCACCACCACATCCACCGCGCCCGGAGCATGAGCGGGAGTCGTGACGGTGATGGTCGTGTCGTTCACCACCGTGAAGGCGATGCCCGGGTCGCCGCCGAACGTGACGCCGGTCGCGCCGGTGAACCCGGTTCCGGTCACGGTGACGGCGGTGCCGCCGGTCTCCGGACCGTGGATCGGCGCGATGCCGGTGACAGCGGGGACCGGCAGGAAGGTGAACGCGCCGGGAACCGAGTCGCCGAACGGTGACTGCACGACCACATCAACGGCACCCGGCGCGTGGGGCGGGGTGGTGACGGTGATCGTCGTGTCGTCCACGATCGTGAACGCGGTGCCCGCGTCGCCGCCGAACGTGACTCCGGTCGCGCCGGTGAAGCCGGTGCCGGTGATCGTCACTGGGGTGCCGCCGGTCTCGGGCCCGCTCGCCGGTGCGACGGCGGTGATCGTCGGGGGCGCAGCGAGCGCGTTGGGGCCGACGGTGGCGGATGCGATGTTCAGAATGAGCGCGGACGCGGCAGGCAGCACCGTGGCGCGCAGCGCGGTCTCGGTGAAGACGCCACCGGCCGTCGCCTGGTTGTTGACCGTCAGCGTGAGCACCCCGTTGAGAACCGGCTTGAGCGCCGGGATCAGCGTCGAAGCGATCGGGGCGATCACCGCCGGACCGATCGCGGTCACGGCCGGGCCGATCGCCTGCAGCGGCGGAAGGAGTGCCGACAGCACCGCCCCGGCGTTGATCGGGATGCCGGCGACGGTGATGCCGGCCGGGCTGTTGGAGAGCAGGCTGCCGATCGTGGCGTCAACGGTGATGACCGGCCCGAGGATGGGCAGCGAAGCGGAGATGTCGACGCCGAGTCCGTCAATGGTCGTCGTGAGAACGTCGGTCACGCGGGTGAGGAGCGCCCCGACCAGGCCGGTGACGCGGTTACCGATCTCGGTGATCACCGCATCCGTCAGCAGGTCGGTGTTCGGGGCCAGCCCTTCGAGAGCCGTGATCGCTCCGAGGTCGACAGACACAGTGCCCGTCGACAGGTCGAGAGTGATGCCCGGATAGGCGGGATCAGTGATCGGCCCCGTCAGCAGAGGCGCGACGGATGCCTGCAGGTTCGAGGCGTCGACCGACGCGTTCACGCTGAGCAGTCCACCGACGTTGAGCAGCCCCAGTGCCTGCGCGAGCGTGCCGCTGGGGCCGGCGAGTCCGTTCACCAGGGTCTGCACAGAGCCCACCTGGGTGTTGATCGCCGAGCTCAGCCCCGCGACGGTGGGGCTCTGAAAGCTGAGTCCGACATCGGCGAGGGAGTAGGACCCGGTGGCCGCTGCCGGTGCGGCCTGAGCCGCCCGCCCCGCCGTCACTCCGGCGGTCAGATCGAGCTGCGCGAGCTCGTTGAGTGTAGCCGTCGGAAGTCCGAGAGAAGAGACCGCCTGGGCGAGATTCAGGTGGAGCGGCCCGGGTGCGACCCCGGGGGCGGGTGTGATGCCCGTGCCGATGTCGCCGTTCGCCGCGGTGAGGCCGGAAGCACCCACGGACGCGCCGGTGCCGAGCGCCGAAGCGTACTGCGAGACCGTGCCGACCGAACCGAGATCGATGGGTAGCTGGATGCCCCCCGGCGCGCTGAGCGTGACGAGCCCGAGCGCGCCGACGTTCAGGTTGTTCGCGTTCGTCTGGTCGACGCCCGTGCTCTGCGCGCTCTCACCGTCGAGGGATGCGACCAGCGCCGCGTCGAGGCCGAGCAGCGAACCGCTCAGGTACTGCCCCGTCGCGTTCGAGGTGTCGCCGGGAGCGGCCTGCGCCGACAGGGCGGTCGTGCCGACGAGCGCGAGCGCGATGGCGGTGCCGAGCGCCGTCGCCCGGAACAACGACGAAGCGGATGATGTCGACGGCGACGCCGTCACCCGCGCGGTCGTCGGGTCTGGGTCACCTCCACCGTGACGAGCAACGGACGAACGGCGGACATGACCAGCGAACATATTGAGACCCCCAGGTGGACGTGTCTGTGATGCTGTCGTGTCGCGCACGGTGGGGGTATCCCCCGGGGCGGGTGAGGTTCTTAGAGCAGCCCGACCCTGCGGGCGTTCTCGACGGCCGACGTTCGGTCGCCGGCGCCGAGCTTCTGATAGATCGAACGCAGGTGGGTCTTGACGGTGTTCGGGCTCACACTGTGCTTGCGGGCGATGTCGCCGACGCTCTGGTGCAGCGGAAGCTCCCGGAGGAGCGCCCGCTCACGCGGCGTGAGCTGACCCGCATCCGGGGACGTCTTCGTGACGCCGGAGACCAGGCGGTGAGCCGCTTCGACCACCGACTCCGCGAACTCCTCGGTCACGCCGAAACTGCCGAGCCTCTCTTCGACGAGACGAGCGGCCGCTGCTCCACCGGCGAGAAAGGGGCGGCGTGCGTTCATCAGCTGCCCGAGCTCGAGCGCGCGCTGCAACCGGGTCAGAGTCAGCTCCTGCCGCCCCGACTCCGCAGCCCAGCCGGCCAGCAGAAGCCAGCCGAGAACGAGATTGCTGCCGTGCCACGCCAGAGGTCCCCTGCGCAGCTCGGCTTCGAGGCCGAGCTCGTGCGCTCCCTGCGCGGCGGTGCCTGCGTGGAGGTGGGCGTTCGCGAGACGCACCTCGAACGCATCCTGCCCCAGAGCCCTGGCCAACATCGCAACCGCGTCTCTTGCGTTGGACCGCCCGCGGAACCGGAGCGTCAGGTCGATGAAACGGTACGAGCCGGTAGCGAGCGTGCGTGGATGCCTGGTGAGGCTGACAGCGAGCAAGCGCTCCATCTCGTCGTACAGTGCGCGCTGGTTGTCGGCGCCGTCGAGCTTGAACAAAAGGGTCAGCACCCGAGGCGGCAGGGACAGGCCCGGGTCGAGAAACCGCCACTGCGTCTGCACGATGTCGGTCAGGCGTGCCACATCGTACGGCTCGCCGGATTGGTATGCCGCCGCCGCGTTCAGAAAGGCCGAGTGGGCGGAGACGATGTCACGGGGCGTCGAATTCTGGGCGGTTCTCGCTGCGACGCGGTGCTCGAGGCTGAGTTGCTGCCGCCAGTCTCCTTGCCGCGCCGCCGCGTACCCCGCGATGTCGGCCAGCATGAGCGCGAGCCACGGACGCGACGACTCCTCCGCGCTCTCCACGGCCCGCGCACCGATCTGCAACGCCGACTCGAAGTCGCCCAGGTTCAGAGCACCGAACGCTCTGGCCGCCTCGGCGAAGAGCCGCGCGTCGAGCATGTTCGACGGATTCGCACAGCCGGAGGGCTCACTCTCAGCCCTCGCAACGGCCTCCTCGAGCGTGCGCAGAGCGGCCTGGATGGTCTCCTTCTCTTTCGCGCGCATCACGAGCAACGCATCCACAACGACCTGGCTCGCCACCGAATACCGTTCGAACCCTTCCAAGGCGAGACGGATGAAATGGTCGAGCCGCACCGAATCGAGCTGATACGGCGCCGCCAGCAGGGCGGAGAGCGTGGCCGTGGTGCCGGTGATCACCGCCCTGTCTTCGAGCATCCCGATGGCGCTGTGCACGACCGGCGCCGCGCCGCTGAACACCAGGCCGAGGCCGTGCAACCGCAGCAGGCGATGGGTGAGGTCGGTCGACTCCGAGCGGATCGCCTGGTCGAGACCGGCGGCGAACTCGCCGTTCTCGGTCAGCCAGGCACTCGCGGCCTCGTGCAGGTTCAGCAGCCGACGAGCGTCGCGCCGCCGCTGTTCGGCGAGCAGGGTGGCTCGCAGAAGTTCGTCGAAGGTGTAGCGGGGACCCTCATGGTTTTCCCGCCCCCGGCGCACGAGCGTGGTGTTGACGCTCAACGACTCCAGCAGCGTGCCGATGTCGCGGCAGTCTGTCAGGTGCATCGCCAAGGGGATCGTCACGTCGTCGACCACCGACAGGGCGAGCAGAGAATTCTGCGTGGCCTCCGGAAGCACGGCGAGAAATGCCGCGACCAGATAGTCGGCGGGCGGGCGCGGGTCTCCGGTGAACCGGGCGACCTCTGATCGGGGGTCGTCCGAGGCGGTGAGCACCTGCGCGAAGAGGGACAGGCCGTATGCCCAGCCCCTCGTGTGTGCGAGAAGTTCGGCGATCGACGTCGCGTCGATGGCGGGTCCGGGGCTGCCGGATCCGTGGCCGCCGGATCCGGCGCCGCTGAGCAGTTGCTCGGTTTCGTCGGCCGTGAACGCGAGCTGTGATTGACCAAGGTCTGTGACGGACCGGCGACTGATCAGGCCGAGGAATCCGAGCGGCTGGGATCGCCCGCTGAGGATGAGCATCTCGTGTTCGCGCAACGACCCGGCGAGTCGCTGCAGCACCCCTCTGTCTGCGTGGGACTCGATCAGGTGCACGTCGTCGATGACGATCGTCACGGGGGTCGCCGTCTCGGCCCTGGTCGCGTCGCCGCCGAAGGCTGACCGCAGTGCCGCCTCCAGAGACAGGTTCGCGTCGACCAGCTGCTGCGCGGCCACACGGATGACGGTGTGCGGACGTCTCTCCGCCTCGGCGCACCACTGATCGAGAAGAGTCGTCTTGCCCCATCCCGCCCCGGCGGTGATGGTCACGGTCGAGCGACCGTCCGCTTCGGCATCGTCGAGCACGCGGTGCAAGCGCCGGCGCTGGACGGTGTGTCCCCGAAACGAGCGGAGGTCGAAATCCCCTTCGGCCACGAGAGCCCCGTTTCTGAAATACAGCCTTTCCCAGAGGATACCGGGCGGTCGAATTCGGCGCTCACCCCTTTCGGGTGAGAGATCGCGAAGAGAACACCCTTGGGAGCGCTATTCGGCGAGGTTATCGCTGATGGCGTCGAGGGCGAGGCTCTTGGCGCGGAGGGCCGAGTCGCCGAGTCGGTGCGTGACCGCCGCGACGATGCCTTCGATGAGGATCGCCTGCGGAAGGCGGGATGCGAGGGTGATCTCCTCGCGGAAGGTGAGGTCGGGCATGGTGACGACAAGGCTCGTTCCGGCCGCCTGGGCGATCGGACTGCGGGCGAAGGCCGTGACGGCGATGACCGACGCCCCGGCGGCGGTCGCGGCGTCGACCGTACGGAGGGTGGAAGCGTTGGACCCGCTGCCACTGATGGCGAGCACGACGTCGTCGGGCGACAGGAGACGGGCCGTGATCTGCTGGCCGATGACGTCGAGCGGAGCTTCGGCGGCTCGGCCGACGCTGGTGAGGCGGGCCGCTGCGTCGAGCGCGAGCGGCGCGGAGAGACCGTTACCGATCACCACCACGCGGCGTGCGACGGCGAGGGATTCGACGGCGCGATGCACGGCATCCGCGTCGAGGAGGGCCAGCATGTCGTTCACCCGGCCGGCGATGTGCGTGAAGGTCTGGGCGACGATGCCGGCCGCCCCGTCGGGAGCAGGCGCCTGCTCGACGGGGCGGTACCCGGCATCGCGTGCCAGCAGCACCCGAAGCTGCTGGTACCCGGTGAAACCGAGGCTCTGGCAGGTGCGCACGACTGTGGCGCGCGACGCACCGGCCAACTCGGCCACCTGCTGAGAGCTCAGCTCGACGATCTCGGTGGATCGTTCGAGGAGCACGGATGCGACCGCCTGCTCGGTGGGGAGCAGAGACGGAAGAAGGGAACGGATGGTCGCCATGACCTCGCCCGGGCGACGCTCGCTCATGCGGCGGGACCGGCGGCAGCCGCGATGCGCTCGACCTCGGCGGCATCGAGATCGAACAGTTCGGCGCCGTCGTCGGCGCTCGGCGCCGCGACGAAGAGCACGCGCGGCGCTGCGGCTCGGGCGCGGTCGTGGGCGGGGTCGTGGGCGGGGTCGTGGGCGTCCGCATCCGTGACCCCGGGCAGATCGATGAGGGCGAAACCCGAACCGATCGTGGCGCGCTCGGTTCCGGGACGTGCGATCGGGTCGGCCGTGTTCGCGATGCCCGGAGCGACGACGACCGGGATGCCGTGCGCCTCAGCGGCGAGGGCGTGGTGGTAGTGGCCGGCGAGGATCAGTCGCACATCGCCGGCGGCACAGACCTCGAGGAGGTCGTGCGGACTCTGAAGCTCGAGCGCGGCCAGCAGGGCGCTCGACGCGGGCACCGGCGGATGGTGCAGCACCACGACGGTTCCGTGCGGTGACGGCGTCGCGAGCACATCGCGCAGCCTGTCGAGCTGTGCTGCGTCGATGCTGCCGTAGCCCGCTCCCGGCACGGATGTGTCGACGCTGACGATGCGGAATCCTGCGACCTCGGTCACGGCCTCCCGTGCGCCGAGCACGGCTTCGAAGCCCGGCCGCAGGTCATGGTTGCCCATGGCGTAGACGACGGCCGCGTCGCGTGCGTCGGCCCATGGCCCTACTCGCGAGGCGAGCAGCCGGTACGACTCTTCGCTGCCGTCGTCGGAGAGGTCGCCGGACGCCACGACCACATCCACCCGGTCGAGCTCGGCGGCACGATCGAGAACCCGCTCGAGCGCGGCAAGGGTGTCGACCCGGCCGTAGTGCAGGCTGCCGTCGCCGAAGAGGTGGGTGTCGGAGAGGTGCAGGATGCGCAGACCACGCTCGGTGGTCGGCGGCGGAAAGGTCACGTCATCCACCCTATTCGGTGGCCTTCAGCTCGATGCTCTCGGCACGCGCCCGACGCGCCGACCGGCGGCGCACGGCGGTGACGATGGGCAGCTCCCACTGGCCCGCGATGATGCGGTGCCGCACCATGCCCGAGAGCTGGTCGATGATCATGGTGACGACGACCACGACGATCATGAGCATCCCGACCACATCCCAGACCCGGAACTGGATGTTGTCGATCAGCATCTTTCCGATGCCGCCCGCGCCGATGAGGCCCAGGATGGCGGAGGCGCGAACGTTGATCTCGAACCGGTAGAGCCAGAACGCGAGCACGTCGGGCTTGGCGTTCGGCCACACGCCCCAGCGCATGATCTGCACGCGGGAACCGCCCGTCACCGTGGCGGCTTCGATGGCGCCGCGGTCGACCGACTCGAAGCTCTCGTAGCCCCACTTGCCCAGCGTTCCGATGGAGCCGATCGCGATGGCGAGGGCGCCGGTGTATGCGGTGAGCCCCGTCACCGACAGCATGAGCACCGCGATCACCACCTCCGGCACGGCGCGCAGCACCGCGAACACGGCACGCAGCGGCCAGCGCACGATGGCCGGAGTGAGCCCGCGCGTCGCGAGAAGACTGAGCGGGAACGACACGATGACGCCGATGACCGTGCCGAACCAGGCCATGGCGACGGAGAGCATCGTCGCGCCGAGCGCATCCGGGAGCTTGCTCCAGGCCGGCGGCAGGAACATCAGGCCGAGGTAGTGCGCCAGCTTCTGCGGCAGCTGCCAGAGCGCATCCCACGAGATGTCGACGCCCCAGAAGGCGGCCACCACGACCACGGTCACGACGACCCACACGATCGCGCGCGCAACGCGCACCGGCTTGCGCGGACGCTGCTGTGGGGCGACGCCCACGCGTGAAGCGGCCTGCCGTTCGATGGTCGCGCTCATCGCAGGAGCCTCCGACGCGTGAACGAGCTCAACAGCTCGAGCAGAACGACCAGCACGAGGATCTCGAAGATGATGAGGCTGAGGTAGTGGTACTGATAAAACGTGCGCACCTTGTCGATGAGCATGCCGAGACCACCCGCGCCGACCAATCCGATGACGGTCGACGCCCGGATGTTCAACTCGAGCACGTAGATCGCCTGCGACAGGTAGGTGGGCGCCACCTCGGGCACCATCGCCGCCCTGTTGGCCTTGAACCACGTCGCGCCTGAGGCGAGCGCCGCCTCCTGGCCGCCGCGGTCGAGCCCGTCGAGCGCCTCCGACACGAGCTTCACGATGATGCCGACGTTGAAGAGCACGAGCGCGATGATGCCCGACAGGGCTCCGGTGCCGACCACCGTGACGAACAGCGACGCGTAGAGCAGGTCGGGCACGCTTCGCACGATGTTCATCACGAAACGCACGACGAGGAGCACCGTGCTGTTCGGGTTCGTGGCCCGGGAGGCGAGGAAGGAGATCGGAAGAGAGACGATGACGCTGACCGCCGTGGCGATCACGGCCATCTGCACCGTCTGAAGCAGCGCGGGAAGGGTCTGCGGAAAGAAGCTGTAGTCGGGCTGGAACAGCTGGACGAGCGTGTTGGACGCATTCTGCGCGTTGGCGAACAGAGCGCCGACGTCCACCTGCACGGCGATCGCCGACCAGACCGTGATGCCGGCCACGACCACCAGCACGACGCCGATCTTCCAGCCCGTGCGCGGCTTGCTCGGCCGCGCTGCCCCGATGATGACAGCGCCGCCGCGGCCGCCTCCCGAAACGGGTGCGCCCCCTCCCGTCACCGTCGTCACGGCAGGACCGCCGGGGCGTCGAGCACGTCTTCGGCGGTGAGCGAGCGACCGTAGATGGCTTCGAACACCGACTCGTCGGCGTCGGCTCCCGGGCCGTCGAACACGACCTCGCCGTTGCGCAGCCCGATCAATCGAGTGCCGTAACGCCGTGCGAGGTCGAGGAAGTGCAGGTTCACGACGACGGTGATGCCGAGCTCGGCGTTGATGCGCTGCAGATCGCGCATCACGACGTGTGAGGTGGGCGGGTCGAGGGAGGCGACCGGCTCGTCGGCGAGGATCAGCCGGGGCTGCTGTGCGAGCGTCCGTGCGATGGCGACGCGCTGCTGTTGACCGCCCGAGAGCTCGGATGCCGACGAATACGCCTTCGACACGATCTCGACCCGTTCGAGAGCCTGCATCGCGAGCTCGACGTCGTCTTTCGACCAGGCCGCCAGCAGCGTGCGCCAGGCCGACGTGTGGTGCAGGCGCCCCATCAGCACGTTGTTGATCACGGTGGTGCGCTTGGCCAGATTGAAACTCTGGAACACCATGCCGACCTCGCTGCGCAGCGTGCGCATCCTTCGGCCCTTCAGCTCGGAGAGCTCGTAGTCGCCGACCGTGATCTCGCCGGACGTGATGGGCACCAGACCGTTGATCGTGCGGATGAGCGTGGACTTGCCCGCCCCCGACAGCCCGACGACGGCGACCATCTCCCCCGGTTCGATGTTGAGGTTCACATCGCGGAGGCCGGTGTATCCGTTGGGGTAGGTCACGCCCACCCCGTCGAACCGGATGCCGGCGCCCGTGCGCCGCGCCGTCGTCGTGCTGTCGCTCATCTGTCTCTTCTTTCTGCGCCTCTGCCGACCGCTTCGCGCCTAGCCCAGCCCGATGGAGGCCGCAGCCTCTTGCGTCTTCTTGAGGCTCGCCGGGTCGGCGTCGACCAGCCCGGTGATCTGGTAGATCGCGGTGAGCGCCTTGACGCCTTCCGGGGTGCCCGCGTAGTCCTTCATCGCGTCGGCGATCTTGGTCTGCCATGCCTTGCTCAGTTTGCTGCTGATGGATGCGCCGTCGTTCGGGATCTCGTCGGTCAGCGCGAAGACCACGACCTTCTCGCCGACGTCGGGGGTGTCGGCCTGCACGACGCTGCGCGCATCCCAGTAGCTCGTGCCCACCTCGGCGTCGCCGTTGTAGACCGCGAGCACACTCGCGTCGTTCGCGGTGACCTGCACGGTCTTGATGTCGGAGTCGACGGAGATGCCGGCCTTCTTCATCGCAGCGACCGGGAAGATGTAGCCGGCGGGAGACGCCGCCTGCAGCAGCGAGACCGTCGCGCCCTTGATCTTCTTGATGCTGTCGAGCCCGGCGGGACCCGTGCCCTTCTCGGTGCCGTTGCAGTAGAGCATGCCGTTCGCACCCTTGACCGGGGTGTCGGTGCAGTACTTGTCGGGATCGTTCGTGAAGAACTGCGCCGCGTAGCTGCTCTTGCCGTTGCGCTGCGTCTGCAGGGCGGGAACCGCACCGTACTTGTCGCACGCCTGGCTCATCTGCAGGCTGGGGAGCATGCCGATCTGAGCCTGGTTGCTGCCGATCGCCTCGACGGCCGCCTGGTAGTCCTGCGTGATGACGCCCTTGACCGGGATGCCGAGCCGCTTGGTGAGCGCGTCTTCGAGCGGCTTGACCGTCTCGACGAGCTTGCTCGCGTCGCCGGAGGGGACGAGCGCCAGGGTGAGCTGCGTCGGGGCTTTCGCCGACTCGTCGGACGAGCCGGTGCAGACATCGCTCGCACCGGCCGTTCCGGTGGCGCCCGCTGCGGTCTGCTGCTGCACGCCGCAGCCGCTCAGCGCGAGCGCTGCGAGGATGGCGAGGCCCGAGGCGCTGGCGGCGGCGAACTTTCTGAGTTTCATGACGTTCCCATTCTGTGCGGGTTTGTTTGCGTGAGAGAGGGTGGTGCGGTTTCGGTGGAGAACTCGGGTCAGATCGTGACTGTGGAGGAGAGCACGGCGCTGTGTCGTTCGGCGCTGTGTCGTTCGGCGAACGCCGCCGGCGACTGGGCCCACTCGCGGATGCCCGGGTAGAGCCCGGCGAAGTCGGACGCGACCAGATGCGCCGGGCCCGCGCGGTGGCCGAACCTGTCGATGAGGGCGACGACGCATCCCGCTGCCAAAGGCTGCTCGAGGTCGTTCCCCCAGATGTCGCCGACCGACAGCAGCTCAGCCGGCTCCCGCCCGTCGAGCAGCGCAGGAAGCAGCTCGGCCCAGCCGGCGGGCTTGCCCGCATCCGTCACGACACGGTCGATGACGCTCGCGAGGCCGATAGCCGCGAGCGTCTCCCGCACGCCGTCGAGCGGAGCGTTGGTGACGAGCACCCGCTCGACCCGCTCCCCCAGCGAGTCGAGCATCTCGGCCAGCCCCTCGGGCGCGGAGACCGCGATCGTTCCCCCGGCGAGAGCCCGCCGGCTGGTCTTGTACGCACGCTGGAGGAGCTCGTCGTCCGCGTGCCCTGCGGCGAGCGCGGCGACCGCGGCGTAGCCGTCGATGTAGGCGGGCGAACCCGGCTCGCCGTCGAGGAAGGCGCCGAGGCGCGCCCGCAAACTCGCATCCAGGGTGCTGGCGGTCGCTTCTGCACCGTCGAGGATGTCGGCGATCACCGCCTCCGCGTAAGCCCACACGGGCGCGTCGCCGACCGCGACGGTGCCGTCGAAGTCGAGGACGAGGATGGGCTTCTTCGAGGCACGTGCTTGGTTCACGAGTGCAGCTTATGCGTTCATGAACGCCGCGTTCATAACAATCTGCCCCATGAAACAAGTGTTCACACCGAGTTAACCTGGCGCTCCGTGAACGCTCGCCGTCGCCCGTCGTTCGCGTCGCCGTTCCCGTCGCCGTTCCCGTCGTCGTTCCCGTCGTCGTTCCCGTCGTTGCTACCGAGTTGCGCCATATGCGCCTTTACAGCGCTCGAAAAGGCGCATTTGGCGCAACTGGTTCGGGTTGAGCGGTGTGCGTTGGGATGGTGGGTGGGGATGGCGTAGGGATGGCGCGTGGAGTTGGGGTGGCGGGCAGGGCTGGGATTGCGGGGAGGGCCAGCAATGGCGGGGATGGCGCGGGATGCGGAAGGCGGCGAGCGCCGGGCGAGCGTTTCCGTTTGCGGCGAGTGTGGCTGTTGCGACCGGAACGGCCACATTCAGGGGCGGGATGGGTGGGGGGCGAGCGATGGCGGGGAGGGTGCCGGGAGGCGGGATGCGGAAGGCCGCGAACGCCGGGGCGAGCGTTTCCGTTTGCGGCGAGTGTGGCTGTTCCGGTCGAGAGTGGCCGGCGCAGCGGGCACACTCGACCGGAACGGCCACGCTCGCGCACCCAGAGGGTGGCGGAGGGTGGGCGGGCCCGAGCGTCAGGGATGGGCGAGCCGGCTACGCGAGCCAGCGCTCCCGAGCGGCAACCCGAGAATTCGCTGTAACGAACAAACCAGTCGTTCGGTTACATGTATCATCGTTCTGCGAGGCGCCGATGCAGGCTTGCGGTCGTCACGGGGGTTACGACTGCCCGTCGGCGCCTCCCAAACACTTTGGTTCGCGCGCGATGTCGACCACTCAGGTCGTCCGACCGACCGCAGCCCTATCCACCCCACGCGGAGGCAGGCGCCTTCACGATGGGAACGGGCGCCGTGCTCCAATGCGCACCGTTGGCGTAGTGGCTGGTGGCCCACGGGGATGCCCAGATCGCCTGCGCTGTCGCATCCGCAGACGTTCCAGCGGTGAGGCCGGCCACGATGCCGGGGTAGCCGCGCTGGAGGTTCAGCGCGGCGTACTGGGCCGCATCCCGCAAAGTGTCGTAGCTTCCGAGGCCTGCGCCACCGCCCGAGCCGTAGCCGTTGTTCAGAGGGTTGTTGCGGTTCCACCAGTCGGGCGGACCGTTCTCCTGACGCATCCAGCGCAGCAGCACTGTGACGTTCTGCTCGGTCTGCGGCCAGCCGCCGTCCATGAGCACGAGCTTCGCCCAGTCGGCGTTGGTGCCGTTGTTCGCCAGGGTCTGAACGCCGTCGGTGGCCTCGGTGGTGTCGCGGGTGATCGGCGGAGCCACGACGTTCGCGTCGACCTCGAACGTCTGCGCCGCCGGTTGCTGCACGACGGGCGACGTCGTCGACGTGTCAGTGCCCGTCTGACTCGGCGCCATGACGGTGACGGCCTGGGCGGGCTCGGTCGGCGCGATCGACAGTCCGGCGACCAGAGCCAGAGCGGTCACACCCACGGCGATGCGGTTCTGCAGCGAGAGCCGCACGACCTGCAGCGGCGCCCCCACGTGGCGGCTCGCCGAGCGGCGGCCGTGAGAAGTGGTGGGGTTAGCGGTCTGCATACCCGGTCGAGAGTACCAAACGAGTCTGGATGGGTCGAGGGGGTAGCCAAGTCGACGTTCGGGGTTGTAGCTGGGGCCATGACCGAACTCACCGAACACATCGACCTGACCGTCCCCGTCGAGACCGCGTATGCGGCCTGGTCCAATTTCGAGCTCTTCCCGAACTATCTCTCGTTCGTGGAGGAGGTCACCCCCGGCGCGGACGGCAAGCACCACCACTGGCGCGTGAAGATCGCCGGCGCCGAACGCGAATTCGACACCGAGCTCGTGGAGCAGATCGAAAACGAGCGCATCGCGTGGAAGAGCGTCGGTGGCGACGAAGACCAGTCGGGCGTCGTGACGTTCCACCGGCTGGCCGACGACGCATCCCGCGTCACCGTGCAGCTGGGCTGGAAGCCCGAAGGGCTCGTGGAGACCGCGGGCGCCGCTCTCGGAATCGACAACCACGCCGTGAAGTCCGACCTCGAGAACTTCAAGAAGCGCATCGAAGGCAGCGCCTCCGAGGCGCGCGGCTCCGACTCCGACGTGCGCGGCTCCGACCCCGACCTGGCTGTCTGACCACCAGGTCCGACGGCGCCTAGGTGCGCTCCTTGGCCGGCATCACGACCTCCGTGACGATGAGGATGATGCCGGCCGAGATCGGGATGGCGATGAGCGCTCCCGCGAGCCCGAACAGCGTGCCTCCGGCGAGCGCGGAGATGAGCACGACCGAACCCGGGATCTTCACGGCCTTGCTCATCACCTTGGGGGTCAGGATGTAGGCCTCGACCTGCATGTAGATCAGCATGAAGATCAGCACCACGAGCCCGGACACAGGCGAGTGGATGAGCGCGAGCACCGTCATGACGACTGTCGTGAGAATCGTGCCGATCAGCGGGATGAGCGTGATGAAGAACGCGAGGATACCGATCAGGAACGCTCCCGGCACCCCGGCGATCAACAACAGGATGATGCTGTAGACGGCGTTGATGAACGCCAGCACCACCATGC
This sequence comes from Leifsonia sp. NPDC058292, assembly GCF_042880955.1. Classification (NCBI taxonomy): domain Bacteria; kingdom Bacillati; phylum Actinomycetota; class Actinomycetes; order Micrococcales; family Microbacteriaceae; genus Leifsonia; species Leifsonia sp. NPDC058292. Next base: position 174,258 of record NZ_JBHVYL010000001.1, read on the forward strand.
CGCTCAGGTATTTGCCGACGTTCTGCAGGATGCGCTCGGTGTACCCGATGAACGCATCTCTGTGCGACGCGGCGACCAGCCGGTACGCGGCCGCTTTCGTGGCGTCGTAGCTGCCCACGAAGTAGATCGTCAGGATGGCGATGAAGAAGCCGGACGCGATGGCGTTCGCGATCGTGAACCCGAGCCCCACCGCTCCGGAACCGATGGTCGCGATCACCTGGGGGTTCGTGACCTCGGAGGCGATCCAGTTGAGCACCGAACCGAGAACGCCGTTGCTGGCCTCGTTGCTGCCGTCGAACCATCCCTGAGACTTCAGGTTCTCGACCTCGCGCGGGATCGCCTGCACCAGGGTGGCGATCTGGTTGACGACGAGCGGCACCACGACCCAGATGATCGCCACCAGCACCCCGACGATCAGCAGGATGACGGTGACGATCGCCCAAGTGCGCTTCATGCCGTGCCGCTGGAACCATCGCACGAGCGGATCGAGACCGACGGTCGCGAACGCGGCCAGGAAGACGGAGAACACGATGCTCCGCAGGTTGAAGATCGCGAGGCCTGTCGCCAGCGCGCCGAGCGCCCCGAGCGTGACCACGAACCCCCACCGCAACGGTCGTTGAGCCATGTCTGCTTCCCTTCGTCTGCGGATCGGTCTGGAGTTCTGGAGTTCTGGAGCTCTGGAGCTCTGGGGTTCTGGAGGTCGGACGGGTCAGCTGTTCCCGAGCGCGCGGAGTGCCCGGTCGGCGGAGCCGCCGAGCCCCCACTCCTCGGCGAGGGCGTCGACCGCTGCGCGCTGGTCGGAGCTGAGCGGGCGGAGGCGGGCGTCCACCGTCCCGAAGTCGAGATCGCGCACGACCTCGACGACCTTCGGAGCGACGAGGAGGTAGTCGGATGCGGCGAGCAGGCGCGCGCGAAGGGTGGCCGAGAGCGGTTCGTCGGGGTCGGCGGCGACGGCGACGATCGTGTCTAGGTCGCCGTACTCGGCCAGCAGGTTCGCCGCGGTCTTCTCGCCCACGCCGGAGACCCCGGGGAGGCCGTCGGATGCGTCGCCGCGCATCACGGCGAAGTCCGCGTACTGCTCCGGCCCGATCCCGTATTTGCCGCGGAGCACCTCGTCGGTCACGATCTCCAGTTTGCTCATGCCTCGCGCGGTATAGATCACGCGCACGCCGGCCGAGTCGTCGGCGAGCTGGAAGAGATCACGGTCGCCGGTGACCACATCCACCGGCACCGTCGCCTGGCTCGCGAGGCTGCCGATGACGTCGTCGGCCTCGTGGTCGGGGGCGCCGAGCACCGTGATGCCGAACGCGTCGAGAACCTGCCGGATCACGGGGATCTGCACCACCAGCTTCTCGGGCGTCTCCTCGATCGACGTGCCGTCGTCGGCGACCCGCGCGACCCGGTGCTCCTTGTAGCTCGGGATGAGGTCGACGCGCCACTGCGGGCGCCACGAGTCGTCCCAGCAGGCGACCAGCTGCGTCGGCTCGAACTCGCTCACCAGCCTCGCGATGATGTCGAGCAGGCCGCGCACGGCGTTCACCGGCGTGCCGTTCGGGGCGGTGACCGTGTCGGGCACACCGTAGAACGCGCGGAAGTACAGCGAAGCGGTATCGAGGAGCATCAGTCGCTCGGTCATGCCCCGATCATCCCATGCCCACCGCGGACGTTCGACATGCGCGAACCGTACGCGTCGAAAACTTTCTGCACAAGAATGTCGACAATGCCGCATCCCGTTCGACGTCTTGATGACACCGTTCGACAACGAAAGGATGACCGATGAAGTACATGATGTTCGTCGTGACCGACCACGAGCCCGACGCGACACCCGACGACTCCGACGTGAACCTGTGGGTCGACGAGCTCGACGCCAACGGCAAGCGCGTCATCGGCGAAGTGCTGGAGCCGCCGGCGAAGTCCACGATCGTGCGGGTGCGCGATGGTCGTCGGCACGTGACCGACGGCCCCTTCGCCGAGACGAAGGAGTGGATCTGCGGCTTCGACATCCTCGAATGCGAGAACCTCGACGAAGCGATCGAGATCGCGGCGAAGCATCCGATGGCGCGCAACGGTCAGCTCGAACTGCGGCCGTTCATGGTCTGGGAGTGACGCGCGGCCGGGCGCACACCCTTTTACTCCGGTGAGCGGCGCAGGCGCAAGCATGTTTCATCAGGTGGCGTTCTGTTTCGCCGTCCGACACAGGAACATGGTGCCGGCGGCACGACTCCGCATAGGTTTCTGGGCACTCACAACCCCCGAGATCTTTGGAGTCACCCATGCGTCTGCGACGCTCCCGAAGTGCGGCCGCCGCCTCGGCCATCGCCCTGACCACCGCCATCCTGCTGACCTCGTGCGCGGCCGGGGGCTCCAGCACATCCACCGGCGAGAAGGTGACCGGCGGAACCATCGTCTACGCCCACCAGCAGGAGCCCGCCTGCGTGTTCGGCGGCTGGATCGAGCAGGCGTACCTCTCCTACCAGGTGCTCGACAACCTGGTCTCGCTGGATGAGAACCACAAGGTCGTCCCCTGGCTCGCGACCGAGTGGAAGCAGGCCGACGACGGGCTGAGCTGGACGTTCACGCTGAAGAAGGGCGTGACGTTCACGGATGGCACCCCCGTCACCGCCGCGGCCGTCGCATACAACTTCGACTACTGGGTCAAGGGCGGCAACAGCACGGCGAAGGTCTGGCTCGGCGGCTACTACCAGTCGGCGGTCGCCGTCGACGACCAGACCCTGAAGATCAACCTGTCGAAGCCGTACCCGCGGCTGGCCGACAACCTCACCCAGGCCTACTTCGGCATCCAGTCGCAGCACGCGCTCGAGACCCGCACCAAAGATCAGAACTGCGAGGCGCCGATCGGCTCCGGCGCGTTCGTGATCGACAAGTGGAACCGCGGTCAGGACATCGTGCTGAAGCGCAACGACAAGTACACCTCGTGGCCGGCGAACGCGCTGCACACCGGACCGGCGATCGTCGACGAGGTGGACTGGAAGTTCGTCGCCGACCCGACCACCCGCGTCGCCGCGCTGCAGAGCGGTCAGGTGAACGCGATCTACGACGTTCCCTCCGTGCAGTGGAGCACTCTGAAGAGCGGCGGATACACGCTCGACAAGTACGTGACTCCCGGCCGCCCGCAGCAGATCTCGTTCAACACGGCGCAGGGTCCGTTCACCGACGAGCAGGTGCGTCAGGCGTTCGCGTACAGCCTGAACCGCAAGGAGATCGTCGACACGATCGGCCGGGGCGTCATCCCCGTCGAAGGCAACGGCGGAGTCAGCCAGGCCACCCCCGGCTACAGCAAGAAGGCGGCCGGCTGGTACGACCAGGACACGTCGAAGGCGAACGAGCTGCTGGATGCGGCGGGCTGGTCGCAGAAGAACGCGCAAGGCATCCGCGAGAAAGACGGCAAGGCCCTGACGGTCACGCTGCCGTACGGCGCCGGCTCGATCATCAACTCCGACGGTGCGGCGATTCTGCAGGGCGTGAAGGAGCAGGCGTCGAAGGTCGGCTTCGACGTGAAGCTCGTACCCGTTCCGCAGGCCGAGTTCTTCTCCGGCAAGTACTCGACGCCCGACTCCTACGATCTGTCCGTCGGATACTGGACGGCGGTGACCGCGGGCATCCTCTACATCAACTGGCGCCCCTCGACGGCTGACAACCCCAACTACTCCAACTCGGCGTTCTACAACGATCCGACGCTGGAGGGGTACATCCTCGAAGGAAACTCGGCCGCCGATGTGGATGCGCAGAACGCGGCCTACGAGAAGGCGCAGGACTACATCGCCCAGCACGCGCTCTCGATCGGCGTCTACGACCGCCTGAGCACGCTCGCGGTGTCGCCGAAGCTCAAAGACGTCTGGCAGGAGCACGCACAGGGAGGACCGACGTTCTATGACGCGTACTTCGTCAAGTAGCTCCGACCGCGGAGCCGGAGCGGTCGGCGGGGTGGCACTGGCCGCCCCGCCCGAGCAGCCCGCGCGCCGCGCATCCCTCGGCCGTCGCGTCTCGGTGCAGATCGGGCGCAAGGTCGTCGCAGCCCTGGTCGTGCTCTGGGGCGCTGCCACCGTCGCCTTCTTCGCGCAGACAGCGCTGCCCGGCGACCGGGCGACTGTGATCCTCAACATCCGGGCCGGGCAGGCACAGGTGCGCACGCCGGCGGAGCTCGCCCAGATCAACGAGCAGTACGGCCTCCACCGGCCGCTGATCGTGCAGTACTTCGACTACCTCGGTGGTCTGGTGCGCGGCGACTTCGGAACGTCGTACCAGCAGTTCCGGCCGGTGACGGCGATCATCGGCGAGCAGCTCGGCGCCACCGTCATCCTGTCGCTCACGGCGATCCTGTTCGCCTGGGTGCTGATGGTCGTGTGGGTGACGCTCACCGCCGGGCGCGGCCCCAAGCTCGGAGCTGTGGGCTCGACCGTGGACGTGTTCGCGGCGGGGCTTCCCGCCTACTGGCTCGGCATCATCCTGCTGCTCGTGTTCGCCCTCGGTCTGCGCTGGTTCCCGGTGCTCAGCGGTTCGGGCGTGGATGGGCTGATCCTTCCCGCTCTGACCCTCGCGATACCCCTCGCGGGCTTCATGGCGCAGAGCACCCGCACCGAGTTCGAGCGGGCGCTCGATCAACCGTTCGTGCTGTCGGCGCGGATGCGCGGCATGGGCGACTGGGGCATCCGCCTGCGTCACGTGCTGCGCCACGCGGTCATTCCGGCCGTGACGCTCTCGGGATGGGCGCTCGGCGCCACCCTGTCTGGCGCGGTGATCGTGGAGTCGATCTTCAACCGGCCAGGCATCGGGTCGGTGCTGGTCTCGGCCGTGAACTCGCAAGACCTGCCGGTGGTCGTGGGCATCGTGACCCTCGTCGCCGTGGTCTACGTGGTCGCCAACCTGCTCGTCGACATCGTGTACACCCTCGTGGATCCACGTCTGGAGCTCTCATGACAACGCTCGCCTCACCGCCGCGGGTCACAGGCGTCGCCGCATCCCTCGGCCGTCGCCCGTGGGGGCTGTACACCGCCATCGCCTTCGGCGTTCTGCTCGCCGTCGCCGCGATCGCCCCGCAGGTGCTCACCGTGCACGCGCCGACGGATCTCGACTACGGCTCCGCGCTGCAGGGGCCGTCGCTCGCCCACTGGTTCGGAACGGACGAGTCGGGTCGCGACCTCTACACCCGCGTGGTCTTCGGTGCCCGCGAATCGCTGCTGATCGGTCTCGGCGCAGCCGGGGTCGGTGTGGGAGCCGCTCTCGTGCTCGGTTCGCTCGCCGCCCTCGCGGTGAAGCCGGCCGCCGTGGTCGTCGACCGGTTCGTCGAGGTCATGTTCGCCTTCCCCGCGCTGCTTCTGGCGTTGCTGCTGATCGCGATCGCCGGGCCTTCCGCGACGACGGAGATCTTCGCGGTCGGTCTCGGCACCGCTCCCGGGTACGCGCGGATGGTGCGCGGCCAGATCCTCTCGGCCAAGAACTCCGGCTACGTGGAGGCGGCGACCGCGCTGGGGCACTCGCGGTGGCGGATCGTGCGGGCGCACATCCTGCCGAACGCGCTGCGGCCGCTCGTCGCCGTGTTCGCGCTGTCGATCGGGCAGTCGATCGTGTGGGCGTCCAGCCTGTCGTTCCTCGGGCTCGGCGTCGCACCGCCGTCGTCGGAGTGGGGCGCGCTGCTCGACGCCGGCCGCGCTTACATCACGCAGGCCTGGTGGCTCGTCGTCATCCCGGGCCTCGTGATCGTGGCCGTTGCGCTCGCCACCACCATCGGACGGCACCTCCAGACCCGCTTGGAGAAGGGCGAACGCTCATGAGCATCGTGCAGAAGGCGGAGGAACGCCTCGACGGCCTCGACTGGCCCGCCACGCGGTTGCGGGTCGAGAACCTGCGCACCGGGTTCATGGTCGACGGCACACCGCGGCCGGTCGTGAACGGCGTCTCGTTCGAGCTGCTCCCCGGCGAGTGCGTCGCCATCGTCGGGGAGTCCGGCTCCGGCAAGAGCGTCACCGCGCGCTCGCTGGTCGGGCTCGCGGGAACGAACGCGATCGTCGAGGCCGACACGCTCGAGATCCACCACGAAGACGTCCGCTCGTTCACCCCGCGGCAGTGGCGGCGCATCCGTGGCCGCGACATCGGCTTCGTGCTGCAGGATGCCCTGGTCTCGCTCGACCCGCTGCGGCCGGTCGGCGCCGAGATCGATGAGGCGCTCCGGCTGCACAAGTGGGGCGACCGCAAGGCGAGGAAGGCCAGGGTGCTCGACCTGCTCACGCGGGTCGGCGTTCCGCTCCCCCAGCTGCGGGCCCGGCAACGCCCCGACCAGCTCTCCGGCGGCCTGCGTCAGCGCGCCCTCATCGCGTCGGCGATCGCACTCGACCCCGACATCGTGATCGCGGACGAGCCGACGACGGCCCTGGATGTGACGGTGCAGGCCCAGGTGCTCGCCCAGCTGGAGGAGATGAAGGCGCGGGGCGCGTCGGTCATCCTGATCAGCCACGACCTCTCGGTGGTCGCGCAGCTCGCCGACCAGATCCTGGTGATGCGCGGCGGCGACGTGCTGGAGCAAGGGACCGCGGTGGCGGTGCTCGGGTCGCCGCAGCACGAGTACACGAAAACGCTCATCGCGGCGGTGCCGAGCGAGGCCACCCGTGGCCGGCCGCTGAGCCCGGGGACGGAAACGCCCGCCGAGCCCGCGCGCGATCGACCCGCCGCCGAGTTCGCGGCGACAGCTCCGGCCGACGACGGGCCCGTGCTCGAGGCCACCGGACTCATCAAGCGGTTCCACACCTCCGACGGCACGGTCACCCGCGCGGTCGACGGCGTCTCGTTCAGCCTCGCGCACGGCGAGACCCTAGGGATCGTGGGCGAATCCGGCTCCGGCAAGAGCACGACCGCTCGGCTTGCCTTGGGTCTCGAAACCCTCGACGGCGGCGTCGTCCGGCTGCTCGGTCACGAGTGGTCGGCCCTGCCCGAACGCAAGCGCCGCTCGCTGCGCCGCCGCATCTCGGTGGTCTACCAAGACCCGCTGAGCTCGTTCGATCCGCGCTGGAACGTCGAGCGCATCCTGCTCGACGCCCTCCGCGGCGAGCGCTTCGCCACCGCGGCAGTCCGCAAAGAGCGCGTGCTCGAACTGCTGCGGCTCGTCGGGCTGCCGGCGAACGTGCTCGGCCGCTTTCCGCTCCGGCTCTCCGGCGGCCAGCGACAGCGCGTCGCGATCGCCCGTGCGCTCGCGCCCCGCCCGTCGGTGATCGTGCTCGACGAGGCGGTCTCCGCGCTCGACGTCACCATCCAGGCGCAGATCCTCGACCTGCTCGTCGACCTGCAGCGCGACACCGGCGTGAGCTACCTCTTCATCTCGCACGATCTCGGCGTGATCAGCCACCTCAGCGATCGAGTGCTCGTGATGAAGGACGGGGTCGTCGTGGAGGAGGGCGAGCCGGGCGACATCTTCCGTCATCCCGCGCATCCATACACACGCGACTTGATAGCGTCGATTCCCGAGTTCGATCCGGCCTCGTTCGCCGGCATCCCCATCCAGCCCGTAGTGCCGAACCAGAAGGCGACCTGATGGCCGAACCGAAACAGTTGTTCCTGAACCTCTTCGAGATGGCTTGCGTGAGTCACATCACGCACGGCCTGTGGCCACTACCCGGCAACAACCGGGAACGGTTCGCCGACATCGACTACTGGCTGGAACTCGCCCAGATCCTCGAGCACGGCGGGTTCGACGGCGTCTTCCTCGCCGACGTGATCGGTGCGTACGACGTGTTCCGCGGCGGCCCAGAGACCGCCCTGCGCGAAGGCCTGCAGAGCCCCAACATCGACCCGCTGCTCGTCATCCCCGCGATGGCCGCCGTGACCGACAGGCTCGGCTTCGGCGTGACGTTCTCGACGACGTACGAACCGCCGTTCGCGTTCGCCCGGCGCATGTCGACCCTCGACCACCTCACCAAAGGCCGGGTGGGCTGGAACGTCGTCACCTCCTATCTGCCCAACGCCGCCCGCAACTTCGGGCTCGACGGCGAGGTGCCGCACGACCTGCGCTACCAGTACGCCGACGAGTACCTCGACGTGCTCTACAAGCTGTGGGAGGGATCGTGGGACGACGACGCGGTCGTCGCCGACCGCGAGCGCAAGATCTTCACCGACCCGTCGAAGGTGCGCTACATCGACCACGTCGGCGAGCGCCACCGCGTCGCGGGGCCGCACATCGTGCATCCCTCGCCCCAGCGCACACCGGTGATCTTCCAGGCCACCGGATCGCCGGCGGGCATCGAGTTCGCCGGCCGCCACGCCGAGGTCGTGTTCACCGGAGGGCGTACGAGCGAGGAGTTCCGACGCAACGCCGACGGGATGCGGGACGCGGCCGAGCGGCACGACCGGCAGCGCGACGACGTGAAGTTCATCGCGATGGCGGGCGTGATCGTGGGGCGCACGGAGGAGGAGGCCGCCGACAAGTGGCGTCTGTACCGTGAGCACTCGAGCGTCGACGGCATCCTCGCCCACAGCAGCCTGCCGGTCGATCTCACCGCCTTCCCCCGCGACATCACGGTCGGCGAGGCTCTGCGGCGTGCCGAGGTGCTGCCCTCCGCGGTGCCCTTCCTTCCGCTCGAACGCACGGTCGGTCAGGCGCTCGACTTCGTCACGGGATCGCGCGACGACCGCTTTCTCGTGGTCGGAACCGCCAAGACGGTCGCCGACGAGATCGAGAAATGGCTCGACGAAGACGGCCTCGACGGCATCAACCTGCGGCAGTACCACTCGTTCGACACCGCCCGGGACTTCGCCGACCTCGTCGTTCCCGAGCTGCGCAAGCGCGGCCGGCTCCCGCAGGAGGACGAGCGGTCGTCGACGCTGCGCGAGCGGCTCTTCGGCGAGGGGAACAACCGGCTGCCCGACCGGCACATCGGCGCCCGCTACCGGGGCGGCGCGAACCTCGACAACCCGGTCGAACCACTCCGGTTCGACGCGGCGAACGTCGGGTCGTTCTGATGGCCGACGCCGAGACGAACACCGGGGACGAGGCGACCGACGTGCGCACGCACCCCGTGAAGGTGGTCGGTGTGAGCGGCAGTCCAACGCATCCGTCGCGCACCACCGCCCTGGTGTCGGCCGCGACCGACGCGTTCGCCGAGGCGCTCGGAGGCACCGGCACGGTGATCGAGCTCGCGCCGCTGCTCAGCGGGCTGGGGGCCGGCGCGTTCCGCAGCCAGCTCGGGCCGGAGGTCACGGCGGCGCTGGAGGAGGTGGAGGCGGCGGATGTGGTCGTCGTCGGCTCCCCCGCCTATCGCGCCACATACACCGGGCTCTTCAAGCTGTTCTTCGATCAGATCGGCCAGTACGCCCTCGTCGGCAAACCGATCGTGCTCACGGCGACCGGCGGCAGCGACCGTCACGCGCTGCTCGTCGAGCACCAGATGAGGCCCCTGTTCGGCTTCTTCCAATCGCTGACCCTGCCGCTCGGCATCTTCGCCGGCGAACACGACTTCGCCGACTACAAGATCGTGTCGGACGACCTCACGGCGCGCATCGACACCTCGGTCGCGCGCGCGCTGCCGTTGCTCCGCTCGCACCTGGGAATGGGCACCGACACCGTTCAGCCGTCGTTCGCCCGGCCGTTCGCCTTTTGAGCCGCGGCGGCGAGTCGGTCACTCCAGCGCTTTGCGTTTCTTCTGCTCGATCTCGGCCTGCAGTTTCTCGACCTTGGCCTTTCGCTCGTAGAACTCGATCTCGCGCTCGAGCTCCGCGAGCTGCGCCTCGGTGCTGAGCTCCCCCCGCGACGGCTCCCGCACGGGAACGCCGAGCGGGTCGGACGCAGGCCGGGCAAAGGAATCCACTGCGTGGGCCGGAGGCCGCTTCGCCGCGGTGAACGGCCCGGCGCCGGTCGACGCGTACTCCCGGCCGAGCGCGAACCAGAGCACGCTGCCGATCAGCGGCAGCAGGATCACGATGATGATCCACCCGAACTTGGGCAGGTGCTTCACCTGGCTCGAATCGCGCAGGATGATGTCTATCAGCGCTGCCAGGAACAGCAGCAGGCTCAACAGCGGGAGAAGGACCATGAGCGGATTCTAGCGATGAGTCGCACCGGGGAACAGATGTGCCGGGCGGGCTCCGTCTGCCGGGGAAGTCAAGCCCTTGCGGTGAAAGAGGAGCGTTTTAGCGTTGACGGTATGGGCGACCTCGATACACCGATCCTGACGGCATCCACCGTTCTCCTGCTGATGCCGGATCAGGCGGATGCGCCGGTCGCCGTGCTCCTCGAACGCCAGGTCATCCCGTCGTCGGTGCTGCTCGATGTTCTCGATCGGCGGGCGACCTTCGTGCGTCTGCGGCGTGGACCCAACGTTCACGGACTCACCGAGCCGTATCGCCAGTTGACACGCGCCGAGGCGGCCGACTGCGAGCCCGGCGAGACGGTCACGTTCGACAGGTACGCTCAGGCGCGATTCGCCCGCAGCGCCTCGCTGTTCGGCGCACCGGACACGATCGCGTTCGTGCCGCTTCTCGACGCCCGCCCGCCCGCGCGCGTGCGGGTGCCCATCCCCTCGCTCGATCTGAACTCGTGGCACGACTTCGTGCTCTCGTCGGCCAACCGCACAGAGTGCACCTACCGCATCGCCGGCGCGGCCGAACCCGTCGGCACCCCGACCCGAGGAGTACCCGATGCTCTATCGACTCGCTGAACTCGAAGACGTCTTGGCGGAAGCGCCGGGCCTCTTCGTCCGTTACTCGCGCGGACTGGCCGCCGACCTCGAATTCGGGGCGCTGGATGCCGAGAGCGGCCTCGAGCTGCCCGGCCTCAGTGCGCGCCCGCTCGACCCCGAACCGTGGTGGAACCGCCCGGTGCGCGACTGGCTCGCTCGCCAGGTGCTCCCGGTGGACCGGCTCGGTGATCTCAGAGAGGGCGTGTTCCCGTGGATCCTGCGCGGACGAGTCGTCGGCCGCGGGCCGAGCGGCGAGCCTCTCGTCACAGACATCGAACTGGTCACGCGCCTGGCGGAGTGCCTGCTCGATGAGGCCGCCGGCGTCTACCGAGAGCGGTTCGGTCTCGACCCCGAGTACGCCGGACTGCTGGCCGGAGCCCATGCCTGAGACGACGAACGAGACCACGCCCGAACTGACCGCCACCGCCGTTCTGCTTCTCGTCTCCGACACGCCCGCGAGCGGCACAGCCGTTCTCATCGCCGCACCGGACGCACCCTCGTTCGTCGTGCTCGGCGACGACACCGAAGAAGGATTCGTGCGGTTGCGCACGGGCGCGATCGCCTTCGGAACGCCGGAGACCTACCGCGCGGTTCCGCGTGACACCGTGCGCGACGGCGGACGGGTCGTGCACGTGGTCCCCGACCGCTATCGCCGGGCCGAGGTCGACCGCAGCGGGTCGCTGTTCGGCGTCGACGGTTCGGAGCTCTGGGTGCCGGTCGACGAGCACGGGCATCCGTTCGACCGGATCGCCGTTCCGCTGCCGTCGCTCGAGCATCCCCTCTTCGTCACCTTCGAGCGTGCGGATGCCCCCGACGCCTACTCCGACGGACCCGTCTCGTACATGCTGCGCGGCGAGGCCACGGAGCGCGCCGGCTACATCTGCCAGCACTGCGGAAAGCTGTGCCCCGTCAAAGAACCGCACACCGCCGCGCACGGCGTGGCCGGCCACACCCGCACCGCCGCTCAAGACCTCGACCCGTGGCGCAAGAGCCCCGACGCCGGCGAGCAGCCCGTCTACGAGCCGCGCGCGTAGCCGCGCGCTTTGCCGCGCGCCGCGAGGGGCGAGTTGTTGCGCCCTGCGCGCCCTCTCAGCCCGCAACGACTCGCCCCTCAGCGGTATTGCGGGCGCGGGGATGGGGGCGCGGGGTCAGTCGGAGGGCATGATCAGGCAGAAGGGATGCCCGGCGGGGTCGCGGTAGACGCGGAACGTCGGCGTTTCGGAGCCCGTCTTCGTCGCGCCGATCTCGAGCACGGCCGCCTCGGCGACCTCGAAGTCGTCCACCCGGACATCGAGGTGCATCTGCTGGGGAACGGTCTGGCTCGGCCACTGCGGCGGGTTGTACGACTCCACCTTCTGGAACGCGATGATGGGCCGCGAGCCGTCGGCCGCGACGATCTCCGCCCAGTCGTCGTCGTATCCGACGATCTCCAGCCCGAGGAGCTTCGAGTAGAAGCGCGCGAGGGCACGCGGGTCGGGGCAGTCGATGACGAGGGATTCAAGTCTTCCGATCATGCGGCCACGATATTCCGGCGGCGGTCGAGGCGCTAGACGGTGTCGGCAACCCGGCGCGTGTAAGCTTGTTCTTACAAAGTCGGTCAGCCGAGGAGACGCGATGCAATTGCAGTCGGAGCACCCGCTCCCTCGCGACCTGTTCGCCGACCTCGACAAGGGCAGCCCGGTTCCCCTCTACTTCCAGGTGGCCACCCGGCTGGAGAAGGCCATCCAGACCGACGTTCTGCCGCCCGGCGCCCGCCTCGAGAACGAGATCTCGCTCGGCCAGCGCTTGGGGCTCTCGCGGCCGACCATCCGTCGTGCCATCCAAGAGCTGGTCGACAAAGGTCTGCTCGTGCGTCGGCGCGGCATCGGCACGCAGGTCGTGCACGGCAAGGTCACCCGCAACGTCGAGCTGACGAGTCTCTTCGAAGATCTCTCGCGCTCGGGCCAGACGCCCCAGACGCGCGTGATCTCGCACGAGGTGCGCCCGGCCGGCCCCGACGACGCCTCGCACCTGTCGATCGAGGCGGGCGAGCCGGTGCTGCACCTGGTGCGGGTGCGCTCGGCCGACGGTGTTCCGCTGGCCGTGCTGGAGAACACTCTGCCGTCGGCGTTCACCGACATCACGGCCGCAGACCTGGAGGAGCGCGGCCTCTACCAGCTGTTGCGGGAACGTGGAGTGACCATTCGCATCGCGACCCAGCGCATCGGCGCGAGAAGCGCGACCGCCCGCGACAGCGACCTGCTCGAACTCGAGCCGGCGGCGGCGCTGCTCACGATGTCGCGCACCGCCTTCGACACGACCGGAAGTGCCGTCGAGTACGGCGAGCACTGCTACCGGCCCGATCTCTACGCCTTCGAGATCACGCTCGTCGACCGCTAGCGGTCGCGCACGCCCGCGCACGCCGCGCCGCGGGCGTCCGCGCCCCGGCCACCCACTGTGGCCGTTCCGGTCGAGTGTGTCCGGCGCACCTGCCACACTCGACCGCACCGGCCACACTCGCGTGCAGGGGCCACACTCGCGGGCAGGGGACTCGCGCGCAAGCGTTGGCGCGCTGGCGGTCTCGCTCCATGCCGGGCCGGGCCTAGAAGCCGGGCCGCACCGCGAACGGAACCGGTCTGGTCCGCGCGTCCCCCAGCTGCGCGATCGCCCACTGTGGCCGTTCCGGTCGAGTGTGTCCGGAACACCTGGCACATTCGACCGCACCGGCCACACTCGCGCGCGGGCGGTCGCGCAAGCGGTCCGCGCGCGGGCGGTCGCGCGCAAGCGGTCCGGGCGCTGGCCCTCGCGCGCGGGGGCTGCGTCAGGCGTAGAAGTCGGGGCGCGCGGCGGAGGGCACCGCCACCGGGCCGCTCTCGGTCAGAGCCCGCACGCCGGCCTCGCAGGCGAGCGCGGCGAGGTAGCCGTCCCACGCGGTCGGGCCCGCGACGAGCGAGCCGTCGCGCACCGCATCCACCCACGCCTGAACCTGGGTGTCGTAGGCGCGGGCGAAGCGCGTCGTGTAGGTGACGTGCTCGGCTATCCGGAAGGCGCCATCCGCCCACCGCTGCAGCCCCGCCGGCTGGCCGATGCGGGCGATCCCCGTCTGGAACACGGCTTCGGCGGTGACCTGATAGCCGAACTGTGCGCCGACGTTCATCTCCACGTCGACGAGAACGCCGTTCTCCAGCTCGATCAGCACGAGGATCGGCTCGCGCAGCCGCTCGGGAGACAGGGCGTTGCGGCGCGGATGCTTGACCTCGATGCTGCGGATGGGCGAGCCTGCGAGCCAGGGCATCACGTCGAGCTCGTGCACCACCGAGTCGGTGATCAGCATCGACTCGGTGTACGTGTCGGGAACGCTCGGATTGCGGTGCACACCGCGCAGCATGAGCAGGTCGCCCGCCTCCTTCGAAACCACCAGCTCACGCAACGCCCTGTACTCGTCGTCGAACCGCCGCATGAAGCCGAGCTGGATGTGCGGACGGCCGAGCTTCCGCTCCAGCTCGACGACGCGGAGCGACGACGCACTGTCGGGGGTGAGCGGCTTCTCGCACAGGATGGGCAGCCCGGCCTCCAGGGCCGGCGCCAGCACCGGCTCGTGGAACCGGCCCGGCGTCGCCACGAGCACGGCGTCGAGCACGCCCGCGGCGATCGCATCCTCGATCCGGCCGAACACGGCGGCGCCCGGAGCGGTCTGCGCGGCGGCGGCAGCGCGCGCGGCGTCGGGTTCGACGATCGCCGAGACGGCCGCGCCGCTGATCGTTCGGCTCAGCCTGTCGATGTGGTCGGCGCCCATGATGCCGGCGCCGACGACGCCGACGCGGAGGTCGGTTGCTGTGCTCATCTGGAAGTGGCTCGTTTCTGTGTTCTGGTCGATGGGCGGCGGAGCGGCAGGCGGCCGGGCGGCCGGGAGGCCGGGCGGATGCGCGCTGCCCGCTCAGCGGATGCGGGTGAGCGGAGAGCAGCCGAAGATGTGCTCGCGGGTGCGGGTGGCGATGCCGAGGGGAAGGTCGATGTCGACGCCGGGCATGTCCTGTTCCACGATCGCGAAGATGTCAGGATCGATGGCCGCGACAGCCTCGATGATCGGCGCGTACTCCGGGATGCCGGCGGGCGGCTCGACCATCACCGCCGACGCGGCGTCGCCGAACGCGACGTCGTTCTTGAGCACCTCGAACCGCAGCTCGGGGTCGATCTGCTTGAGGTGCAGGTAGCCGATGCGGTCGGGGTGCCGCTCGATCATCGCGACGTTGTCGCCGCCGTAGTAGGCGAAGTGCCCGGTGTCGAGACAGAGGTTGAGGTACTGCGGATCGGTCAGCTCGAGCAGCCTCTCCACTTCGCCGCGCGTGCCGACGTGCGAGTCCGCGTGCGAGTGGAACTGCTGCTCGATCCCGTACTCCTCGAGCAGCGCCTTGCCGAGCCGGTCGTGGCCGGCGGCGAGCGCATCCCACTGCTCGGTCGTGAGCGTGCGGGGTTCGAGCGCTTCGCCCGTCGCATCCGAGCGCCAGAGGTCGGGGATGACGACGAGGTGCCGCGCGCCGACCGCGTGCGCGAGCCCCGCGACCTTCACCGCCTGATCCCACGCTCGCTCCCACTGGTCGGGTCCCTTGTGGAAGCCGGTGAAGACGGTTCCCGCGCTGAGCTCCAGGTCTCGGCTGCCGAGCTCGTGTTCGAGCCGATGCGGATCCGTCGGCAGGTAGCCGTACGGCCCCAGCTCGATCCAGTGGTAGCCGGCCGCCTGCGCCTCGTCGAGAAAGCGGTGCCACGGCGTCTGTCGCGGGTCGTCGGCGAACCAGACGCCCCACGAGTCGGGGGCGGTGCCGATGCGGAGGCCGCCGGTGTGCTCGGTGTCTGTCATCGTCGTCTTCCTCAGCCCAGAAGGGGCCGTTGCTGCTTGCGCTGTTCGGTGTACTCGGAGAATGCCTGCTGGGTGGTGCCCAGCTCGGAGACCTGGGCCACCGGCACGTCCCACCACCCGCCGCCGTCGGGGCCGTAGCGGAAAGGATCGGATTCGACGTGGATGAGCGTCGACGTGGCGCTCTCCTTGGCCGCTGCGACGGCCTCGCCGAGTCGGGCCATCGCATCCGTGCCGGGAGCGATCTCGACCACCTCGACACCGTAGCTTCGGGCGTTCGCCGCCAGGTCGACCGGCAAGAACCCGCCGCGCTCGACGTCGTTCCGCTCGGCGTCGCGATAGCGGTAGCGGGTACCGAAACGCTGCGAGCCGACGGTCTCGGACAGGTGACCGATCGAGGCGTAGCCCTGGTTCTGGATGAGCACCACGATGATCTTGATGCCCTCCGCGACCGCGGTCGCGAGCTCCGAGTGCAGCATGAGATAAGAGCCGTCTCCGACCATGACGATCACGTCGCGATCGTCGCCGAGAGCCTCCAGCCCGCGCTTGACGCCGAGGCCGCCCGCGATCTCGTAGCCCATCGTGGAGAACGCGTACTCCACGTGATAGCCCAGCGGGTCGCGCACGCGCCACAGCTTGTGCAGGTCGCCCGGAAGCGAACCGGCGGCCTGCACGACGACATCCCTCGGTGCACTGGCGGCCTGAACGGCGCCGATGATCTCCGGCTGGCCCGCCAGTTCGGCGCCGGTCGGACGGAGGGCGGCGTCGACCACCGCATCCCAGGCCGCCTTCTCGGCAGCGATGGCGTCGGCGAAGGGGCGCGTCACCCGATGGTCGGCGAGCGCCGCGCGCAGGTCGTCGATGGTCTCCCGCGCATCCGCGATCACCGGCAGTTGCGTGCCGTGCTTGTAGGCGTCGAACGATGCGACGTTGACGTTCACGAACGTCGCACCGGGGTTCTGGAACACTGTGCGGCTGGCGGTGGTGAAGTCGCTGTAGCGGGTGCCGATGCCGATCACGAGGTCCGCCTCGCCCGCGATGCGGTTGGCCGCCGTGGTTCCGGTGGCCCCGACACCGCCGAGGTTCTGCGGGTGGTCCCAGTCGAGCACACCTCCGCCGGCCTGGCTCGTGCCCACCGGGATGCCGGTCTGCTCCACGAACGCGCGCAGGCTGTCTTCGGCGCCCGAGTAGAGCACTCCACCGCCGGCGATGATCACAGGCCGCTCGGCGCCGCGGATCGCAGCGATCGCGGCCTCCAGCGCCCACCGCTCCGGCCGCGGCCGACGGATGCGCCACTCGCGCGGCTGCAGGAACTCCTCGGGAACATCCAGCGCCTCGGCCTGCACGTCCTCCGGCAGCGCGATCGTCACAGCGCCCGTCTCGGCGGGGTCGGTGAGCACCCGCATCGCGGCCAGGGCGATGGAGAAGAGCTGCTCGGGGCGCTGCACGCGGTCGAAGAACCGCGAGACCGGGCGGAACGCATCCGTCACCTGCATGCCCGGGTCGTGCGGGTGCTCCAGCTGCTGCAGCACGGGGTCGGCGACCCGGGTCGCGAACGTGTCGGAGGGCAGCAACAGCGCGGGAAGCCGGTTGGCCGTTGCCAGGGCGGCGCCGGTGAGCATGTTGGCGGCGCCCGGCCCGACGGATGCGGTGGCCGCGAAGGTCGCGCGCCGGCGGTGCATCCGCGCGAAGCCGACCGCCTGATGCACCATCGCCTGCTCGTTGCGGGCCTGGTAGTAGGGCATCAGCTCGGGCTGCGACACGTTGTACTGGCGGAGCGCCTGGCCAAGCCCGGCGACGTTGCCGTGACCGAAGATGCCCAGGATGCCGGGGATGGTGCGTTCGCGGTGCGATCCGTCGACGGTCCACTGGTTGGCCAGGAACTCGACGAGCGCCTGGCTCACGGTCAGTCTGCGAGACGTCATCTGGTGGCTCCTTCGGATCCGCTGCGGTAGGGCAGGCGCGGGTCGGCCGTCTGTTGCGACCATCGGTCGCGCAGCCACGCCTGGCGCGGGTCGTCGCTGACGAGCCAGACCCGCTCGTCGCCGGGGCCGGCCATCACGTTGAGGTAGTAGAGGTCGTACTCGGGAGCGGCGGACGCCGGCCCGTGGTAGCCGAACGGAACGAGCGCGATGTCGCCCGAGCGCACCAGAGCGTTCGTGTCGATCTCGCCCGCCCGCGACGAGTACGTCGCGAACGTGCCGAACGCGTCGGCCTCGGGCGGCGCATCCGCACCCCGCACCGGGGCCGCCTCGAAGTAGTAGATCTCTTCGAGCTGGGCCTCGTGGCCGGCAACGGACTCGTCGTGCTTGTGCGCGGGATGCGACGACCAGTTTCCGCCGGGCGTGATCACCTCGCACACGATGATGGCGGCTGCGTCGAGCGCATCCGGTGTGCCGAAGTTGTGCACCTGACGCGTGTCGCGACCGGCGCCGCGCAGCTCGACCGGCACCTCTCGCTTCGCCAGGTAGCGACTCGGCCTCGCCTCACCCGTGACCGCTTCTGCCACCGCGACCCGGCCGTAGCCGCGCACCGAGAGCCCCTGACCCGCGCCGACGAACAGCGTGTCGGTGGGGCCGTCGAAGACACTGCTGCGCCCTTCGAGAATGGTCTGCCGACCCTCGTGCTCGACCACGAAACCACTGGAGAGCGGCACCACGACGCGCTCGACGTCGCCGGCCGCGAGAGACAGCGTCTCCCCCGTCAGCTCGGCGACCCGGATGCCCGTGTGCTGCCAGCCGTCGACGGATGCGTCGACCACCGACTCCCAGCCGTCGCGCCGCAGCGACCCGCGCGGGAAGAACCATTCGTTGCGCTCGGCCATGCTCGTTCTCGTCCTCGTGTGCTCGTGGTTCGTGGTCAGTCGTTCTCGGGGAAACCGAGGTTGATGCCGCCGTGCGACGGGTCGAGCCAGCGGCTCGTGATCGCCTTCTGCTGGGTGAAGAACTTCACGCCGTCCGCCCCGTGGGCCTTGGTGTCGCCGAACAGCGACTGCTTCCAGCCGCCGAACGAGAACGTCGCCACAGGCACCGGGATGGGAACGTTGATGCCGATCATGCCGACCTGGATTTCGCGCTGGAACCGGCGGGCGGCGCCGCCGTCGTTGGTGAAGATCGCCGTTCCGTTGCCGAAGGCGCCCGAGTTGATGAGGTCGACGCCCTCCTCGTAGGTCGCCACCCGCACGACCGCGAGCACCGGGCCGAAGATCTCGTCGGTGTACGCACGGCTCGACGTCGGCACCCGGTCGAGCAGCGTCGGACCGAGCCAGAAACCGTTCGGATCGCCGTCGGGGTTCACGTCGCGGCCGTCGACGACGAGCGTCGCGCCGTCTTCGACCGCGATGTCGATGTAGGAGGCCACCTTGTCGCGGTGCTGCTGGGTGACGAGCGGACCCATGTCGCAGCCGCGGCGGCCGTCACCGATGCGAAGGTCGGCGATGCGCTCGCCGAGCTTCGCGATCAGGTCGTCGGCCACCGGCTCGACGGCCACGATCACCGAGATGGCCATGCAGCGCTCGCCCGCCGAACCGAAGCCGGCGTTGATCGCGCTGTCCGCGGTGAGGTCGAGGTCGGCATCCGGGAGCACCAGCATGTGGTTCTTGGCGCCTCCCAGCGCCTGCACGCGCTTGCCGTGAGCCGTGCCTGTCTCGTAGACGTATTTCGCGATCGGGGTGGAGCCGACGAAGCTGATCGCCGCGACATCCGCATGCGTCAGCAGGCCGTCCACCGCCTCCTTGTCACCGTTCAGCACGGTGAAGACGCCGTCGGGAAGGCCGGCCTCCTTCCACAGCTCGGCCAGCCAGATCGCCGCCGACGGGTCTTTCTCCGAGGGCTTCAGGATCACCGAGTTTCCGGCAGCGATGGCGATCGGGAAGAACCAGGCGGGAACCATCGCCGGAAAGTTGAACGGCGAGATGATCGCGACGACGCCGAGGGGCTGACGGGTCGAGTACACGTCGACGCCCGTCGAGACCTGCTCGGAGTATTCGCCCTTCAGATGGTGCGCCAGCCCTGTCGCGAACTCGACGACCTCCTGACCGCGGCTGATCTCGCCGAGCGCATCGGACAGCACCTTGCCGTGCTCGCTCGTGATGATCTCGGCCAGCTCCCCCTTGCGCGCGTTCAACAGCTCGCGAAAGGCGAACAGCACCGCCTGTCGCCTGGCCAGCGAGAAGTCCGCCCAGGCCGGGAAGGCCGCTTTGGCCGAGGCGACGGCGGCGTCGAGCTCCGCCCGGTCGGCCAGCGCGACCCGTTTCGTCTCCACCCCGAGGGCCGGATCGTAGACCGGCGCCGTGCGGCCGCTGGTCGAGGGATACGCGGCGCCGCCGATCCAGTGCGGAACGACCGGCAGCTCGGATCCGGTGGTGGTGCCATCGGTGCTCGACGTGGTGGTGGTCATGACGCTTCCTTCGGTGGATCGATCAGCGGTGGTGGACGAGGGCCGAGGCGATGTCGACCGCCTTGCTCACATCATCGTCCTGCGGGTAGAGCAGTGTGCGCCCCACGACGAGCCCGTGCACGCCCGGCAACGCGAGGGCTGCCTCCCACGACGCGTAGGTGGCGTCGGGCGCGGCGTCGGTGTCGCCGCCGAGGAGGAGCGTCGGCAACGTCGTGGCGGCCATCACCCGTTCCATCTCCTCGACCACCGGCAGTTTCAGCCAGGTGTATGCGGAGGAGGCGCCCAGGCCGGCGGCGATGGCGACCGAGGTGATCACCGCATCCCGGGTCAGATCGTTCACGGCACGGCCGTCGCTCCACCGCGTGAGGAACGGTTCGAGGATGATCGGAAGCCCGGCCTTCGCGGCTGCGGTGACGGCCTCGGCCGTCTTCTCGAGCGTTCGCACTGTGGCGGGGTCTTCGAGGTTGACGCGGAGCAGCAGCTTGGCGGCGTCGATGCCGTCGCTCACCAGGGAGTCGACGTCGTAGCCCGTGTACCGGTCGTCCATCTCGAAGACGGAGCCGCGCAGACCGCCGCGGTTCATCGAGCCGACGACGACCTTGTCGTCGAGGGCGCCGAGCAGCGCGAGGTCTTCGATGATGTCGGGGGTGCCGAGCACGCCGTCGACGCCCGGCCTCGAGAGGGCGAGCGCGAGCCGCTGCAGCAGCTCGTAGCGGTCGGCCATCGCGGTCTGATCGGCGCGGACGCCGAGGGCTCCGCGGGCAGGATGGTCGGCCGCGACGATGAACAGCCGGCCGTCGTCGCGCACCAGGGGGCGCCGCCGCCGGGCGGCGAGCGCGGCGCCGATGGCCGCGGGCTCGCTGTGCCGCAGTCGGCGCAACCGGTCGAACGCGCCGGCGCCCAGAAGCGGCTGCGACCGCGCGACGTCAGCTGTGGACATCCTCGAGCTCCTCCATGATGGCGTCGACCTCCGCTGTGGTGGGCATCGCCGTCGAGCATTCGCGACGAGTGGCGACGATGGCGCCCGCGATGTTGGCGAACCGGATGATGCGCTCCAGCGACCAGTCCTGCAGCAGTCCGTAGCAGAGCGCTCCGCCGAACCCGTCTCCGGCGCCGAGGCCGTTGACGACCTCGACCGGATACGGTGCGACCTCCACGCTCTCCTCCCGCGTCTTCGCGAGCACGCCGCGCGGGCCTTGCTTCACGATCGCGAGCTCGACGCCGCGTTCCAGCAGGGCGTCCGCCGCGCGCTGAGGATCGGTCTCGCCGACGGCGATCTCGCACTCCTCGCGGTTGCCGACCGCCACCGTCACACGATCGAGCGCTCGGTCGACCTCGGCCGTCGCCGTCTCGGGAGACGCCCAGAACATCGGGCGGTAGTCGAGATCCAGGATGGTCAGGGGAGCCCGGCCCCGCGCCTCCCAGGCGACGTGGTGGGCGGCCCGGCTGGGCTCGCGGGAGAGCCCGGTGACCGTCGACCAGTAGATCGTCGCCCGGGTGATCGCGTCGAGGTCGAGCTCGCCGCCCGTCAGCGCGAGATCGGGGGCCAACGGGTCGCGGTAGAAGTAGAGCGGAAAGTCGTCGGGCGGGAAGATCTCGCAGAACGTCACCGGAGTCTTGAGGCTGCCGACGGTGCCGACGAACCGGTCGTCGACACCGAGACGCCGCAGCTCGCGGTGTGCGTACCGGCCGAACGGGTCATCACCGGTGGCCGTGATGACCGCCGAGCGCAGGCCGTGCCGTGCCGCGGCGATCGCCACGTTCGTGGCGCTCCCGCCCAAGTACTTGCCGAACGTCTGCACGTCTTCGAGGCCGACGCCGTCTTGCAGCGGGTACAAGTCCACACCGATGCGACCGATGGTGATGAGGTCGAAAGGCGACGTCGCTGCCTCCGTCATTCGTGTGGCTCCTTCGTCGCGCGATCGTCGGTTCGCATCCGATTCTACCGTCATGTTCTATCAAACTTACAAGGGGTGTTCTCGGCCACTTTCCATCGAAGGGTCCCAACACGCCGTCTCGGAGATACGCGAGACGGCGTGTCGGGACCCCTCGATGGTTCTGCGTGAACGCTTACGCGGCGGCGGCCTGCTCGGCGGCGCCGCCGAGGTCAGGCGAGAGCCCGCGAGGCGGTGAGCCGCTCCACCAGGTGCGCGTCGAGCGGGCGGTCGGTGCCGAGCACGACACGCACGTGGGCGCCGGGCTGGTCGACCGGGCCGAGTCGCTGCCCGCGCAGATCGCAGATGGTCTGGCCGCGACCGGGGCCGTGGGTCGTATCCACTTCGACGTGGACGCGCGGCGCGTTCGTGGCGCGCACACCGCCCACCGCGATCGCCGCCGCCAGCGGGTCGTGCAGCGCGCTGCTGCGGCGCCCGTAGAGGTCGACGTAGAAGTCGAAGTAGAAGTCGAGCATCTCGCCCACCGCGCGAGCGAGCGGATCGGCCGAATCGAGCAACTGCTGCCGATGCGACTCCTCGAGCGTGTTCTCGACCGTGACGTCGAGGGGCACGAGCACGACCGGCCAGGCTGCCGCGAACAGTTCCGCGGCCGCCTCCGGGTCGTTCCAGATGTTCGCCTCGGCCACCGGCGTCACATTGCCCGAGGCGAAAGCGGCCCCTCCCATCGCCGTCACCGACACCACGCGCGCCGGCAGCGTCGGGTCGAGCCGGAGGGCCAGCGCGATGTTGGTGGTGGGCCCGACCGTGATCACCTCGAGCCGGCGCTCGTACTCGTAGGAGAGCCGCACGAGCAGCTGGGCCGCGTCTTCGCCGATCGCCGCGAGGCCGTGCTCCGGCAGCTCGACGTCGCCGATGCCGTTCGCTCCGTGCACGTGCGGGGCGCCCCCGCCGAACGCCCGGGCGATGGCGTCGTGCGCACCCACGGCGACGGGGATGTCCCGGCGCCCGGCCAGCGCGAGGATGCGCAAGGTGTTCTCGGCCGCTTGCGCAGCACTCACGTTGCCGCTCACCGTCCCGATGCCGACGATGTCGACCTCCGGCGAGGCGAGCAGGTAGGCGAGCGCGAGCGAGTCGTCGATGCCGGTGTCGCAGTCGAAATAGACCGGGCGGCGGGAGGTGTCGGTGGTGGTCATGCTGAGTGCTCCGTGTTTCTGCGTGGTGATGGTCGGGCCGCGGCCCGAAGGCCGGAGGGCCGGGCGGGGGCGGGAGGCCGGGGCTAGAGCGTCTGGCCCTGGCGTGGGGCGATGAACATGCTGGCCACGAGCGCGAGCACGGTGATTCCGAGTGAGATCCAGAGTGCGATGCCGTAGCCGGCGATCGTTCCCTGGGCGGCGAACGGAGCAACGATACCGATTCCGAGGCTCGCGCCGATGCCGAATCCGGCGCCGTTGAGACCGGGAAGCGCCGCCGGCGCGTCGCTCGGCGAAAGCAGAACGCCCAGGCCGTTGAGCGTGGTGAGCACCAGGCCGTTGTACGTGAAGCCGAGCAGCGCGATCATCGCGAAGACGACCCCCTGGTTGTGCGGCAGCAGGCTGATGACGACGAGAGCGGCGATGCAGAGCACCATGCCGACCCGCAGCATCCTGATCCAGCCCTGCTTGCCCGCGAGCCACCCCGAGAGCGGAGCGGCGAACACACCGATCAGTGCCGGCGGCGCCAGGAACAGCAGTGCCGAGGTCGCCGCGTCGAGTCCGAACCCGACCTTCGAGTCCTGGCTGAGCAGCACCACGGTGAAGTTGATCACGGCGAAGACGCCGGAGAGGGTGAGGATGGTCGTGGCGATCACCGGCCACACCTGACGCGAGCGCAGGTGCTCGACGGCGATCAGTGGCGTGGTGCGGCTCTTCTCGACGAACCAAAAGCCGACCAGCGAGACGACGGTGCCGGCGAGGTAGAGCAGGGTGATGGGCGCTGTCCAGCCGGCCGATGAGCCCTGCGACACGAAGAACGTGACGCAGATCAGCGCGATCGAGAGCACGGCCGCACCCCACCAGTCCATCCGCCCAGCCGACACGGGTGTCGACGCCTTCGGCACCACGAGCAGCACGCAGGCGAGCGCGACGAGCCCGACCAGGAAGATCACGACGAAGATCGACCGGAATCCGAACGTGTCGGCGAGCAGACCGCCGAAGTAGCCGTCGACGCCGCCGATCCCGCCGTTGACGGCCGTGATGATTCCGAGGGTCGTACCGAAGACCTTGGCGCTCATCCGCTCGCTCAAGATCACGTAAGACAGCTGGAACGCGGCGCTCGACGCGCCTTGGAGCGCACGGCCGATGAGCAGGATGGGCAGGCTCGGCGCGAACATGCAGAGCAGCGTGCCGGCGGCCAGCACCACCAGCACGATGACGAGGGCCCGCTTGCGGCCGATGAAATCGCTCCAGCGAGACAGGACGACACCGCCGATCGCGCCGGCGAGGAAGAACAGCGACGACACCTGCGAGACCGCGCTGACGTCTTCGTGCAGGTCGCGGGCGATGTCGGGTAGCGCGGGGGTGATCATGCTGGCGTTCAACTGGACCGACAGCACACCGAGGATGAGCGTTGCGACGAGCGCCACGGCCTTTCCTCCGCGCAGTGGCGGGGCCGATGGGTGCGCAGCTGCCGTCTCGGCGCTGTCGAGCATGGGGGAACTCACGGGGCGACTCCTTTGTCTGATTGTCAGATGCATGGCCGCTTCGGAGGCGGCGGGTACGATGTTATACCTCGTTAGTATGACATGCATACCCAGCGCAAGATTCGTGATTGAATTGGATGAGCTGACAAGCGAAGGAGCCTGCGATGACCGTGTCCGTTGACCAGTTTCTGGAACGCGACCTCACCACCACCGTCGGCCAGCCGCTGCGCGTCGCCGTCTACTCCCGCATCGCGGAGGGCATCCGCGGCAACGTGTTCCCTCTCGGCTCCGCCCTCCCCCGCGAGACCGAGCTCGGCGCGTCCCTCGGCGTGAGCCGCACCGTGGTGCGTGAGGCGCTCATGCTCCTCGAAGAAGACGGGCTGATCGTCACCCGCAGAGGCATCGGCCGCTTCGTCGCCACGAGCATCCCGCGCGTCGGCCTTGAAGAACTGCGACCGTTCGAGCACGCGCTCTCCGAAGGGGACCGCCCCGTCACGGTGCGGTCGATCGAGTTCGCGATGCAGCCCACCACCGACTTCATCTCCAACAAGCTCGCCCTCGATCTCGCCGCGAACACCTGGTTCCGCGAGTCCGTGATCGAGCAAGACGGGGAGCCGATCGCCATCGTGCAAGAGCATTTCCCTGCCGGCCGCTACCTGAGTGACGTCAGCCCGGCCATCGCCGACAATCTGCAGGCCGCAGCTGAGGCTCCCGCCACTTTGCTCGCCGGTCTCATCGAGCGCGTCGGCCCGGTCTTCGGCTCCGGCGTGTGCCAGATCGCCGTCAACGTCGCGGGCGCCTCCCGCGGCAAGCTTCTGAACCTCGGAGCGAACGACCCCGTGCTCATCCTCACCCAGACCGCCGAGTTCGACGGAACGCCCGTCTACCTCGCCAAGTGCATCGTCTCCTCCCGCGTCGGGCACCTCTCCATCGTGCAAGCCTCGCAAGCCTGACCGCATCCCTCGAACACCAGAGAGTCCAGAATCGTGCAGAAACTCACCGTCGTCGGCAGCGTCAACGTCGACCTCACCGCCATCACCGAACGCCTCCCCCAGCCCGGCGAGACGATCGGCGGCGGCAGGCTCCGCCGCGACGCCGGAGGCAAGGGAGCGAACCAGGCCGCAGCGGCCTCGCGTCTCGGCGCCGAGGTGCGCATGGTGGGCGCGGTGGGCGACGACGATGACGGCCGGTGGATGCGCTCCGCCCTCGCCGACGCCGGCGTCGACACCACACACCTCGCCTCGGTGGCCGAAGCCACCGGCACGGCACTCATCGTGGTCGACCGCGACGGCGAGAACCAGATCGCGGTCTGCGAGGGAGCGAACGCCCTCGTGAGCATCGACCATGTCGACTTCGCCGACGACGAGACGGTGCTCGCGCAGCTCGAGATCTCCCTTGCGCTGGTGACGGAGCTGGCAGCGCGCACGGCCGGCTACCTGGCCGTGAACGCCGCCCCCGCGCAGACGCTGCCCCAGGAAGTGCTCGACCGGGTCGACCTGTTCATCGTCAATGAGACCGAATACGCCCTGATGCCCGAGCTCGAGAACGCGCCGCTCGTCGCCGTCACGTACGGCTCGAAGGGCGCCGCGCTGCTCGACCACGGCAAGCCCATCGCCTCCGCCCCTGCGGTCAAGACGACCCCGGTCAACACGGTGGGTGCAGGGGATGCGTTCTGCGCCGCCCTCACGCTCGCACTGCGCGAGGGCCTCAGCCCCGAAGCCGCGCTGCGCACCGCGTGCGCCGTCGGCGCGGCAGCCGTCGCCGATCCGTCATCGCAGCCCGCGTTGCAGCCGCTGGCTTCGTACGTGCCCTGACGGCCGCGCACGAGAGCCGGCGAGCGCCTAGACCCGGGCGATGCCGGCGATGTGGGTGTTGAACGGCAGGAACGGCGTGTGCACCCGGTAGTGGTCGATGATGACGCTTCCGAAGCCGGCGGCGCGCACGTACCGCTCAAGGTCTCGCTCGCACGAGCATCCCTCGAACGTCCAGGCCCACGGACGCCGGAACATCCGCTGCGCCGCCCGGGTCGGAGTGCCGCTTTCGGCCACGACGTGCTCCACGAAACGGAACGTGCCGCCCGGTCTGAGGATGCGCCGGATCTCGGAGAGCACCACCGCCGGGTCCTGCACGGAGCACAGAACGAGCGACGAGATCACCGCGTCGACGCTGTTGTCGGGCAGCCCGGTCTGCTCGGCCATCCGCTCGCGCAGATCGAGCCGCACCCCGTCACGGCGCGCCGCCGCTTCGAGCCGGGCGTGCATGTATCGGTTCGGTTCGACGGCGACGAGGGTGCT
Source organism: Leifsonia sp. NPDC058292 (assembly GCF_042880955.1). Classification (NCBI taxonomy): domain Bacteria; kingdom Bacillati; phylum Actinomycetota; class Actinomycetes; order Micrococcales; family Microbacteriaceae; genus Leifsonia; species Leifsonia sp. NPDC058292. Next base: position 201,038 of record NZ_JBHVYL010000001.1, read on the forward strand.
CCCGGCCGGCAGATAGCGGAGGTTCGCGCCCACGCCCGACCCGATCTCCACGACCTCTCGGGGTAGCCCGGCGAACACCCGCCGCTTGTGCTTGCGCAGGCTCGCCTCCAGATACGGTCCCATCAGCCGGAAGAACCCCGCGTTGAACGGCCCCCGGCCGCCGTGCAGTTCGAAATGGGTGACGGCCGACGGGATGCTCGTGCTCGTGTCGCTGTTCATCTCACCAGCGTGCAAGACAGCGGTCGGCCGGTCAGGCGTAGAACTACCCCACTTCGTGCTGGGCGGCGAACCACGCGGCGACCTGAGCACGGGACCGGAAGCCGAGCTTCAGCCGGATGCGCTCCACGTGCCCCTCGGCCGACCGTTCGTCGATGCTCAACCGCTCGGCGATCTCGCGGTTGGTGCGGCCCTCGGCGACCAGCGCGGCGACTTCGCGCTGGCGCGCCGTCAGCGTTCCGGCCCCGGCTCGCTGGATGCGCAATCCGAGAAAACGGCGGATGGTCGTCACGAGCTCACGCGCATCACCGGCGTACGGCAGGTGCGACCGACCGGGCAGCACCGCGAGCTGCGCACCAGATATGCCCGCGGCGAGCGCGACGGCCTGCTCCAACGGCGCGGCGCGATCGTCGGCCCGGTGCACCACCAGAGTCGGAACATCCACCTGACCCAGCAGAGCGCCGATGTCGAGCTCGTAGCTCAAGGCGAGCAGTGCCCGGGCGGTGGCGGCCGTCGAACTCGACCGCTGGTACCGGCTGAATTCGGCTCGCGCCGCGGCGCCGGCGTCGGGCGCGAAGATGTCGGTCAGCACATCCGACCCGAGCCCCCAGTGCGACTCCACGAGCCCGAGCACGTGCTCCCTCGCGGCGGGCGTCGAGATGTCGGAGCCGCGCACCCAGCCGCCGTAGAGCACCAGCCTCCGCACGGCCCCCGGATGCGCCGCCGCCCAAGCGACCGCGACGAGCGCCCCCATCGACGTGCCCACCAGGTCGAACGGCTCCTGTCCGAGCGTCGCGACGACCGCATCCAGTTGCTCTGTTTCGAACGACAGCGACGGCGGCCGGTCCAGCGGCGCCGACAGACCGCATCCCGCCCGGTCGTAGCGAACCAGCCGGCATCCGTGCGCCAGGCTCTCGTAGAACGCCCGCTCCTCCTGCAGCTCCCAACTGAGCTGCAGGTGACTCAGCCAGCCGGAGACGTACACGACCGGCCGGCCGGCTCCGACCGACGCGACCGCCACACTCGTGCCGCCGCTCGTCGTCACCCGCCCGATGCGCTGCTGCATGCCGCCATTCTGCTCCCGCTGGTCGGTGGATTGGCAGCGCTCGTCGCCGGCGCCCTCGACATCAGGGACGCTCGCGGAGGAGCGGGTCAGCCGAGTCGTCCGCGCTCTCCGGCGACGGCCACTGCCCGAGGCCGGCCGCGGCCCGGTGCGTCGCTCGCAGGAATTCCAGCACGGTGCGCACCGGTTCGGCCGAGGTGCGCACAGTCTCGTACGGCAGAAGGAACTCGCCGTAGCGCTCGCTGAAGAAGGCGCCGTCGGGAACCTCCGCCTTCTCATATCCATCGGGGGCCGGATACGCATACGAGTAGAACGCGCCTTCGGCTCCCCCGCCCGGCCAGAAGCCCGCGCTGCTGATCTCGTGCGAATACCCTTCGAGCATCACCCTGTCGGGGCAGTTGGGCACGCCACCCGGATGCGCGGGCGCCGGGCGTCCGGAGAACCTCGTGACCGCGAGATCCATCGCACCCCAGAAGAAGTGCACCGGGCTGACCTTTCCGCGGAATTCCGATCGGAAGAGCTGGAGCACCTGCTGGGCCCGGATGAGCTGCTGCCAGAACGCGTGCGCCGGGCCGGGTTCGTAGACACAATGCGCGGTGTCGTCGACGAACGGAATCGCCACCTCGACCTCGTTCGGGCGCGGGTGGATGGTGACCTCGACCCCGAGTCGCCGCAGTGCGTCGAACGTCTCGGCGTAGAACCGCGCGACGGAGAGCCCTTGCAGCGGGAACGCTTCGCGCGCACCGGCGCTCGTCCGCAACACGAGGGCGTGGTCGACGAAGTCGAACTCGATGTCGAGCATCCCTGCATCCGTAGGCATCGCTCCGGTGGTGAGGCCTCGCGCGCTCACGCGCAGGGTCACGTGCCACCAATGATTGACCGGCGGGGTCAGTGCCATCTTGATCTTGCCGACGATCTGCGTCCACATGTGCAGGGTGTCGCGCGTCGGCTCCCATGACGCCACCAAGAGGCCGGGCCAGGCCCCGTATCCGTCCTCGCTCTCACTCGTCACGAGTCCGAAGCTACCCGATCGGTTTCGGCTTCGGGACCACCTCGGTCGTCATGCGGAGGGCGTGTCGAGTTCGGCGATCGCGTCGGTGATGACGCGGGCGACGTCGGCCGGGTGGGTCTGCATCACCAAGTGCGGCGCGTCGATCTCGACGACCTTGCGCACTCCGGCGCGCTCGTATCCGAACCGCTCCACATCCGGGTTGATGGTGTGGTCGGAGCTGGAGACGATCCCCCACGACGGCTTCGTCTTCCACGCGACGGCCGAGGCGGGCTCACCGAACGCGACCGCGGACAGCGGGCGCTGGGACACGGCGAGAACCGCGGCGGCCTCGGGGTCCACACCCGCGGCGAACACCTCGGGGAACGCCTCGATCTTGACCGAGACGTCTGTTCCCGGCTCCCCGCCCTCGACCGGGTAGGTCGAGTACACCAGGTTGGCGGCGAGCTCCGAGTCGGGGAAGCCGCCCTGCAGCTGTCCGAGGCTTTCGCCTTCGTCGAGCGCGTAGCCGGAGACATAAACTAGGCCGACAACGTTATCGGCGACGCCGGCAACGGTGATCACCGCTCCTCCGTAAGAATGACCAGCGAGAAGAACGGGACCATCGATTTGCTCGACGAACGACTTGATGTAGGCGGAGTCGCCCGACAGGCTCCGGTTGAACACCGGGGGCACGAGAACCTTGTGTCCCTGATCGAGCAGGGTCTTCGTCACAGGGGCCCAGCTGGCAGCATCGGCGAACGCGCCGTGCACGAGGACGATGGTCGGAGTGGTCACGGTAGTGCCTCTTTCGTCGGAGTCGAAGGGGAGCCGAACCGGCATCCCACGACAAGTGCATCGTGGAGGTTCCGCGTGTCACCACGAAAGACGCACGCAAGATCGGGTCCTTCGCGTCATTTCGGGGGCGGGATGCCGGCCGGGGCGTCGCGATGAGCGCCGCGCGCTCACTGGCCGAACTGCTCCGCGCGCACCGCATCGACGCATCCCTCACCATCGAAATGCTCGCGGCACGCTCGGCGATCAGTGACCGCACGATCAGCAACATCGAGCGCGGGGCGAGCCTCAGCCCGCAGCATCGCACTCTGCAAGCGCTCGCCGACGCGCTCGACCTCACACCCGAGGAAGCGAGGAGCCTCTATCGTGCGGGGAAGACCCGGCAGGGTCCCACGCTCGGGCCTGACCGGGCGGTCTCCATCGCACCCGCGCGGCTGCCCGATTTCACCGGCCGCGAGTGCGAGGTTCAGGCGATCGTCGACTTCTTTGGCGAGCAGCAGGATGCGGCGACGTCGAAACTCGTCATCGTCTGCGGCTCCCCCGGAATCGGCAAGACCACGACAGCCGTCGAGGCGCTCCGACGGCTCGGCGACGGCGACGCGCCCACGCTCTTCGTCGATGTCGCCGGCCTGGCCAGCCTTCCACTGACGCCGTTGCAGGTGCTTCAGGCTCTGCTCCGCCAGGTGCAGGATGCCTCGCTCGGCATCCCGCGCACCCTCGATTCGGCCGCAACGGCCTGGCGGAGTGCGACCTCCGGTGGGCGGCTCCTCGTGCTGCTCGACAACGCCGCCGACGAAGAGCAGATCAGGCCGGTGCTGGCGGCCGGCACCGGTTGCGCAGTCGTCGTGACCTCGCGGAGGAGTCTCGCCGGCCTGGAGGCGGCTTTCCGCGTGACACTCGAACCGCTCGCGGAGGAGGAGAGCGCACAGTTGCTCGGGCGCATCATCCCCGCCGCCCAGCGCACCGACGCCGAGCTCGCCGAACTGGCACGCCTCTGCGCCGACATTCCGCTCGCGATCCGCATCGCCGGCAACCGCATCGCCAGCCAGCCGACCTGGACCGCCGCCGACTTCATCGCCCGGATGCAAGTGGAGGAGCGTCGGCTGCGCAGCCTGACCGCCGGCGACCTCGGGGTCGGCGCCGCCTTCACCTCGTCATACGTCAATCTGCGGCCTGAGCTGCAAGAGCTCTACCGGGTTCTTCCTCTGATCGAGGGAACGACGTTCGACGCCCGCATCGCTGCGGCGATCATCCCGGGCGATCTCCTCGACACGGAAGAGCTGCTCGACGACCTGACCGACCTCGGGCTTCTCGAGGCGCGCGGCAGCACGCGATATCGCCTGCACGACCTTGCGAGGCTGTTCGCCCTGCAGCGGCAACGGGCCGAGACCCCCGCCGACCTCGTTCGCGATCGCCGGGCGAACCTGCGCCACTGGCTCACCGCGACGGCGAGCAAAGCAGGCCGCTGGTTCGAGCCCGCAGACGGAGCCGACGCGCCTACTGACGCCGAAGGCCTCGACTTTCTCGACGCCGACTCGGCGCGCACCTGGCTGCAGTCGGAGGCGGACAGCTGGTTTCCCGCCTACCTCCAGTCCCACACGCTCGGAGAGCACGCCCGAGTGCTGACGGTCGCGGATTCCCTTCACTGGTTCTCCGACCTCTGGAGTGGCTGGGGACACTGGCACGACCTCTTCGCCGCATCCGCGGCATCCGCCGTCGCGCTCGGCGACAGCACCGCGGAATCCACCCACTTCGGCTACGTGGCCTGGGCGGACATCACCGAGCTCGGGGACTACGCGGCGGCCGAAACGGATGCGCTCCGGGCGCGCGACGCAGCCGAACGGGCCGACGACGACTCCTTGCGAGGCTGGGCCCGCTTCTACCTCGCCTGGGCCCGAGACAAGCTGGGCCGCCTCGAGGCCGCGATCGACGACGCGCAGCGAGCGCTCCACTTCTTCGAGCTCGCCGCGGACCGCGAGGGGATCCTGCAGTCCGCATCCCTCCTCGCCCACGCCTACCATCACCTCGGCAGCACCGAACTCGCGATCGAGGCGCACCACAGGCTCCTCGAACAGATCGAGTCGACGGCGACCGACACCCAGCCGACGATCGACCTCTTCACGAAGAGCTCGGCCGAACGGATGCTCGCGGAGGAGTACCTGGCCGCCGACAGGCCCGCCGATGCGGCCCGTTTCGCTCACTCCAGCATGACCACCGCACGCGACATCGGGTTCGCCTGGGGCCGCTTCGTCAGTCTGCTCGTGCTCGCGCGCTCGTCGGCGCTGCTCCACGAGACCAGCGCCGCCGAGAGCTACCTGACGGAGGCAGAAATGCTCGCCGAAGAGGAATCGATCCCGCGAGCGAGCGACAACATCGAACGGACGAGGGCGTTCATCGCGGCGGTGGCGGGCTGAGGCAGACCGGCGACAATCGCCGAACGCCGGCTCCAGTCAGCCCCGGCCGGCAAGCGCGCCCAGCTATCCGCGGGGGCCGGCGCCGCGAAGCAGAGTGTCGATGATGCGCCCGGCCAGAAGGTCTGGATCGGCGTCGCCCGTGTAGTCGCGCAGGGACTCACCGATGAGTGCGTAATAGACTCGCCGAACCCAGTCGAGGTCGGCCCCTGCATCGATCAGACCCTCCGCCTGGGCCCGCTCGAGCACGGCCACGCATCGGCGGTCGACGCTCTGCTGTAGCACGGCGGCTTCGCCGTTCGGCTCGGTCGACTGCTCCAATGCGAACGTCCAGGCGCCCTTGACCTGCAGCACGTTCGCAGTGATCCGGTACATCGCGACGAGCGGCGGCGTCGTCGCCGGCCGGCCGTCCTCGACCGCGAGCGCGAGCTGCTGAGCCGCAGACAAGGTCAGGGCCTCGATCAGTGCCTGCCGACTGGCGAACCGCCGATGGATGGTCGTTCGTGCGACCCCCGCCGCGACGGCGATCTGCTCGATCGACGCCGACGGATCAGCAGCGAGCACGCGTTCGGCCGCTTCGAGAATGACGCGTACGCTGCGCTCCGCGTCCGCTCGCAAGGGGCGCGCCTGTGCCTCAACCATCACGCCTCCAGTTCAGCCTCACCTTTCATACGCTACACGAGTGGCGCGATCCAACGGCTAATTGCGACGTTGGTGTTGCAATTAACTGATTTAACGATACTGTCGTGACACAATTAGTTCCGTTTCCACGATGGGAGTCCTCATGCGTTCCACAGCTTTGATATCCGGGGCGTCCTCCGGCCTCGGCGCCGAGTTCGCCGTGCAACTGGCCGCCCGGGGCCACGACGTGGTGCTGGTGGCGCGCTCGCGCGACCGGCTCACTGCCCTCGCCGAAGCCATCGCGGCCGAGCACGGCGTCGAGGCGCACGTTCTCGTGCAGGATCTGGCGCATCCGGATGCCGCACGGCTCGTCGCCGGCCAGCTCGCGTCCCGAGGCCTGCGCGTGGACCTTCTGGTCAACAATGCAGGGTTCGGCACCTGCGGCCACTTCGAGACGATCGCGGGCGACCGCGACCACGAGCAGGTGATGGTGAATGTGGTCGCGCTGGTCGACCTCACGCACAGCCTGCTGCCGGGCATGCTCGAACGCGGCGGCGGCGCGGTCGTCAATGTCGCATCCAACGCCGCATTCCAGCCCTCCCCGTACTTCGCCGTCTACGGCGCGGCCAAAGCATTCGTGCTGAGTTTCGGGCTCGCGCTGCGCGAGGAGTATCGCGGTCGCGGGATCCGGGTGCTCACCCTGTGCCCCGGTCCGGTCGAGACCGGGTTCTTCGACACGATCGGCACGCGCCGGGCTGCCGTGGTCGGCTCGATGACGACACCGGAGCCAGTCGTGCGCGCCGCGCTGCTCGCCCTGGACCGCGACCGCGGATACGTGGCGCCGGGCCTCGCCAACTCCTTCGCGGCACACTTCATGCCGCGCCGCCCACGCACTCTCGTCGCCGCGCTCGCTGAGCGCGTCACCCGCAAAGTACTGGCGCCGATGTCCGAGCCCGCGGCACGGGAGAGCGTCGCGTGAGGGCGCCGAGCGCTGCGGTCGGGGCAGCCTCCGCGATGCTGCTCGTCGGCACCTCCACGGCGGTCTCCGCCACCATCGCCGACTACCCGGTCTTCATCGGACAGGCTCTGCGGTACGCGATCGCCGCTCTCATCCTGCTCGCCGTCGTGCGTCACCAACGGCTGCCACGCGTGCACCTCAGCGGGCGGGACGTCCTTCTTCTCTTCGCACTGGCTGCCACGGGCCTCGCCGGATTCAATCTCTTCCTTGTCGCGGCCACCCAGCACGCGGGCCCCGCTATGGTCGGCACGGTAATCGGCGCGGTTCCGGTCGTCTTGGCACTCGTCGGACCTCTGATCGAGCGCCGGCGACCCGCCCCTCGCATCGTCGTCGCCGCCGCTGTGGTCGCCGTCGGCACTGCCGTCGCCGCCGGCCTCGGCTCAGGAAGCGCCCAGGGCCTCCTGCTGTCCCTGGGGGCTCTCGCCGGCGAGGTCGCATTCTCGCTGCTCGCCGTTCCCCTCCTGCCCAGACTCGGCCCGCTGAGGGTCGCCGCGTATCCCGCCGCCCTGTCAGTTCCCCTGCTGCTGATAGCGGGACTCGTTGTGGACGGAACGGGGTCGCTGCGGCTTCCCACCCCGGCCGAAGCGATGGCCTTCGGCTACCTGAGCGTCGTCGTGACCGCTGTCGCCTTCTTCCTCTGGTACGACGCTCTCCGCAAGCTCGGGGCCGACCGCGCAGGCTTGTTCGCCGGCCTGGTGCCGATCGGCGCACTGGTCACGACCGTCGTGCTCGGCCTCGGCCGCGTCGGCCCCGCCGACCTCGCGGGCGCCGTGCTCGTCGCGACTGGCGTCGTCATCGGCCTGCACCGGCCGAAGCCACGCCGTGCCCGACACACGATCGGCCGGTTCACTAGGGCACTTTCATGTCGGACCGCTTTCCGGCCGCCGTCGCGCTTCGTCGCGCACCGTGGCGTGCCCACTCCGGCGGAGACGCAGTCCCTGGACGATGAAGCCCCCGCCACTCGCGCAGGCAAGCGTCGTCCCGGCTCGAAAGACTTCATCAAGACGCCCTAGGAACGCTAGGGCATCAGCCCCATATCATCGGCATTGGCTCTATTTCGACGGTGGCGCGCATGCGGCACTTGATCCGGAACTCGCAGTGCGGAGACGGTGGGATTTGAACCCACGGTGCCCTGTAAAGGGCACTCCACCTTAGCAGGGTGGTGCACTAGGCCGAACTATGCGACGTCTCCTGAGCGCTCGCGAGCGAACGCACGACAGCAATCATAACGGACGCCCGAGGTCAACGACGACAGGCTCCCGCGATGTCAGGCTCCGAAGCCGGAGTCGCGGGGCAGCATGTGGGCCAGGTTGTTGAAGAGCGCTGCGACCCAGAAGATGGCGATGATGAACGACAACACGTAGAGGCCGATCGAGACCCAGATGGGCGCGAGCCCGCGGCCAGGAGCGACACGACGCACGATTACTGAGCGGCCGATGACGTAGACGAGGAAGCCCGGGTTGAGGAAGACGAAGAACGACCAGGCCCAGTGGAACGGCCTGACGACGCCCTTGCGCTCCAGGTCGCGGTAGTCGAGATACGCGAACACGATCACGAGGGCGTCGGCGATGAGCGAGACCGCGAGGATCACGAAATAGATCGGGCTCACGAACGAACCCGGGTCGGTGATTCCGCGCACCTCCCCGTCGGGGCCTTGCACGATCGCGAAGCCGTTCAGCGGGTTCCAGAACGGGAGGAGCAGCACAGGGATGAAGGGCAACGCGACCACGAGCCAGATGAACACGTTGTAGATGGCTGCGCCAGGCGCGAGCTGGGGCCGCTGGGGCGCATAGGTCTGACCGTAGGGAGCAGCCGCGGGGGCCGTCTGACCGTACTGCGGGGCGGGCGACTGCGCGGCGGGCGCCACAGGCTGAGTGGGCTGCGCGGGCGCGGCCTGCGCGGCCGTGTAGTGCTCCGTCCACTGGATGCCGTCCCACCAGCGAAGCTGCTGCGAGCCGCTGGGATCGGCGTACCACCCGGCGGGCGTGTGTCCGTTCGTGTTCGTCATCGAAGCCTCCTCGGGTCGCGCTTGCGGCCTCATGATCGATGGTATCCCCGGCGTCCTTTGGATCGGCCGAGTGTGGCCAGTGCGGTCGAGTGTGGCTGCTGTACCGGCCACGCTCGACCGCAGCGGCCACACTCATCGGCGTCGGCCACGCTCGCCGCGCCGGCACAGGTCGCGCACTTTCGTCAGGGAGTCGCGACCCCGTCAGCGGCCTGCGGCTCGTCCGACACCGCATCCGCACCGCCGCCCGCACCCGAACCCGCACCCGCCCCCGCACCCGCGGGCACCGGCTGCCCGGCACCGTTCTCCTGCAGCTCCAGGTCGGCTTCCGCGTCGTCGCCCCGGAACTGCGTCATGTACAGGTCGTAGTACGCGCCGCGGCGTTCCAGCAGTGTCGCGTGGTCGCCCTGCTCGACGATGCGTCCGCTCTCCATGACGAGGATGGTGTTCGCATCCCGGATGGTCGACAGCCGGTGCGCGATGACGAACGACGTGCGGTCGGTGCGCAGAGCAGCCATGGCGTGCTGCACGAGCAGCTCCGTGCGGGTGTCGACCGATGAGGTCGCCTCGTCGAGGATGAGCAGCGAGGGGTTCGCGATGAACGCGCGAGCGATGGTGAGCAGCTGGCGCTCGCCCGCGGAGACGTTGCCGCCTTCGGCGTCGATGACCGTGTCGTACCCGTCGGGCAGCTGACGCACGAAGCGGTCGACCATCGTCGCCTTGGCCGCCTCGATCACCTCGTCGTCGGTGGCATCGAGCCTGCCGTACCGGATGTTCTCGCGGATCGTGCCGGAGAAGAGCCATGCATCCTGCAGCACCATGCCGACCTGGCCCCGCAGCTCGGCGCGGGACAGCTGCGTGGTGTCGATGCCGTCGAGTCGGATGGCGCCTCCGCTCAACTCGTAGAACCGCATGATCAGGTTGACCAGTGTCGTCTTGCCCGCGCCAGTCGGCCCGACGATCGCCACGGTGCTTCCGGGCCGCACACTGAGCGAGAGATCCCGGATGAGCTCCACGGCGGGGTCGTACGAGAAGTCGACGTGATCGAGCTCGACCCGGCCGTCGGCGCGTGCCGGCAGGTGCTCGGTCGCGGTGTCGGGCGTCTGCTCCTCCGAGTCCAGGAACTCGAAGGTGCGCTCAGCCGAGGCCACACCCGACTGCAGCATGTTCGCCATGCCGGCGATCTGGCCGATCGGCTGCGAGAACTCCCGGGAGTACTGGATGAACGCCGTGGCGTCACCGATGGTCAGCTGCCCCGCGGCCACCCGCAGTCCGCCGACGACGGCGATCAGCACGTAGGCCAGGTACGACACGAAGTTCATCGCCGGCATGATGCTGCCCGACACGAACTGCGCGCCGGTCTGCGCCTTGTGCAGGCTGGCGTTGCGCTCGTCGAACTGCTCGAGCATCACCTCGTCGCGCCCGAAAGCGCGCACCAGGTCGAGGCCCGAGAACGACTCCTCGATGTGGCCGTTGAGGGCGCCGGTGGACGCCCACTGGGCCTTGAACAGCTTCTGCGACCGGGATCCGATGACGCCCGCGATCACGCCGGAGAGAGGGATGGAGATGAGCGCGATCAGGGCGAGCTGCCACGACACGATGAACATCATGATGCCGATGCCGATCACGGTCAGCACCGACTGGATCAGCTGCGAGAACGCTTGCTGCAGTGCCGTCTGGATGTTGTCGACGTCGTTGGTCACGCGCGACATGAGGTCGCCGCGCTGGCGCGTGTCGAAGTAGCTGAGCGGCAGCCGGTTGAGCTTCGTCTCGACGTCTTTTCTGAGACCGTAGACGACCCGCATGACGAGCGCGTTCAGCAGGTAGCCCTGCCACCACTGCAACAGGGATGCGACCAGGTACATCGCGAGCACGATCAGAAGCAGACGCCCCAAGGCGGTGAAGTCGATGCCCTGGCCCGTGGTCACGCCCGAGCCGGCGATCACATCGGCGAGCTGGTTCTGACCGGATGCGCGGAGCCCCTCGATGACCTGGTCGACCGGAACGCCCTTCGGCAGCTGCGACCCGATGACGCCCCGGAAGATGACGTCGGTGGCGTTACCGAGGATCTTCGGCGCGATCACGATGAGCACGACCGAGACGATCGTCAGCAGGGTGACCCAGGCCATCCCGAGCCATTCCGGCTTGAGCAGACCCATCAGTCGCTTGAACGACGGCCAGAAGTTCTCGGCCTTCTTCGCGGGTGCTCCGCCGAACATGTCGCCGTCGGCTTCGGTGGGCGTGAACTCGTACTCTTCCTCGAGCTCGTCGAGAACGATATCCGTCGCCGTGGGGCTCTGGGCCTTCTCGGGGCGGCCGCCGCGCTTCTTGCGTTCGGTGTCGCGTGCCATCTCAAGCCACCTCCAGGCTCAGCTGCGATTCGACGATCTGGCGGTACGTCTCGTTCGACTCGACGAGTTCGTCGTGCGTTCCGCGACCGACGACGCGGCCGTCGTCCATCACGATGATGCTGTCGGCCTCACGGATGGTCGAGACGCGCTGCGCCACCACGATGACCGCGGCGTCGCCGGTGGAGTCGGCGAGCGCCCGTCTCAGGCGCGCATCCGTCGCTACGTCGAGTGCTGAGAACGAGTCGTCGAAGAGGAACACCTTGGGGTGTGCCACGAGTGCCCGCGCGATGCAGAGTCTTTGCCTTTGCCCGCCCGACACGTTTGTGCCGCCCTGGGCGACGCGCTCATCGAGGCCCTTGTCTTTAGCGCGCACGAACCCTTCGGCCTGGGCGACGCGCAGCGCCTCCCACAGGTCGTCGTCGGTCGCATCCGGACGCCCGAATCGCAGATTCGACGCGATGGTGCCCGAGAAGAGGTAGGGCCGCTGCGGCACGAGGCCGAGCACTCCCGCCAACTGCTCCCGGCTGAGACCGTCGACCGCGACGCCGCCGATGCGCACCTGCCCGCTCTGCGGAGTGAAGAGGTTGGCGATCACTGACACCAAGGTCGACTTGCCCGAGCCGGTCGATCCGACGATCGCGGTGACCTCACCCGGCTGCGCCACGAACGACACATCGTTGAGCACCGGCTTCTCCGCTCCCGGGTAGCCGAACGTGACGTTCTGCACCTCGACGAGTCCGTTCGCCGGCACCGGCCCTGCACCCGCGCCTGCCTTCGCCGAGGAGCGCGCGCTGAGCACCTCTTCGATGCGCTCGGCGCAGACCATCGCGCGAGGGATCATCATCGCCATGAACACACCCATCATGACGGCGACGAGGATCTGCAGCAGATACTGCAGGAAAGCCGTCAGGGCGCCGATCTGGATGTCGCCCGCGTCGACGCGGTGCCCGCCGAACCAGAGCACCGCGACGGTCGCCACGTTCAGGATGAGCATGATGATCGGGAACATGAGCACGAACACGTTGCCGACCCGAACCGAGATCTGCGTCAAGGCTGCGTTCGCGTCGTCGTAGCGCTTGCTCTCGAACTTCTCGCGCACGAAGGCGCGAATCACGCGGATGCCGACGATCTGCTCACGGATGACGCCGTTCACGCCGTCGATGCGCTCCTGCATGATGCGGAACATCGGCAGAAGCAGCCAGACCAGGATGCCGACCACGACGAACAGCACGGCGACCGAAACCCAGATCAGCCACGACAGTCCCGCGTCGACGCGCACCGCGAAGATGATGCCGGCGATGCACATGATCGGCGTCGAGACCATGAAGTTGAACGTCATCAGCAGGAGCATCTGCACCTGCTGCACGTCGTTGGAGTTGCGCGTGATGAGCGTCGGCATCCCCCACCGGGCGAGGTCGAGCGACGGCAGCGCGTCGACCTTGCGGTAGAAGGACCGACGGATGTCTTTGCCGGCCGACATCGAGGCGCGCGCCCCGAAGTAGGTGGCCGCGACGGCCGCGATCACCTGAATGAAGCAGACGATCAGCATCATGCCGCCGGTGCGCCAGATGAAGTCGGGGTCACCTTTCACGACGCCTTTGTCGATGATGTCGGCGTTGAGGGTCGGCAGATAGAGCGCGGCCATGGTCGCGATCAGCTGGAGCAGGACCACGGCGGTGACCGATCGCCAGTACGGGCGCACGAAGCGCAGCGATAAACGAAGCAGAGTCACGATTGCCCCCGAAGCGGTGTGTGAATGTGAGTGCCGGACGGATCCGGAAGACGGCTGCCCTCCGCGCCGGCGATACCTCCGGCCACGGCGCTGTCGGCGAGCGCCCGACCAGCATAGACGCAACCGGGGACGGCCAGAAGGGATGCATACGCCCGCATCGAGTAGCGGCGTCGATCCCTCCGAGGCGTCCCCTCTTGAGAACCGGTCGGTGAACGCGATAGCCTGACCGGCTCAGCACAGGAGGCGCACGTGTCGACGATCTATCCAGGGCTCGTTCCCGTCGGGCTGAGGACCACCGAGTTCGTCCTCCGCCCGATCACCGCCGACGACGCGGAGAAGGATCACGCGGCGCTGATGGAGACGCGCGAGGAGCTTCGGCTCTGGGAGCAGTCGACATGGCCCGAAGACGACTTCACCGTGGAGGCGAACCGCGCCGACCTCGCCGGCCTCGCTGAACGTCATGCCGACCGTCGCGCGTTCACCTACACCGTGCTCGCACCTGACGAGAACGAATGCCTCGGTTGCGTCTACGTCTTTCCGACGGGCGCATCGTTTCTCGCCAAGTCCGCCGTGACCGCCGTCGGCGACGACGAGTGGGCCGACGTCGATGTCGTCGTCTACGTCTGGGTTCGTCGCACTCAGATGAAGAAGGGACTGGATGATCGGCTCCTCGCCGCTCTTCGGGCCTGGTTCGCCGACGAGTGGAAGGTGAACCGTGCCGTTTTCGTCACGAACGAGCAGTTCACGCAGCAGGTGGACCGCATCCGCCGCACGGATCTGATCCTGAAGTTCGAGCTGGTCGAACCGGGCAAGCCGGGCACGTACCTCGTCTACGGCTGAGGAGCGACGACCACGGGCACTCCTACCACGGAGCGAGAGTGCCGTCCCACGACCACAGGCGCCCGGTCGGGCCGTCGTCAGGAAGCAGCGCGAGACGAACGGCGCCCTGGGCGGCTTCCGCCGGATCGCCTCCCACGGTCATGTCGGGAAACAGGTTCGTGCGGCGCAAGCCCGGCGCGAGAGCATTCACTTTGAACGTCTCGCCGAGCGCCTGCGCGACCAGGAGCGTCACGGCGTTCACCGCGGTCTTCGAACTCCTGTAAGCGAGGCCAGCGCCCTGCACGCGCTCCCAATCGAACTGCGGGTTCGGGCCGCTGTTCCACGTCAACGATCCCGTACCGCTGGAGATGTTGACGATTCGCGGATGCGCTGACCGGCGAAGCGCTGGAAGGAACTGCTGGGTCACCGCGACAAGACCGAACACATTCGTCTCATAGGCCTGTCGCAGTTGCTCGAGCGTGGTGTCGACGATGTCTTCGCTTCCCGGGTTGATGCCGGCGTTGTTGACCAGGATGTCGAGCTCGCCGATCTGCTCGGCCGCAGACGCCACCGAGCCGGTGTCTGTCACGTCGAGCTGCACGGCCTGGGCAGCAGGGCCGAGCTTTTCCACCGCCGCTCGTCCTTTCTCCAGGTCACGGGCGCCGATCCAGACGTCGACTCCGTTGTCGACCAATTGCCGGGCTACTGCGAAGCCGATGCCGCTGTTGCCCCCGGTGACCAACGCGACAGGGCGACGCTCCCCAGAGGAGGGACCGACGGAGGCTTCTCCTTGATTCGACATGATTTCTCCAACTCCAACTCCAACGCTTTGGTTGGAATATTAGACCCCCTCGTCCGTTCTTTCAACTCGGCCTCGCTACTCTGGGAAAGTGGCATGGGATGTTGAGGGCACGCGGCGAAAACTGCTGGACGCAGCACTGGTCGAGTTCTCCGATCGGGGCTTCGACGGCGCGACGGTCGCATCCATCGCGGTGCGCGCCGGCGTGAACAAGGAGCGCCTCTACAGCTACTTCGGCGACAAGCGCGCTCTCTGGGATCTCGTGCTGGGCACCGAGCTGGAGCGTCTCGCCTCCGCCGTGCGACTCACCGGCGTCGGGCTCGACGACATCGGCGCTTTCGCCGGGGCGACCTTCGACTATCACGCGAGCCATCCGCGACTGGGGCGCCTTCTGCAATGGGAAGGACTCCAAGGGGGCGCACCGGCCGACGAATCGGGCCGCTCGGAGCACTACCGGCAAAAGGTGGAGTGGATCGCCGCCGCCCAGAAAGACGACACACTCGATCGTGGGCTCGACCCCGCCCACCTGGCATTCGCCCTCATCGCCTTGGCGGCCTGGTGGCAGACCGTTCCGCAACTCGCGGAAATGATCACCGGCGCGGGGCCGGACGACGAAGCCGAGCGCGCACGCCGCCGCGAGTTCGTCGTCGAAGCTGCGCGGCGACTAGCCGCACCGCGCAGCGCCTAGCACCGAGGAGCGCGGGGACTCCCCGAATACAAGCCGAGCTTCGAACGGTCAGCGACGCGTCGTCGACGCCAGCCCGGCGATCTCCTGCCCGGATCGAACCGCATCCGTCTCGGCATCCTGCTTGAACTCGGCGGCCACGTCGACGAAAGCATCGAGCGCAGGATTCACACCGACAAGGGTGAACGGGCGCTGCACGACGCGCAAATCGAGGCCCCAGACATCTTCGAGCACGCGACGCAGCCACCCGGTGGAGTGATCCCATCCTTCCTTCGGCGAGCCGGGCAGGTAGTTTCCGCCGAGAACGGTGACCAGGGTCGCGGGCTTGCCGTTGAGTGCGGTGCCGCGAGGGTCGATGCGGGGATCGGTGTAGGCGAGATCGAACCAGGTCTTGAAGTGCTGGGAGACCCCGTAGTTGTAGAGCGGAACGGCGAAGACCAGCGCATCGGCTGCGATCAGCTCGTCGGCGATCTCGGTGGCGAGGGCCCGGGCAGAGCGCTGACGATCCGATCGTTCGGCCTCCTCGACGAAGCCCGAGGTAACGACATCTGCCCACGCGGTGGCCGGCACCGGCTCGACGGCGAGGTCGCGCCGCACCACATCCGAGTGCGGGTGGGTCGAGAGCCACTCGGCCTCGACGAGGTCGGCCAATGACCGGCTCGCCGACGTCGACGGCAGGATGCTGGCATCAAGGCGGAACAGCTGCATGATATCTCCGATCGTGTTTAAAGAGTTACTCACAAAAACAGAGTAACTTCGAAGACTCTAGCACTTGTTACGATGGAGTCATGGCATCGATCGACGAGGAGCACCGCACCTGCGACGCGGCCGTGACTCTGGCGTTCTCCGTGCTGGGCAAGCGCTGGAATGGCATGATCGTGTCGGCCCTCGGCAACGGCGCCACCACCTTCGGCGGCCTGCGAAACGCGGTGCCCGGCATCAGTGACGCCGTGCTCTCCGACCGTCTCGCCGAGCTCACGGATGTCGGACTCGTCGTTCGCGCCGTCTCCCCCGGCCCGCCCGTCGCCGTGTCGTACACCCTGGCCGACGCCGGCGACCGGCTTCTGCCCATCCTCGATCAGCTCGGGCGCTGGGCGTCCGGCAACCTTGCGGCGAACGCGCCCTCGTTGCGCGACTAAGCCGGCACTGAAAAACGGATGTCGCGACCGACGCCGAATGCAGGCACTCCTGTCCGTGCTGGAAAAAGCAGGAATGGAGAAGCACGGCGCCGGGCCGAGTTCTAGATTGGTCGCAATACCGATACGGAAGAGGACCCATGGCCACCACATTCAGCAAAGAAGAGAAGGCTGCCATCAAGGCCGCCGTCGCCGAGCAGAAGGCAGCACAGGAGGGCGCGGATGCCGCCGCGGCCTGCGACGCCGCGATCGCCGCAATGACGGGAACCGACAAGGAACTCGCCGAGGCGTTCCACCAGCTCGTCGCCGAGAACACGTCGCTGTCGGCGAAGACCTGGTACGGGATGCCCGCCTACGCCGATGCCGACGGCAAGGTCGTCGTCGCCTTCAAGCCGGGCTCCAAGTTCAAGATCCGCTACGCGACGATCGAGTTCCAGCAGGCAGCGCAGCTCGACGACGGCGCCGTGTGGCCGGTCGGCTTCGCGATCACCGGGATGGGCGACGCCGACAAGGAGCGCATCGCCCAGATCCTCAGAACCGCCGTCGGCCGCAAGTAGCGGCTAGCGCAGACGCGCCCCCGTGTGACACACTCTCCCTCGTGATCCGTTAGCAGCGATTCCCCTCCTCCCCACGACCGTGGGTGAGTCGATCGATCCTGCAAACAAGGGATATCCATGTCATCTTCAGATCACACCACCACCGCGCGCGCGTTCACCATCACCGACGTGACCGTGCCCGACAGTGTCGCATCGCCGGATGCCGGCGACTTCATCGGCATGGCAGAGGTGAGAAGCACGGTCGAGGCCGAGCAACGAGGCGTTGCCACAGAGTTCGTCACGCCCGAGGAGCTGTTGCCGAGCTGGAAGGACAACAACGTTCCCATGGCGGGACTCGTCGCCAAGGTCGGTGAGCGAGTCGTCGCCCGGGGCAGCCTCGCCTTGCCGCTCGACGCCGGCGAGTGCTGGGCAGCGGTGGGAGTGCTGCCTGAACATCGAGGGCGCGGAATCGGCTCGGCCCTCTACGAACGACTCGAAGGGATGGCGCGGGCGGCGGGTCGCACGACCGTCCAGAACCAGACCAGCTTCCCCGCGGGCGTCGGCGGCGACAGCATCCTCCCGCCCACCGGCTTCGGGTCAGTGCCGAACGATCTCGGTTCGACCCGCTTTCTTCGGCGCTACGGTTTCTCCCTCGAACAGGTGGGCCGCTTGAGCACCCTCCCGTTGCCTGTGGATTCCGGGATGTTCTCGTCGCGCCTCGATGAGGCGACGACCGCCGCCGCGGGCTATCGAACAGTGACCTGGAAGGGCCGCACACCCGAGCAGTGGGTCGACGGCATGGCGCTCCTGCGAACCCGGATGAGCACGGACGCTCCGAACGCCGGAATCGAGCAGACCGTGGATGTTTGGACGGCCGAGCGCGTTCGCGCCGTCGACGACCTCTGGGCCGAGAGCCCCCGGGTCCTGCTGATGACAGCCGCTCTCCACGAGGCAACGGGACAGCTCGCCGGGTACACCGAGCTCGATGTGCCGGCGGATCCGCAGCGTCCGGTCGAGCAGGTGGACACCCTGGTGATCGAGGAGCACAGGGGCCGCCGACTCGGCATGCTGCTCAAGCTGACGAACCTGCGCGAACTGGCGGCGCGATTCCCCGACAGCAGCTCCGTGGAGACGGTGAACGCCGAGGACAACCGGTACATG
The DNA here is from genome assembly GCF_042880955.1 of Leifsonia sp. NPDC058292. Lineage (NCBI taxonomy): Bacteria > Bacillati > Actinomycetota > Actinomycetes > Micrococcales > Microbacteriaceae > Leifsonia > Leifsonia sp. NPDC058292. The sequence continues at coordinate 219,374 of NZ_JBHVYL010000001.1, forward strand.
CTCGACGTGAACGAAGCCGTCGGATTCGCGCCGCTCTGCTACTCCGCCCGGTGGAAGAAGAAGCTCGCGGTGTGATCACCCGTTGTCGCTCACAGCGGCGTCGCCGACCAGCGCCCTGAGGTTCGCTTCGAGGTTCGCGAGTTCTGTCGGCCCGATCTGGGCTTCCCACTTCTTTCGGGCGTCGTCCAGGATCGCTTCTCCCTGGGCCATCACGTCGACGCCACGGCTCGTCAACTCGAGCCGCTTGCGCCGACCGTCGCCGGGATCTGGCGCACTGACGACATAGGCGCGTTCGAGCAGCACCGCGATGGTCTTTGCGGCGGCCTGCTTCGACACCGAGGTACGCCGCCCGAGCTCAGACGCGCTGTCGGCACCCGCCGCGATCGCTCGGAGCGCGAACTCGTGGACCGGCCGGAAGTCGGGGTGTCCGCGCGATGCGAGTTCTGCCGTCGCGGCATCCACCAGCGACCGGTATCCGCCGAGCAGCAGGAGGGCGAGACCGGCGCCGGTGCGAGACATGGCACAAGTATAAGACGGGGCTTGATATCGACAACACGGTTGTCTATAGTCGGTTAGACAACCGCGTTGTCGATTTGAGGAGAGCGAAGAATGACAGTCATCACCCCGACAGGTGCCACCATTCCGGCCGTCACCCATCACCGGGCTCAGGTGAACGGGACCGAACTGCACTACGTCGCCGCAGGCGCGAGCGGACCGCCGATCCTCCTCGTCCATGGCTTCCCCGAGACGTGGTGGGCGTTCCGTGGACTCATTCCACGTCTCGCCGCCCAGCATCGCGTCTACGCGGTCGACCTTCGAGGCTTCGGCGACTCCGCCGTCGCTGACGAGAACCACTCTGCTGCCGCCGCCACCGATCTGGGTGCCCTGATCGAACTCCTGGCTGTCGGGCCGATGCACGTGGTCGGGCAGGACCTCAGCGGCGGTGTCGTGTACCGCCTTGCTGCCACCCACCCGGAACACGTCATCAGCCTGACGGCGGTCGAGTCCGGTCTGGCGGGATTCGGCGCCGAACGACTTGCCGACGTCACCGAGGGCGGCGCCTGGTACATCGGCGCGCTTGCGGCTCCGGGTATCGACCGACTGCTGTTCGAGAAAGAAGCCGCGGCCTTCATCGGGGAGTACTTGTATCCCTTGTACGGCGTTCCAGCCACCGCCGTCGGGCCCGCCGACAGCTCTGAATTCGCCCGCACCTACGGCAGGAATGGCGGATTCTCCGGCGCCGCGGCCCTCTATCGCGGCATGCTCACCGAGGGTGCCGAGCTACGCGCGCTCGCCGAGCAACGCCCACTTCGAATGCCGGTCACAGCCATCGGGTCCCGCGGGGGCGGCTTCACCCAGGCAGCGTTCGGCGCCGTTAGCGTGGAAGGAGCGACTGGCATTCAGCTCGACGGCGTCGGCCACTACGTCGCGCAGGAAGCCCCACACAGGTTGGCGGAGGCACTCATCGAGGTGTTTGCCCGACTCTAGGGATGCGTATCCGTCACCGATATCGGAATACGATTCAGGACGTGCGGCAACTGTTTCCCGGGGCGGTGTTTCTGCTCGTCTCGCATCGCGCCACCGAGGAGCCGATTCATGGTGCGTCGAAAGGACGACGATGACGACCAGCCCTGGTCTGGCCCGCAAACTCGGCACCACGGACGCCGTGGTGATCGGGCTCGGTTCGATGATCGGCGCCGGGATCTTCGCCTCCTTCGCGCCCGCTGCCGCCGCCGCGGGCGCGGGCCTGCTGATCGGGTTGGCGATCGCGGCGATCGTCGCCTATTGCAATGCGACCGCGTCGGCGCAACTCGCCGCCCAATACCCGACATCGGGCGGCACCTACATCTACGGGCGTGAACGCCTCGGCGAGTGGGCCGGATTCATGGCGGGCTGGAGCTTCGTGATCGGCAAGACCGCGAGTTGCGCGGCAATGGCGCTGACGTTCGCCGCCTATGCAGCCCCCGCGGGCTGGGGGAAACCGATTGCGGTCGTGGCAGTGCTGGCTCTCGCCGCAGTGAACTATTTCGGGGTCACCCGAACCGCTACGCTGACACGCTTCATCGTCGTGATCGTGCTGGCCGTGCTCGCCCTCGTGGTGGCTGTCGGCCTCACATCGGGAGACCCCGCCGGCCACGACCTCAGCCAGGGACTCTTTGCCGATGGGCCGTACGGCATTCTGCAGTCGTCGGGCCTCCTGTTCTTCGCGTTCGCCGGTTACGCGAGGATCGCGACGATGGGCGAAGAGGTCAAGAACCCCCAACGCACCATCCCGCGCGCGATCACCACCGCTCTCTTCATCACCCTCGTGGTGTACGCGGTCATCGCCGTCACTGTGCTGCTCGTCGTCGGGCCGGAAACGCTCGCCACTTCCGCGGCACCGCTCGTCGACGTCGTGACCGCGGCGAACGCCGGCTGGGCATCACCGATCGTTCGGGTCGGTGCAGCCCTGGCCGCACTGGGAGCGCTCCTGGCTCTCGTCGCTGGTGTGGGCCGGACGACCCTCGCGATGGCCCGCAACCGAGACCTCCCGGGCTGGCTGGCCGCCGTGCACCCGAGGCACAAGGTTCCGCACCACGCCGAGATCACCCTCGCCATCATCGTCAGCGCCCTCATTCTCACCGTCGATCTGCGCGGTGCGATCGGGTTCTCCTCGTTCGGCGTGCTGCTCTACTACTTCATCGCCAACGTCTCGGCCTTCACTCAGACCAAGCCACAGCGCCGATACCCGAAGGTGCTCCAAGTCCTCGGTGCAGCCGGATGCCTCCTCCTGGTCGCCACCCTGCCGATCACCGCGATCGTCGCCGGCATCATCGTCGTCGCAGTCGGGATCGGCTATCGGCTGATCCGGCTCCGCACCCAGTGATTTATCGGGATTCGAGCCCCATTCGAAGCGGAGACGAGCCAGACCTGAGCACGCCCACTACTCCGTTTTGCTAGTCAATTTAACTAGTTGTTTTGCGCGCTTACTCGCCGTAGAACGCTTATATGAAGAACGACGACGAGCGCGCCGCGCTGCCTCCCGGGCCCGACTTCGCCTACGGCGGCTACCGTGTCAGGCTCGAGCCCGAGCACGGCGAAACCGGCCGCTGGCGGGTCCTCGACGATGAGCGCTACTACGGGCTGATCGCAGCGGCGGACCCGGTCAAGGGCGAGCCGGAGGTGCACTTCGCGGTGCATTTCCCGGGTGAGGAAGACATCCCACCGATCAAGGTCGCGCCGCTGTGGACGACGGCGGTGGAGTTCCTCCTGGACGCGGGAGAGGGAGAACCGTTGTGGGGCCTCCCCGAGGACCGCACCGCGCCGCACCCGATCGTGATCGACGGCACGGAACCGACACCTACCGTCTGACCGCACCGCGATGAACGTGGAGTCGACAGGTCTGGTCGACGGTGGCGCCGGGGCTAGCGGTGTAGTGCAGTCTCCCGTTTCATACGCGACAGCTTTTCAGGATTGCGCACGGCGTAGAGCCCGGAGATGACGCCGTGGTCGACGCGCACCGCGATAACGGTGTTGATCTCGCCATCCAGGCTGACAACAAGGGCCGGGTAGCCATTGACGTGCGTCGGCTGCAGCGATGCCGCGGCAGCGATCCTGCCCAGCACGGAGGCAACTTCGCTGGCACCCACCACGGGCGATAGTGCGGCCTGCACGACTCCACCGCCATCTCCCAGGAAGACGACATCCGGCGCGAGGATGTCGAGCAGGTTCTGCAGGCGGCCGGTTGTGACCGCCCGTCTGAACGCGTCGAGCACGTCTCGGGTCTCGGCGACGGATACGGCCACACGAGGTCGGCGTGCAGCGACGTGCGCCCGTGCCCGGTGGGCGATCTGACGGACGGCGGTCGAGCTCTTGTCGATGGCTTCGGCGATCTCGTCGTACTCGAGGCCGAACACCTCGCGAAGCACGAACACCGCACGCTCGTTGGGAGTGAGTGTCTCGAGCACGAGCAGCATCGCCATCGAGACGCTTTCGGCGAGTTCGACATCCTCGGCCACGTCGGGCGCGGTCAGCAGCGGCTCTGGGAGCCAGGGACCGACATAGGACTCTTTGCGACGGCTGAGGGTTCGCAGCCGGGTGAGCGACTGACGGGTGGCGATCTGGACCAGATACGCGCGCCGATTCTGCACGGTATCGAGGTCGACGCCGGCCCACCTCAGCCACGTCTCCTGGAGAACGTCCTCCGCATCGGCGGCGGAGCCGAGCATCTCATAGGCGACGGTGAACAGCAGATTGCGGTGCTCGAGAAATGCCTCCGTTGCCGAATCCGCGCGACGGCTCATGCTTCCGCTATGACTTTCGAGCACCGACTCCGAGCCGTCGACCATGGATTACTCCTTTTCACTCTGTAACTGTCTCATCCATGAGACGCCGCCAGGTCCCACCTCGTGACACGAGCACGGTATGTCGCACGCCACAAAAGCGGTGATGTCACGGAGACGGGGCCACCGGCGTCTCATGGTCGTAAAGCCGTCGTGATCCGCCCGGAACGCGACTTCACGCACAACTCCAATAGTGAGGACGAAAGTCATGGACACGCGTTTCAACATGATCGGCAACGAGCTCGGCGCCAAGTTCTTCAAGCGGTTCGGCACCGCCAGCCTGGTGATCAGCCAATCAGCGCTTCCGAAAACCGTCCAGGATCTGGTGCAGTTGCGCGCCAGCCAGATCAACGGCTGCGGCTGGTGCGTCGACGTCCATACGAAGGAAGCGACGGCCGCCGGCGAAACCCCTGTGCGGCTCAACCTGGTCGCAGCCTGGCGTCACGCATCGGTGTACACCGATGCCGAACGGGCCGCCCTGGCACTCACTGAGGAAGGCACCCGGCTCGCCGACGGCAACCACGGCGTATCCGACGACACGTGGGCCCAGGTGCGCACGCACTACAGCGACGACCAGATCGCGGCGCTGGTCTGCCTGGTCGCACAAATCAACGCAGCCAATCGGCTCGGCGTGATCCTGAACATGGCGGGGGGCTCCCCCCAGCCCAGCACGCTGACCACTGCGGCAAGCCGAATCGCAGACTGATCGCTCACGAGCGATGCCGAGCGACGTTGATCACGTGCCCATCCGGGCTCCGGACGAAGAAGCGACGGATACCCCACGGTTCGTCGGTGAGCGGGTGCACGATCTCGTAGCCACGTCGTTGCGCTTCCTCATACGCGGCGTCGACATCATCGACCTTGATGGTCATGACGGAGTCCTCTGGTGCCGTCGCATCTCGGGTCACGACTTGGACGCTCGCGCCCGATTCCGGGGAGGTGAAGCGGGCAACCCACCCTTGGTTCATTCCGACTTCGGTCAGCCCGAGGAACCCGAAGAACTCCCTCGCCCGCTCGACGTCGTCGGTGTGCAGATTGGTGATGGTCTCTACCGCCTTCATCGTCCAAGTCTGACACCGCAGTCGTGCCCGCGCTGGTATGCGAGAGCACGAATGCGTCGCAGGCCCATCCCTCACCGGGCGCCCTGCTCCAGTTCTCAGGTAGCGATGCCGAGGCTGAAGTGGGCCATCGCAGGGGGCAACGAACCCCTCGGACTCATCCACTTGCGGAGGGCAAGTCATTCGTGGACCGGGTGTCGGAGGAAACGCCTAGCCACGGGTGGGTGCAGCTATATCCCGAGCGGCACCCGCGAGCGGCGCGGACCACTATGCAGGATCCCTCGAGAACTCCGAACAGTTCGATGAGAGCGTGAGCAGGTCAAGGCAGGGTATGGTCGTTCGGCGCGATGCTAGGTTGTGCGGATGACGTCGGCATCGATTCTCGCGTTCGCCGGACTCTGCATGCTCCTCGCCCTCGCTCCAGGCCCCGATACATTTCTGGTGCTGAGATACAGCCTGGCTCGACGACGCGCCGGTATCGCAGCGTCTGTGGGGTCTGCACTCGGCTCTCTCGTGTGGGCAGGAGCCGTGGCGTTCGGGCTTGCGGCAATTCTGGAAAATTCGGCGGAGGCGTACCGCGTGATCAAGATCATTGGCGGCCTGTATCTCGTCTACTTGGGGGTCAGTGCCTTCCTCGCTTCCAGAAAAGGTGGGGGGATGCTTGAATCGGCCCCGACGCAAGTCCGAACCGGATCAAGCCTGGTGGCTGGCCTCATCTCGTGCCTTCTCAATCCCAAAGTCGGCCTGTTCTTCTTGGCCGTGGCTCCGCAGTTCATCCCTGAGAACAGTGCGTCCGTGGAGAACACCCTGCTGCTGGGAGCGATCGACGCAGGTGTGGCACTCGTCTATCTGACCGCGGTTGCGTTTCTGGCCTCGTGGGCGGTCGTGTGGCTGCGTCGGCCGCGGGTCACCAAGATGCTTGAGCGCACTTCGGCCGCGGTGCTGGGACTGCTCGGCGTCGCAACCGTGGCCACGAGCGCAGGAGAATAGATCGCGCGTATTCGTCTGCAGGCCAATCTAGGCTCAGTCACGCGCCGAGCGGCCTCGAAGTACCGTAGTCCGTCAGGAGAGCAAAGTGTGGGCTCCAATAGCCCGAACCGGAAGCAATACCACTCATCCTGACCCACGGCTATCCAGGATCCGTCGCCGAGTGGATCTGATCAGCCCTCTCACCCGATCCGACGTGGCGCGGCCTGTCGAGCATGATCGAGTTCGATCTTGCCATCCCGTCGCTCCCAGGATTCTCCCGGCCAGGGCCAACCCAGAACTCCGGATGAGGACCACACCGGATCGCCCTGGCCGCTCGGCGGCCCGACTTCGCTGACCCGGGAATTCAGAACCTCGCAGCAATCCTCGCCGAAACATCCTCAGCGCGACTCGCCGCTAAGACCGGATCCACCTCGACCGCATCCCCATAGAGGGACCTTCGGGATGCGAGAGGTCGTAAGCGCGGGAGACCTTCGCTGGGACGACCATGCGCCACGCATCGACGACGAGCTCGCGGGCCTCGGTCGGATCCAGAGCCGCAAGATCGGCGTGGACCCAGTTGAAGCGCAGGTCGGTCTTCGACGGCACCTGGAACTTGTGTGGATCGCTCGCGACTAGCGCTGCCCGCTGCTCCCGCGGGAAGGCGAACCCCATCACCCTCTCGTCGAGCGAGAACGCGACGTAGACCATCTGACCGACGCGGTACTTCAATCGCCCCCGAACATAGGCATGGTAGGAGCGCTCCAACTCTGCGCCCAGCGGTCGGACGTCATCGATGACTGCCATGTTTCAGAATCCGTAGGACGTGTTCGACACGGAGAGCTCCGTGATCGGGAGGCGCACCGGGGTGCGGCGATTGTGCCGCCCTCTCGGGCTCTCCTCAGGGCGGCTATTCCGGAAGCGAAAGCAATTACGGAGAGCGGCCGCTTTTACCCGTGAAAACTGACCACTCGGATGCTCCATTCTCAACCTGCCGATTGGTTGCGGCGGCGGAGGAGGTACATGGACTCAGCCGTGTTGCCGGAAAGTTGGATGGCGCACTCGTATGATTCCTGGGCATTCCGCCTCTGGCCCAGACGGCGCCGGAGGTCCGCGCGCGTCGCATGGAAGGCGTGGTAGTTGTTCAGCGTCTCCTCGAGACGGTCAACCATCGCGAGCGCTACTTCCGGACCATCAACCTCGGCAACCGCTATCGCTCGGTTGAGTGCAACGATCGCCGACGGATCTAGCCTGATCAGTTGGTCGTAGAGGGCCAGGACCTGTGCCCAGTCGGTGTCGCGCGCATCGCGGGCGGAGGTGTGCACTGCGTTGATCGCGGCAAGTATTTGATAACGCCCAGGAAGCATACCTGCATTCACGCGTTCACGAACGATTGAATGCCCTTCTGCGATCAGTGCCCGATTCCAGGCACCTCGATCCTGTTCGTCGATGGTGACCAGCTCACCGCTCGCTGAAATTCGTGCGGGACGGCGCGCTTCGATGAGGAGCATCATTGCCAGTAATCCGGCCACCTCGCCGTCCTCTGGCATCAGATCTCGGATCAGGCGCACAAGTCGAATGGCCTCTGCCGTGAGATCGTCCCTCACCGGGTCGGAGTCGGAGCTCGTCGCCAGGTAGCCCTCGTTAAAGACAAGGAACAGCACGGCCAGGACACCCGAGATGCGCTCCGGGAGATCGCCCGAGGACGGCAGCTTGAATGGGATGCGGGCCTGCCTGATCTTGGCCTTGGCGCGGGTGATTCTGCGTCCCATTGCCGCTTCTTGCACGAGAAAGGCGCGCGCGAGTTCATTCACTGTGAGACCGCCGACCATGCGGAGCGTGAGAGCCACCCGGCTCTCCATCGCGAGAACCGGGTGGCAACAGGTGAAGATCAGCCGCAGTCGGTCGTCATCGATCGCACCCCGCGAACGGACGGTCCCGTTGTCGGCAATCATCATCGCTTCTATCTGCTTGCTGTCGCGTCTGTTCTCACGACGGATCAGGTCGATTGCTTTGCGGATCGCTGTGGTCGTCAGCCAGCCGGCGGGGTTCGGCGGGACGCCGTCGATGGGCCATCGCTTGACCGCGATGGCGAATGCCTCGCTTGCGGCCTCTTCGGCGATATCGAGGCTGCCGAACCTCCTGGCTGCGGTCGCAACCAGGCGGGCCCACTCTTCGCGGTGGGCCTGAGTGATCACATTCTCGACACTGCTCACTCCTGCAGAACCGGCCATATCTCGACTTTGCGATTGCACGCCTTGGATCCATCGCCGGCGATCCGTAGTGCGATATCGAGGTCAGCAGCCTCGATGATCCAGAAGCCGCCGAGGAACTCCTTCGACTCGGGGAAGGGACCGTCGGTGACCATTGGCGTGTCGCCCCGATTGTCAACCATGGTGGCTGTGTCGGAACCTCCAAGTGCCCCTGCGAAAACCCAGTGGCCTTGCGCCTGCAGCTGCTCGTTGAATTCATCGATCGCGGTCGCTTCGGCGGAACCTGCCGATCCATCGCAGTCCGCGGCTTTCGACACATCGTCATCGATTACGGAAATCAGATACTGCATGTCAATTCCTTTTCTCTCGGGGCTCCCGCCCGCTCTTAGTACGGGCGGTTTCGCCGTGGGCGCACACCATCCGGCAGAAATCGTCTCGATCAGAAGGTTGCGTAGCCGGGACGGCCAGCGGGTCGATAGGTCTGAATCATGACTCCCTTCGAATCGGAACGCGAGTCGACCAGGTTCATCGCGATATCTCGACCGGAGTCCGCGAACAGTCGGGCACCCTGTCCGAGGACGACGGGAATGGTGATGAGTTCCATTTCATCGACGAGATCCTTTTCCAGCAACCACTGGATGAGATGACTGCTTCCGTGTACCTGGAGTTCGCCATCTCCACTGGCCTTCATTTCCGTTACGGCCGCGAAGAGGTCGTCTCCGAGGACTGCGGTGCTTGCCCATTCCGGCTCCGTAAGCGTTCTGGAGGCCACGTATTTCGGCTTCGAATTCAGCGCTACTCCAATCGGGTGCTGTTTCAGATCCTCGATAGTGCCCCAGAATTCAAGGAGTATGTCGTACGTCCGGCGGCCGAAGAGAAACGCGTCGGCACGCTGGAAGGTCGCGGCAATGTGGTCGCGCGTCGTGTCGTCACCCGCTCCCCGCCCCCACCCACCGCGTTCGAATCCATTCTTGCGATCGTCATCCGTTGGGCCGCCGTTACCTTGGGTCACTCCGTCAAGAGTGAGCTGCGTGATGGTCGTGAGTTTCATTTCCTGGTTCTCCTCGCTTCGGCACCCACGCATTGGACGCCTTCACCCATACAACGAACGACTTCGCTTGGATCCGACACCAGCCCCCAAAAGACTTCACTCAGACAAGCCGCCGCTTCGTGGACGCGATGTCCTAGTCGACCCTCTCCCGTCACTGGAAGGTGACTCGGCTCGTGTCATACCGAAGCCGCGTCAGTCGGCCTGGCCAGTGATCGCTGGAAGATGGGAGCGAGCTCATCCATCGTGACGCCGAGCCAGACACTCAATTCGTCTGGCAACGTGTCATGGGTCCACATCAGCCGAGCGCAGCCGTCATCTGCTGGGAAGACCTGCATCGAAGTGCTGTCGTGCACGACCTCTTCCGCGGCCCAACTCCAAACCATCCGCCGACGAGCGTCGTCCCGGGCGACGAAGCGTTCCGACGCCTGCGTACCGTCGGCGAAAGTCAACCTCCGGGTGTCGGGCGCGGTGAGTCGACAGTCGGTGAACACGCTCCCCGCCATGCGCATCGGTCCGCCCACGAAATCGCTCACCACCTCCCATACCGCCTCCGGCGTGGCATCGATGGCGATCTCTCGGGTGATGGTGGCCATCGCTGCTCCTAAATAGACCGATCTGTCCATTATCGGACTTGATCAAAATAGACCTTTCTGTCTAGTAAAGTCAATGCCATGCCAACCCATCCCACCAGCGCCCCTCGTCAGAGTCGCGTGCGACGGAGATTGCTGGATGCGGCTGTTTCGCTCTTCTACTCCGAAGGGATCCGGTCTGTCGGGGTCGATCGGATCATCGCGACGGCGGACGTCGCCAAGGGCAGCTTCTACAAGCATTTCCCGACGAAAGATGATCTGGTGCGCGCCTACGTCGAGGAGCAGGATCGCCGAGGCAGGGCTGCGGCGGACGGCTTCGTCGGGCGATCGCCTCGGGCGAAGCTCTTGGCGATCATCGACTCCTACGCCGTCGCGGCGCATCAGCCTGGCTACCGCGGGTGCCCGTTCATCAACGCTGCGGCCGAATACCCGGATCCTGAGAGCCCGATTCGCGCGGCAGTCGCCGAGCATCGGCGCTGGCTACGGGAGCTGTTTCGTGAACTTCTGACCGCTGACGGTCACCCCCGGCCGGGTCCCGCGGGCGACATGCTGATTCTCATTGCCGACGGCGTCCTCGTCGGTGGCGAACTCGACAACCTTGCAGGGCTGCGCATCCGAGCGCGCGACGCGGCGATTGGCGCGCTAGCATACTCCGCCAAAGCCTGACGTCACTCATGAGGTTGGTCGCTGATCACCTCCTCGCGGCTTAGTGGTGCCATGATGTGTTCGTTTACCCGGTCGAGGGCGCGATCGAGCTCAGTGAGGCGCTGCTCCCCGAGGGGCGTGATTGTGATCACGTTCCGTCGCTTGTCTGCTGGATCGGAGGTGCGGCAAACCCACCCACCGCCCGCGAGGTCATTGAGGACCGAAACAAGGTCGCTCTTGTAGATTCTGGTGCGCTGCGAAAGAGCGGCTTGGCTGGCGGGACCAAACTCAGGAAGCGCAGCGAGAACCACGAAGTGGTCCTTGCGAGCATTGAAAATATGGAGCTCGTCGGCTGCGACGCGCCGCATCAACACGGAGCTCATGCCGACGAGTCGGGAGAGTTGGTGCCTCAGCCGCTCAGGCGTGTCGTCGCCGCGGTCGAATCGCAGTTCTTCGTCGGCATCCATGAATTCAACTATTCATTTCACCGACATCCGAACGGGTGAACTCGGCGCCCCGGCTCTCGTGTTTTTACACGGAAACCCGTCGTCGTCATACTTCTGGCGCAATGTGTTGCCTGCCGTGGGCTCCGGCCGCCTTCTCGCACCTGACCTGATCGGTATGGGCAATTCCGGCAAGCCCGACATCGCCTACACATTCGCCGACCACGCCCGCTACCTCGACGGTTGGTTCGATGCCGTACTCGGGGATGAACCGGCCGTCCTCGTTGGACATGACTGGGGTGGCGCCCTGGCAATCGACCGAGCCGCCAGGTTCCCAACCAGGGTGAGAGGGACAGCCTTGTTCGAGGCGGTCCTTCGTTCGCCCCGTCCTGAGCACCTCTCCCCTCAGGCTCGCGCCCGACGCGAACTCGTCCTCTCCGCAAAGGCAGAAGCGGTGTACCTGGACCAGGACACCGCTATCCGGCAGGCTTACAGCGCTGGCGTGCTGTCCCCGCTGAGCGAGCGAGACCTCGCCAGATACGTAGCGCCATATCCATCCCGCGAAAGCCGCCGACCCCTACTCGCCTGGGCACGCCAACTCGCCGCGCCGCCCACCGAGTTGATCAGGCGACTCGAGCAAGCGGGATCGTGGTTGGAATCATCCGCGGGGGTACCGAAGCTTCTGCTCACATTCGAGAACTCGGCCACCCTGTTGATCGACGAGCGAGCAATCGCCTGGGCCAGCGAACGCATAGCCGCAATCGAGATCGAAAAGCTTGGACCGGCCGGACATCACGCAGCCGAGGATCTCCCCGGCGAGATCGGGCACTCCGTCGCAGAGTGGATGGACCGGAACGCACTGCGCTAAACGGCCGCACGTTCTGTCTCACTAAATCGAGTGTCTTTCAGGTCAATTCCACGGGAAGGCCCCTCAGCGGTACGGGCGTCGTCACAACAATGGCCGTCGTCGTGTTTCCGAAAAGGAGGAAGCGGTCGAGAACCGTCTGAATATCCTCGATAGTCGGTGCATGAAGCTTCACGAGGAAGCAATCGTCGCCGGTGATCCGATGGCACTCCGTCACCGTCGGCTCGCCTTGCGCGAGCGCGGCGATTTTCGGGAGCTGTCCCACCCCAGGCCGGATTCTGGCGTACGCAGTGATCGGGTAGCCCAGAGCAGCGGGGTTGATCATGACGCGAAAGCCGGCAATCACGTTGTCTCGTTGCATCCGTTGCACCCGTTCGGTGGTAGCCGGCGCTGACATACCCACCTGCTTGGCGAGGCTCGACATGCTGATGCGAGGATCGGCTTCGAGGCCCTTCAGTATGCGGATGTCCGTTTCGTCGAGCGCCTTTGACGTCGGGGCGAAGGTATTCGGATCGGATCGGCGTGTTTCTTTAGGCAAGACGGCACCTCCACCTTCAACATACTCTTCTCATGCGTGCGTTCGCGCCCAATACTGAGTGCATGCGGCAGCGAGGTACGGGTGCGGTGACTTCGGGGCCGCGAGGCTCAGGCGGAATCCTGAACCGGCTCCCTCCAGCGTCGTATTTCATGATCAGCGCGGTGTTCCACTACCTGGGCCCGTCGTTCGCGGTGTTGCTCTTCGCGCACATCGAGCCGCTGGGAGTTGCTTGGCTCCGGATATTCTCGGCAGCCATCGTGCTGACTATCTGGCGTCGGCCCTGGCGTCTGTTACGAAACGCTCGAGCGTCGCAGTGGCGCTTGTATCTAGGAATGGGTGCCGTACTCGCGGTGATGAACTCTCTGTTCTATCTCGCGGTCGCGCGGCTTCCGCTCTCGACCGTCGGTGCGATCGAATTCTTGGGCACAGTGGTGCTCGCCGCGGTTGGAACAAAGTCTCTCCGCAACTGGGCGGCGCTCGGGCTGGCAATCGCTGGAGTCGTCTTACTGACGGAGATACGAATAGTCGACAGCCCGCTGGGCGTCGTATTTGCGTTTGCCAACTGTGCCGCCTTCGTGGCGTACGTTCTGCTCGGTCACCGGATCGCCAACCCGCCGAGGCCGTCGGCGGACGCCACCGACGCCACCGCGACGCCGACCGCCGCGGGCATCGACGTATTAGCAGTGTCAATGCTCATCGGAGCCGTGATGGTTGCACCGCTCGCGGGTTTCGCCACACCCGCGTTCGTCCATCCCGCGTGGCTGATGTGGGCGGTCGGCGTCGGAGTGTGCTCATCCGTCATCCCCTACGTCACGGACCAGCTAGCGATGGCACGCCTCCCCCGCGCAACGTTCGCCTTGATGCTGGCACTCTTACCGGCAGTGGCAACGCTCGTCGGCCTCCTTGTACTCAGACAGATTCCTTCAGCGCTCGACATCATCGGAATCGCGCTGGTCACAGCCGGTGTGATCCTGCATCGCGACATGAAGCCCGCTGACGCACGGACGAAAGAACAAGAGCTCAAGACATCGGAGGAGCAGTGGACTACGTCCGACTAGGTCGTTCAGGCCTGAAAGTATCGAGAATCTGCCTCGGAATGATGAGCTACGGCGATCGAAGCCGACGAAACTGGCACCTCAACGCCGAAGAAGCCGAACCCATCATCCGGCGCGCGGCCGATGCCGGAGTGAACTTCTTCGACACGGCCGACATGTACGACAGGGGCGCCAGCGAGCAGATCACAGGGCGACTTCTGGCTAAGACGTTCAGCCAACGGGACGACTACATCGTCGCCACGAAAGTCTTTTACCCGATGGGTCCGGGCCCCAATGAGGGCGGCCTCTCTCGCAAACACGTCATGGCGGCCATAGACAGCTCCTTGCGCAGGCTGGGCACGGACTACATCGACCTCTATCAAGTCCATCGGTGGGACCCATTCACCCCCATCGAGGAAACGATGGATGTTTTGAACGACTTGGTCCGTTCAGGAAAGGTGCGTTACCTCGGGGCGTCGACCATGCACGCTTGGCAGTTCGCCAAAGCACAAACCGCGGCACGCACAACGGGCACAACCCAGTTCGTATCCATGCAGAATCACTACAACCTGGTCTACAGAGAAGAAGAACGCGAGATGATCCCCCTCTGCGCAGACCAAGGCATTGGAGTTCTCCCCTACAGCCCCCTCGCCAGAGGACTACTCACAGGCTCTCGCACACGCGGCGAATCCGCGCAGACCGTGCGCTCCGGGAACGATCCGCAAGCCGACAGCGACTACCTGGACGACGACTTCACCATCGTTGACATCACACTCGACATCGCCGCGGAACGCGGCGTGACGCCGGCACAGATCGCATTGGCGTGGCTCCTCCAGAATCCTGTCGTCTCGGCACCAGTGGTCGGCGCGACCAAAATCAAGCACCTGGAAGACGCGCTCTCCTCGCTCGAGCTGACACTGATCGCCGAAGAAATTGTGCGCCTCGAATCGCAATATCGACCCCACAAGACCCTAGAAGACGAGTGAAGGAGAGCGGTCGTGTGGGGCGACACCACGCTGTTCATCAGCACGGCGGAGACGGGCCACCGATCTTGTTGCTGCATGGTCATCCCCGCACCTCGTCGACCTGGAATCCAGCCGCCTTACACGCTGCGGAGGGCGTGGGATTCGAACTCTATCCTGAGTCCTGCTGGGTCAGGGGAAGAACCCATAAACGCCGGAACATCAACGATCGGGGAGCGCGTTCGACCACCGTGAACCCCACTCGGCCTCAGACAGTTGTGCGCAAATTGTGCGCAAACCGAACGGGTTAGATCACCGGACACGGGCAGTGGACGCGTAGAGGACTGAGTACGGCCGATGAGGCCGCGGTTTCAAAGTCGTGAAGCGAGGGCGGCACCCTGATGGCGACTCGCTGTGCCTTTGAACATCGGCTACGCAGATTACCGGCCTGGCGCGCCCGCCCAAAACCTTGAAGGGTGAGCCTGGCGGATTCTCAGCTTGTAGAACAGGCCCGACGAGCGACGCTCGGTGGGGCCTGCTCATCGGGCAACTCCGTTGCCTTTCGGCTAGGTGATGGTACGCACCGTTCCTCTCTGAGCAAGAGCTTTCGCGGCCTATCCTCACTCGCTACGCTCCCTCCGGTATTCCACGCTCTCTTGCTCATTCACCCCCGGCGCTGTTTCGGCGAAAGCGCCGAAAGGCAAATGGGTTGAGATCAGAAGGAGCGCGTCATGAGCACACACGTCACCTTGTACGTGGAGTCCGGATCCGCAACAAGCGACAAAACCAGAGCAGCAATGGACAGTGCCGGCATCGCCTACGAGCTGGTGCTAGTAACGGCCGACGACTACCCCCTGCAGGCGGTCGGAACGTCCTACGCAACAGCACCGGTCACGGTCGTCGACGGAACCAGCTGGGACGGGTACCGACCCGACCTCATCGCACGACTCGCCACCGAACAGGCGCTCGAGGCATACGAGGTGCCGGTCGACCCGATGATCGAGCTCCAGTGCGAAAGCTGCCAGTGATGAGCGCCGCATACCTCCGCCGGCACCGCGTCACCGTGCCCGCACAGCTGCACTCCTACACACCCGAGGAGACCGCGGCCGCCGCCGGGCTGACACTCGACGAGCTGCGCCGGATGCGCGAGAACGGTCAAGGACCGGCCTACGTCACGATCGGCAAGCGAACCGTCCGCTACATCCGCAGCGACGCAGATGAGTGGAAAGCGGCTCACCGTTCCAAAATGTCCATCCACTCATAGACCGGCGGTTCCCCAGCCCGCGTCAGCGAGCACGAACCGTTCATAAGCGGTTCGTGCATCGTGGTAAAGCGGGCGGTCAAAGTTCTTCGGAAGCCGACCCGCGATCTCCGAGAGCCGATACTGCTCCCTCGAGCCCTCGGGGAAACACAACAGAACATCCCGCCACCGCGCCAGCCCGCCGGTCGCCTCAATGTCTTCATACCTGCTCCCCAACGGGGCCCCGAGCTGCGCGGTATAGCTCAGCGGTGAGTTGGGAGGAGAGGTAGTCGAGTTGAGTGCCGACAAATGATCCCGGTTCGGGTCGCCCTGGGATTGGGTGTGCCGCTCTGGCGTTTACGGCTTGGTGTCGGGACGAGGGCGTGGGGAGAGCCGGGCGGCGAATTGGTCGCGCAGCTCGGTCAGATCGGTCACGAACTGCTCTGAGAGCGCGGTGAAGTGGTCCGGCTCCCCGCGGCGCTCGGTTGTCCGAGCGGTGACATAGCCGAGGGTCTTCAGGTCGACCAGGGCGCGGGTTACCGCATCCGGGGAGCTGGCGGTTGCGGCAACGATGTCTTGACGAGTGGCACCGGCGTGGTCAAACAGGTAAATCAGGACGGCACGCCGTGCTGGCCCTTCCAGCACATACAAGACGGCATCCGCCGGCCCGATGGGCGCCCCAGACATCGGGTGGAGCGTGGGCCTGGCTGCGGGAGGCATACCGGTCAGGGTAGCCCGAGCCTCGCCCAGCTGGCTGGGACTTACGGCATGCCGCGCAAGACGACGGCGCGGGTCCGCATCGCGTGCCTCGGCTTTCTCCCGCCGACCACCAGGAGCGTTTGGACGGCAGGCGTCGAGTACCCCATTACGGGGGCCATTTTGGGAGTTGAGGTTTCTTCTAGTAGACGAGCGGGTCCATACTCAGCGGTGGCTGAGGATCACATCTTGAACGGTCCGCTGGCCCGTCTTTTTGGTAGCACCGGTAGCCGTATCAGCGGCGTGGTGCGGTATGCCCGATTGCCAGAGCTGACTTGCGTCATCGCGACAATCCCGCGCCTTGGTTTCGCAGTCTCGCTTGCGTAGTTTTCTGGGGACACATCCAATGAAGGATCAACTCGCGTCCACCCGTTCCCACCGCCTGCGTGTCGGTGTCCCGATCGCGACCGTCGCCGCACTCGTGCTGGCCCTAGTCACCGTCTCGCCGGCACAGGCGGCGCTCCCATCCGGGCCGTCAACAACAGGGTCGACCGGGGCACGGCCGAACGCCACCCGGCTGAACTTCGCGGTGACCGATCGGGTGCACGCGTCGGTGGATGTGGGGACCGGGAATCTGCTGGTATCCACCGATGGGATTGATCTGCCCGGCATCAGCGGGTCGGTGCCGATCGGGGCGACCTACAACTCGATGAACTCCTCCACCGGGTCCACCTCCACCATTTACGCCAACAGTTGGTCGTACGGGTTCGGTGGGGCCGGGTCGCTGAGCTCCGGCTTGAGCGGCGGGGTGGTCTATACCGCCGGTGATGGCGGCACCTGGTTGTTCACCCCGGTCTCCGGGTCCACGACCGCGTTCACCGCGCCGGCCGGGTTGAAAGCTGACCTGGTGAAAAACACCAGCACATACACCCTGACCCAGCGCGACACCCGACGGGTGGTCACCTTTGACCTGAACGGCAACGCGCTCTCCGTCGCCGATCGGAATGCTGCGGCGACGACGCTGTGCTACGTGCTGACACCATCATGCAATGCGTCTGGGAGCCCCTACACAACCCCGCCGCTGTCGATCGTCTCCCCGGCCGGCGCTGGAACCGCCCCGACCGCATCGTTGTCTTACTCGACGGGGTACACGACGTTGACGATCACTCAGGCCAACGGCAGCTCGTCCCGGAACGTGCAGTACGTGAAGGACGCAAACTCGAACCTGACTGGGTTCCTCGACGCGACCGGGAAACTCACCACCTTCGGCTACACGTCCTCCAAGCTGACCAAGATCACCTCCCCGACCGGGGCGGTGACCAACTTCAGTTACGACAGCAATGGCAGGATTCAACAGGTCGATCAGCTGAACACCAGTGCCGGATCGCCTGGCACCTCGACCACGCGCCTGGCCTACCCGCTCGGCACCCAGACCCTGGTCGCCGGACCCAACACCTCCACCTCCAGTGGCGTCTCGGCGGTGCCGCACCTGGTCTACACGATCGACGCCACCCAGCGGGTGACGAAAGTGATCGATGAGCAGAACCGGCAACGAGCCAAGACTTACACGCCGAACTTCGACACCCTCACCGCCACCAACGGCACCGGCACCACCGCCGGCACCACCACCGGGGTGTACGGGGCGAACAGCAACCAGTCGCTGACCAAGGTCACCTCACCTGGTGGCGCCGCGGACCAGGCCGCGTACGGGAACGCGTCCCCGGCCACCCAGTACCTGCCCTCGACCACAACCGACGACGCCGGCCGACAGACCACCCTCACCTACGACGGCCCCGGCAACCCGCAGACTGTCGCGCAAGGCATCCCCACCGCCACCGCCACTTTGACGCACAACTCGGATGGGACGGTCGCAACCGCGCTCGGCGCGGGCAACGGCTCCAACACCACCAGCTACGGCTACACCAGCCACCAACTGACCACGATCACCCCAGTCACCGTCCCGGGGACTCCGCTGGGTAATCGCACCATCACGTACGACGACTTCGGCCGGATCAAAACCGCCACCGACGGCAAGAGCACCCCGGTCACCACGACCTACGGGTATGACAAAAACGACCGGCTCACCTCGACCACGTTCTCTGATTCGACGCACTCGACCGTGAACACCTACGACGACGCCGGGAAACTGAAGACGTCGGTTGACGGGTCGGGGACGATCACCAACGGGTATGACCAGTTGGAGCGGCTGACCTCGACAGTGAACACCGCTGGCGGCGGCACGATCACCTACGGCTATGACAAGGCTTCGAACCTGATCAGCACCACCGACGGGTTCGGCACCACCACCAACACGTATGACACCTCCAACGTGCTGCTGAACACCAAATACCCGCACTCCGGGTCGTTCCAGTACCTGTACTACACGACCGACGACCAAGGCCGGCGCACCGACAGCTACCTGCAATCCGACGCGACCAAGGTCTACTGGCTCGGCCACACCCACTACGAATACGACCCCTCCGGCCGCATCACCCGGGTCACCGCGGAAACCGAAGCAGGTGCCCTGCCGGCGAACCGGGCCACCGTGTTCGATACCTCCTACTGCTACAACGCCGGCTCCGCCGCACCCACCTGCTCGACCACAACCACCAGCGACCGGTCGCAGCTGCAATGGTCGAAAGACAACCTCACCGGTGGGCTCACCACCACCTACACCTACGACGGGTCCGGGAGGATCAAGACCGTCACCCAGACCGGGACCGGCGCGAACACCTGGAATTACACCTACGACGCCCGCGGCAACCGCCTCACGGCCGTGGTCACCGGCGCCGCTCCGTCCTCGCAAACGCTGACCTACAACGCGGCCAACCAGATCACCTCCACCGGGTACACGTATGACGGTGCTGGGAACCTCACCGCCGCACCGGGTGCGACGTACACGTATAACGGGGCGCAGCAGATGACGCAGGCTGTCACCGGCACGGTCACCTCCACCTACACGTACGCGGGGACCAGCCAAAACCAGGTGCTCTCCGAGAGCTTCTCGGGCCGCACCTACCAGCTCACCTACGGGCGCACCGATAAGAACGGGCAGCCGGTGATCGAGGGCTACAACGTCAACGGCAACCAGGCCTACCTGTTCTCCGACCCCAAGACCGGGCAGCCAACGATGCTTTCCACCAGCTCGGACCAGGATTGCCTGTACGTGATCGATGGCATCGGCAATCCGGTCGGGCTGCTCACCGATTTCGCCACCAACGCGTTCACGTTCGCCTACGACCCCTACGGCGCAGCGAACCTCACCGCCGGCGGCACAGGCAACGGGGCCGCACAAAACCCGTACCTATTCAAAGCCGGAATCCAAGACCGCGCCACCGGACTCGTCAAGTTCGGGCAACGCTGGTACAACCCCACCACCGGCACCTGGACCCAACAAGACACCCTCGACACCCCCCTCGACCCCGCCAACGCCAACCGCTATGCCTTCGCCGGCAGCGACCCCATCAACGGCAGTGACCCGACCGGTCGGTCTTGCTCGGGTGCGATCGTAGGGGCCAGCGCCTCGGTCTTCGTGGAGGCTCTTGCAGGGGTGGCGGTGATCGCTGGATCTCCATCCCTAGTCTTGGGAGCTGCTGCCGCAGCAGGCTTTGCCGTCGGTGCCGGTTTGACCGTCGCAGCGGTAGGGGACGCAGTGGAAGAGTGCAACTGATGAATGTAAGAAGACGCCGCGTCCTCTTCGCGGTGCTCACCGTCGCTGCATTGCTCGCGCTCCTAGTGTCCGTCGTGTTCATAGAATCAGTGGCACTGCGTATTGGTCTTGCGATCTTGTCAGCACTATTGGCCGTCATCTTTGCTGCCAATTTCGTCATGCTTACTCGTCGCCGGCGGGACGGGCACTGAGCTGACCTTCGGGCGACCGAGAGGCATTGCTCGCCGCCAAAATCTTCGGTGTTCAAGTTCTAAGTAGACGAACGGGTGTCCGTTAGGGGAACCCCTACCGGACGACCACGCTTACGGCCCGACACGCCGAAACGACGCGTCTCGTTAGAACCGGTCCGAACTAGGTTCCGGTGAACGGTGCTCGCACAAGCCTGCCGCCAAGTGCAGGGGCCCGGCGTACCCTGACCACCATGCCGGTCCTGCTCGTCCTCGACGTCGCCCCGTCGTCGGTGTCCTTGCCGGCCGTGACAAGTTTCGGGCGTTGCGGAAGGCGAACGCCGCGCGGACGGGGCGGAAGCGGCGAACCGGGTGACTGGCAAGCATTCGGCGGCTCGCTTGAGGCGGGACACTGTGGGGGTGGTCGACCGAGTTACTTCCGGCGCGGATCAGTCCTGTCTCGGTCCGCGTTGAGGTCCCGGGACAATGAGGGACTTCTTCTGATCAGCGACACGTGCGCCGATCAGCGCACCGGCTGTCACTAGAAGCGGCCCGGCCCCGACGATCATTGCGCCCATGACGGGCGTGGGAAGTTCCAGGGCCACGGTCAGGACGCAGAGCACGACAGCGAGGGCAGCAACAAACGTCGCAAGAGCGCCGAGCGCCTTCACATTCATGAACCCAACCTATTGGCGCAGATGAGACAAGACGACCCACGCGGTTGCTGCGTGTCGTCCTCGCACCCGGCGCCACCAGCTACGAACGGCTCCGACGACCGAGCCACCAGCCTGCAGAGCCCGCGATAAGCAGCAACGCTGCGGTGGCCGTGCCGAGGGCGAAGCCCTGGCGTGTGTCGGCCTCCGGGGGCGCGAACGTGGTGGAGCTCAGTGGCGCGTAGGCGTACCACCCGAAGCTGCTCTCATGGCGCGGGATCGCGAACAGGATCGCGGAAACGACAGCGAGCACCGCTCCCAGCGCGAATAGGCCCGCAGCGATCTTGTGCGCCGGCGTCCTCACCTGTTGGCTCCCTTGGGCAGCTCGACACCGCGGCTACGGCCCGCGCCCTCTGTTGAGGCGAGAGCGCGGCGGACAGTGGCCGATCCCACGCGGAGGGTCTTGGCGATCGTCTCCCACGTCGCCGGCGGTGTCTGTGCCCGCATTTGCCGGGCGACCTCGATGCGCTCCGGCGTCATCACGGTCGGACGGCCGCCGACGCGCCCCTGGGCGCGGGCGTACTCGAGCCCGAGCCGGGTGTTCTCCCGAATGGTGTCAACGCGCAGCTGCGCGAACACGGCGACGATGCCGAACAAGGCCCGGCCCATCGGGCTGGTGGTGTCGATCACCGGCTCGGTCAGGCTCTTGATATCGACACCCTTGTCCTCAAGCTCGTGCAGCGTCTCGATCAGGATCCGCTCAGTGCCCCCGAGACGATCAAGCCGCCGCACCAGCAGCACATCGCCGGGGCGGAGGTAGTCCATGCAGGCGACCCATTGCGGGCGGTCCTTGACCCGGCTGGAGTCGCCGTGGTCGACGAACACTCGCTCGGCGCCGGCCGCTATCAGCTCGGCCTCTTGCGCCTTCGGATTCTGCTCACGCTTCGACACGCGCGCGTATCCCACGACCGTCATCGGCCCCTCCCCACATCGGTGTCGTAGCCCTGCGTCAGTGGTCGCGTCGGCCGGGCTGGTGCCGCTGAGACACCGCGAGTGGGTGCTGCGGGGCCGCTCATGCTGGCGTACATACGCAGCTGCTCTAGCCGTTCCGGCGTAAGCCGACCGCCCGGCGTCGCCGGCTGCGCGATCCGATCGAACATTCTCTGCAGACCGGTGAAGTCATGGCGTTCCATGGCATCCCGGGATGCCTGATCGTTTTCCGCCCCGCTGACTTGGCTCCAGTTGAGGTCGTAGCCGGCACCGGCGGCGATCTGCGTCCAGAAGATCCGTTGGGTGCGCCCGTTGCCCTCGCGGAATGGGTGGAGGTAGTTCACCTGGTCGTAGTGGTGACATAGCCGGTCGACGAACCGGTCACGGTCTAGGCCGCGCAGCTGGTTGTCGCCCGCGAGCTCCGCGAACGCGAACCCCGCCCCAGACTCTAGCCGTGACACCGGCATGAAGAACTCCGCCTCTGCATCCGTGCCCTTGCGGATATCCACCGTGCGCAGCTGACCTGCCCAGTCGTAGACGTCCTGGAACAACTGGCGGTGGATCGCCTGAAGCTGACGGAGATCCCCGGTGACCTTCACCGGGCGGGTGAGCATTTCCGCTCGCCGCCACTCGGTGAGATCCGCCTCAGCGCGATTGAGTAGCGCCTGCTCGGTGATGCCGAGGTTGTTGCGAGGGGTGCCCGTTGCTGGGTCGAGGTACGGGTCGACGAATTCAGGCAAGGCCGTAGCGAGCACGAGTGCGCCGGCCAAGCTCGTCGACGTCGATCTCCCCCGCCACGTAAGCGGCCGCGTCGGCGCGATACTCCGGGGTGGATTCAAGCCCCTCCATCGCAGAGCTGTGCGCAGCGTCAGCCACAACACGCTCGCGGAGCTCGCGCTCTGCAGCGGAGATCGTGCTCGCAGTTTTGACGCTCATCACTCACCCTTTCGACGTCTCCATTCTACCAGACCTGCTCAAAAACCCCCGCAGAATGTTTTGAACAAGAGGAGGTTTCGGCAAGGGTTTTGAGCAGGAAGCGATCCGCGACTTTCCGGGCACGCGAATCTGTACCATCCAGCCTGCTCGGTGGACGACCGGCGAATACGCAGTGCCATACGGATTGCTGGAGGACGCCGCCCTCTACTACTGGTCGGCCACAATCCGCGGAACCTCCGGTGGTCGTTCGTCAGAATCCGTCATCCAGTCGCGCAGCTGGTCGTTCACAGCCCACACCGTCGACCCCACGTCAGTCGCAGCATTCAACATCGTGGGACCGGTAGCAACCGAGTCGAATGGGAACATCTCCCAGGACGACCTGGCTGGGCAAGCGGCAGACCTAGACCAGCTACTCGATACCCCTTCCGACCCGGATCCATCGGGAGGTCAAATATTCGCTGCAGCTGCCGCAAATCCCTACTCAATTGTCTCAACCTGGACCGATAACAAGGCCGCCCGCGTTGCTCTTCGTCAAGGGAGTCCGACATGGGGTTGGAGCCACGTCGGCAAACACAACATGTCGCTCGCTATGCTTCAGAAGACCACCAAGTTCCCACGCAGTCGCAAGGTAGAAAGCGTGTCAAGTGTCGCCTACCAGACGCCTGCCAACGAATACACCTGCTGGCTCTTCCGCTGCACGATTACGAGATCAATGGACGTTAGAGTCATCGTGAACCCGACAAAATTGACAGACGGCTATCCCAAGGGGGTCATCACTGCCTACTGTGTGGGACCCATGGTCTGCCCGGCGTGGGTTCGCAGGGTGGCAGGATGAGCATCATGTCTGAACCGTCCGATCTCCACTTTGTGGGCCCCGTCCGGCAGTTTTTCTCGGACCAGCCCGAAGTCTTCGGTCGGCGCGTGCATCTCAGGGACGTGGATCAAGACGGTGTTGACCTCACGATTCGTTTCGACGTCGAATCCGATGATCGGCATTACGCTGCCTACTACATCGTGCCCCGCCGTATCGGTGATGAACGATGGCGAACCTACTTCGACCCGGCCATGGAACCTCACACGACAATTGAGCACTGGGTTCAGTGGGCAGTCGTTCTTCCACTGGTTGAGGCATACGACACCACCCCGGACAAGGTGGCCCTTCCTTTCAAGGATCAGGCGTACTGGTTCGACCTTCGTTAGTGCTGGCGTGGCTCCTCATTCCGATTCCCACCCGAAGCTAGCCGCTATGGCGTCACGATCGGGAACTGGTGGTCGACACTGTCGAGTAGGCCCACCAGGGTGCCGAACTGAGCAAGGTCTCCGGCGTGCTCGACCTCAGCGGGGCCCTTCGAAAGGACTAGCAGTAGCTGCGGCTTCGTGAGGGTGAGCACCAGGGGCGCGGTATCCGTTCCGGGCTTCTTGTCGGCGTGGATGAGCGCGCCATTCGGAGTGGTGACGTTGTAGGTGAGGTCGAGGTCGGTGAACGTGAACGAAGCCTGCGAACCGATGCAACAGTTCGGATCGCGGATGGTCGCGGAACTTGAACTGTTCGATGTGTAGCTGTTCCTGCCGGCTTGACCCTAACGTGACGTCAGGCTTTAGCGTGACGGCATGACAATGACGATGGTGGGCACGGAGGCAGGGATGACGGCCGTTCTCGACGCGGAACCGCAGGACCGGGCGCAGAGACTGAAGGCCATGTTGGCGCCTGCCGCGGGGATGTACCGCTATTTCCCTGGCGAGGTCGATCTCGTCAGGATGCATGCGATGAGCTTCGGGTTCCCGCTCGATCGCTCGGAAGAGACGGTGCGGCGAGGGCTCGAGCAGCTGCAGGCTGCGGATGCCTGGGGTCGGATCGAGCGGGCAATCGGAAACGCTGTCGAGGTGCAGGCAGCCGCGGTTCCGCACCTGAATATCCCGGATCTGACCGTGGTGCTCGTTCTGGGCGATCCTGACGACGAACACTTCATGAGGGAGGTCAGGGGCCTCAGTGGAAACGGAAGCGTCACGGGCTTCCTCTCACTGACGATCTGGCCGACCGAGGAGAACCTCGACCGGTTGGAGGCGTCGGCGGTGCACGAGTTGCACCACAACTTGCGATACGCACCGGGTGGGGTCGTTTGGGATCCGGCGGCAGTGACCGCTGGAGAGCAGATCGTCTCCGAGGGTCTAGCCGATGCATTCGCCCGCCAGCTTTACGGCGACGAGCGCGGATACACGCCGATAGGTCGGCCACATCTGTACGACGCAGCGGTGTTCGCGAAAGTGGTCTCCGGGCTGGAGGTGGCCGGAATACAGAACTTCGCGGCCTGGGTGCTCGGCGATGCGACGGCTGTGCGCTTCGGAGCGCAGCCCGTCGGCCTGCCCACTGGGGCCGGTTACGCCGCCGGGAATGAACTGGTAGACCGATACCTTGCCGCTACCGGCAGCAGCGCGGCGGAAGCCTTGCACGTTCCCAGCCGCGACATCATCGACGTTGCGTTGGGCCGTTCCTAAATCGGCTCACTCCCGCGGTCTCACTCCCAGACGGCGGTCTCCGGGTCGATGCCGTGCGCGCGAGCATCTGCTTCGATCACCTCTCGCATCCAGAAGGCAAGGCCCGGTTGGACGCGGTCGTAGTATTCGGCGAATCCTGGCTCGGTCGTGAACATGCGTGCGATCACAACCTGCATCGATCGGGTGCAGTGGAAGTATGTGCTCATCGCCTCCCTATGCCGCGCCGCCAGGTCGTGCGTCCTCCCGTTGTCGGGGTCCCGGCCCTGGTTTCGCGCTTCGGCGAACGCGGCGATGACCTCGTCCATCACCGCGTTAGCGTCGCGCCACTCCTCGGGTGTGCGCATCGCAGAGCGCTCGGCGAACTCCGCCCACTGGGGCGAGTCACCCCACCGCTCGCGCGCTCCGCGCGTGTGCACGGGGTCCCAATCGGCACCGAACGCCTCTGCTTGTTCTTCCTCGGTCAGCACCACGCCGAACTCGTCTGCCGCGAGCATCCGGTCGACGACGTTGGCGACCGCCTGCAACTGAGCGATGCGACCATCAAGCTCGGCACGTCGCCGTATCAGCTCCTCACGGCGCTCGGCCGCGGAGGCTTCGAGAACCTGGCTGATCCGGGCCAGCGGGATGCCGAGTTCGCGAAGCAACAACACCCGGCGAAGCCGCGCTTGATCCGTTCTGGAGTACACCCGATATCCACCAGCGGTACGTGCCGAGGGCGAGGCGATCCCCAGCCGATCCCAGTGGTGCAGTGTGCGTACGCTGACTCCAAGCGCATCCGCGACGACACCAACAGTCCGAGAGTGCTCATCGCCGGGGTTCATAGACGCCGCGACCATGCGTTCAGCATTACAGAAGGAAGCGGCCGGCGCCCCCGCGATCTCATTTTTTGCGAACAGAGAGACTCTCTAATTCAGTTGTTGACGTCAGTTTTCGGATTCGCATCGTTGTGTCTACTCGTCATTGGAGTTGTCCGAGTGTCCTGTCGCAAGTCCTGAGCCTCTCAGCTGACCTGTCGGAAGTGGGATGTGCCGCCGGCTGACGATCCGTCATTCGTGGCCGATAGTTCCGACTGTGACGATTTCTGGGATCAGTGGTTCGGGCGGTTCAGCGTGGTACTCAGTTCTGTCAGCTGGAGACGGCGAGGCGGGTCGATCGGTGACTGCCTCCAAACAGCTTGATCTTGACCAGGCGGCTCGAACGATCGGTGTAGACCGGAATGCTCTTGACGCCTTCATCGGAGGCAGCGGCCGAGTGTCGGTGTCGTGGGTCGATCGGCACGGTTCGGGCGTCGCAGTGGGCACCGGTAGCATGCCGATGACATCGGACGGGTTTCCAGATTTCGAGGCGGTCGTCGCCAATGGCGGGTCGGTGCGGGGCGTCATCCCGCCGGACGGGTCGCCAATGATACAGAACGTCAACGGTGCAGGGAATGTGATCGAGTACGCGGCGATCGTTGATCTCGGCGACGGGTCCGCGCCGTTTCTGGTCAAGGGCGGCGATGCGCTGGCTGCCGCTGGGTCATCTGCCGATGACCGGACGCAACTGGTGTCGATCCTGCAATCCGTGTTGGCCGAGTTGCCGCGCAACCTTGAACAGGCTCGCGCGTGGAGCATCGCAAACAATTGGCCTGTGTGGGATAAGGATGCAACCCCCTCGAATACGCGGCTTGACGCGTCCGTGTGAGAACGGATGAAGGGGATGGCCCAATGGACCATCCCCTTCATCGTTGCTCGTCGTGACGTGCTTAGGAGGCGTCCACCACGTATGCCAGCCCGCTTCGGATGCCCGCGGGATTGTCTTGGGTGTTTGCTCCGATGACGAACCGTGAGTTACTGCCGAATCCAGCTGAAATTCCGACCCGGGCGCTGCTGTTGTTGCCGGTCGGACCGACGAAACCTAGGGCGCCCCATGCTGTACCGGTCTTCTGGCTGTAGAACGCGCGACCGCCGGGCGTGCCGGTGTAATAGGGCGCTCCCACAACGATCCGTGTCCCATCTGGTGAGATGCCGCCGGCGTAACCCAGACGAGCGGACGTGGTACCAGGGAAGCTGAAGGTGGCCGAACGCGACCAGCCGCCGGCGTACCGGTAGTAGAAGGCGATCCCGCCTAGGCTCGATCCCGTGGTGCCGGGCGCCGCGGTCGCGAACGGTGCACCGATCAAGAGCCCGTTGTCGTCGGCGGTGAACGAAAGTGCCCCGAAACCGAAACTGGAACCGGTCGAGCTGCTTGCTGCGGTCGAGGGATCGGTGATGGTCGCCAACGGGGTCAGCCCGGAACTGGTGACCGTGTAGGTGTAAACCCGCCCGGAGTAGACCCCTGCAGTGGTCTTGTACTGGGGCGCGCCGACAGCAGCCCGGGTTCCGTCGGCGGAGATCTCCACATCCTGACCGCCCAGAGCACTGGCGGAGCCTCCGGGGACCACGGTCTTCAATACCCACGAACCGTTTTCGAGGACGTAGTACGCGGTGCCTCCTTGCGAGGAGGTGGACAAGGCCGGAGCACCAGCCAGGAGGCGCGTGCCGTCATCGGAAATCGCCACCGACGTCCCGAACTGCCCCGACGAGGCCCCCGCCGGAGCGTCCAAGTGGGCGGACTGCTCCCAGCTGGTCGAGCTCGTGCGCTGGAACACGTAGACCGCACCAATGCCGGAAGCGTAGTTTTGAGCGCCAACAACGATGGTGTCACCATTACCGGAAACATCGACGCTTGATCCGAAGCTGTCATTACCGGACATACCCACCGGGTCCGTCCGCACCAATTGGGCAGTCTCCGTGGCCGTCAAGTCGGAGCCGGTTGCACCGACATAGACGTACGCCACGCTCGGGTCATACGTTGTCCCGTTGTAACGCTGCGTCGATCCGGCTACCGTCACTTCCCCATCCGACGATTGTGCAATCGAGTAACCCAACCGCTGCCCCGGACTTGGATCACTCGGCGCGAGCGTCGCACAACTTGTCGCACCATTCGCCGGCAATCCCTGCGCCACCGCGGCCACGACCCCAATCGCCACAACCATCGCGGCCGACTTCAACGTCTTTCTCAACCTGCATCCCCTAGTCACTCGATTCGGCCATCTGACCGTTCCATCACGCTAGCGGCACCTTCCGACCCGACAGCTAGGGCTGACGTAGCACTAACCGCAGCACGTGTCCGCCACTGGAACGCCGACCGGACGGCACCTACAAGGACCCCCGCGGCGACACGCCGGACCGCCGCGTCTCATTAGACCCGTCCGAAGCGGATTCCGGTGAGCGGCCTCTTACGAGACTGTCATGCGTTAGAGCGGCATGCAGGAACCTCACGCGAGCATGGGAATGAATATGCGCGTGGGCAAGCTGATTCTGAGTCAGATCGCCGCGGCGTCGTATCGTTGAGCGACCTAGCACCGGAACGGGTCACCGTCGAGGTAGATCTCGATGAGCACCGTCGGGATGCCGCACAGCCCGAACCCGCCGACGGCGACGCTGGAGCCGGCCACGATGTCGGCGACCGCCGCGACGACTTTGTCCATCATCCACCCAGCATGCCGACGGGGCGGTGCGGAGGGTTTGTGCTCGGCGCACGCTGGAGCAGGGCGGGTGTGGCCGCGCGCCATGCGGCAGTCGCCGCTGAATGGTGGGCGAGACCCCGCCGTCGATCTGCGGATTCAGGAGAACGCACTGATCTTCCAGTGATTGTCCTTCTTCATGAGCCCGAATGTGCACGACTCGTTCTGATGCGAATTCTTCTTTGAGACTCCATCAACGCTGATTCCGAAGGTCGACGGGATGAAGTCGCCTGCCGAGACCGTTACAGTGCGGTCGCGCACAGCAACGGCACTGCATTTCGCAAGGAACTCTTTACTCCCGGGTGGGTAAGGGGTTGAGAAGTAGGCCTGCAGTGCGTCGACGTCGCGGGCGTCAACATAGTGGAGTATCTGGCCTGCTTCGGCGCGCGCGTCATCCCGCGTCGGAGGCAGAGAGCTCACAAACGTGGTGATGAGGAACACGACAGCAGCAATCGGCACGACCAGGCCGGCCAGGCCCCAGTACAGCCACTTTCGTTCCTTCGTGTTCCTCATCACTTCCTCACGTCGTCAATTTCACCTTCACGCTATGCGTCACGCGTGAAAGTCGATCAGATCGACTTGCCACGTGTAGTCGGCCAAATGCTGCGCGACGGCGTTCAGTCTCACCTGTGTGAACGATATGCGGATGCCCGTTCAGCGATCGCCGTCCGGGACGACGGACGTGCCGCCGCAAGGCCCACCCGGTGTAGCTTGAGGCACATGGAGCAGACCGATAATGGCTCAATTTTCACCCCCGCATTCTTGGCATTGTGTGTCGGTATTGTTTTTGGCGCACCGTTCTTGCTCGGATCGACGCTATTGGTAATTGCCTGGGTGAGGGCGGCGAACTACGACGGCGTAGGAGAAGGCGTCTACTATCTGCTCATTTGGGGATTTTGGCTCGCGGTGATCGGTCTGGCTGGATTGGTCCCACTCGCAATCTCGCGCATCGCCGCTCGGCGCGAGCGCGCAAGCAAGGTGCTCCAGGCTGCTTGATCAGGCGGCCGCTCGGCAGCCGCGTACGTCGAGTGTGCTCTAGCCAGCCGGCGTCGCCGGGTGCGTGATGCCAGAGTCGGACGCGCTCCAAAGCCAGCGTCCGATTGGGGATCGTTGAAGGGCCGCCCCCGCCGATGACCGCTAAAATGGGGTCGAGCAATTGGATGGAGCGTCGTCATGGGTGGCAACGTCGCGGTGGGTCTGATTGTCACCGCAATGGCGATCGCCGTTCTGGTGATCTTGGACTCGTGGGTGTATCTCGATGCACGATCCCGGGTTGAGAAGAATGATCCAGTCACTGTCCAGATAGGAGGCCTGCTCATTGAGGGACCCCGAGCGTGGCTGATGTTCTGCGCGGTGCTGTTCGTGTTCTTTTTCCCGCTCTATCTTGTAGCGCGTCGTACCGAGGCCTAATGTTCCCACAGGGCGAGCTGACCTCGGACTCTCGATCCACCCAGCGAGGGCAACGGCTTGAGGCCGCCAGAGATCGATGCCCGTAAGCCGATCCGGATACTTGCGTCACCGGCAGGCCGTATTGACAATGCATGGTCGGCGACGTTTGCGCACTGTGTGGGCGCCCAACCGGTGAGCACGATCGCCATCTCGATTTGCACATCCGGACTCGGTGCTGCAGGCCTAACTGCGTCAGACTGCGGCTTAGTCACCCCGGACGGAGCGAAGAGCTCGCGGACGTTCGGGCGTGAAACGTGAGTACGGTACTCTGCGGAAGCAACGACTCTGAAGGCGGACCGACCCATGAGCATTGCATTCCTGATCACCACTCTCGTGGTGGTCGCTACCCCCGGCACCGGCGCTGTCTACTCGATCGCCGCAGGGTTGTCTCGAGGCACAAAGGCGGGCATTGTTGCGGCGTTCGGCTGCACGCTCGGGGTGATCCCACACAT
Organism: Leifsonia sp. NPDC058292; assembly: GCF_042880955.1. Lineage (NCBI taxonomy): Bacteria > Bacillati > Actinomycetota > Actinomycetes > Micrococcales > Microbacteriaceae > Leifsonia > Leifsonia sp. NPDC058292. The sequence goes on from NZ_JBHVYL010000001.1 coordinate 250,357, forward strand.
GATCGCCGCCATCACTGGGCTCGCCGCGATCCTGAACGCGTCAGCGATAGCGTTCCAGACCCTCAAATGGTTCGGAGTCGCATATCTGTTGTTCCTGGCCTGGCAGACTCTCCGCGACAAGTCAGCCATCACGGTCGACGAAGACGTCGCGCCCGTGTCGTTCTGGCGGGTGATCCGCACAGCCGTTCTGATCAACCTGTTGAACCCGAAGCTGACGATCTTCTTCTTCGCGTTCCTTCCCCAGTTCGTTCCGGCCAGCGAAGTCAACGGGACCTGGCACATGGTCGGACTCAGTCTCGTGTTCATGGCCTTGACGTTCATCGTGTTCGCTCTCTACGGCGTCTTCGCCGCCACGATGCGCAACCAGGTCATTAGCCGCCCCAAGGTCATGACTTGGCTGCGGCGCACCTTTGCCGCGACCTACGTTCTCCTCGCGGGCCGGCTCGCGCTCGAGAGCCGCTGACCTGGAATTCGGTTCAGCCACAACCCCCAGCTGCTTGCCGAGTTCCCGCAACTATCTGTGACCACCCTGCGCCTCGACGGCGTGACAGCCGCCGCGGATACGACCGCAACCGCCACAACCATTCCTCGACCGGGCAGCCTCAGTTGACAATCTCACTGTCCGGCTTATCCAGGGCGGAAGTCCTCGACCTATAGCGATTGTTCCCGGGAGACAGCGCGAAGAGTCAGGGCCGATTTCCGCCAGCACACGCACGGCTTACTCGATGTGCTTGAGAAGCGCCTACGTGGCGCCACTCAACTAAGGAGGACGCATGTCAGTCGCGCTCGTAACAGGTGCAAACCGAGGGATCGGCCGCGAGGTGGCTCGAGAGCTGGCCGGGCGGGGTTTCAAGGTTGTCGTTGCCGCCAGGTCATTGTTGGCCGCGCAGGAACTCGCCGCGCAACTCGGTTCCGAGTCAGTCGCGGTCCCGATTGACGTCACGGACCCCGCATCGGTGCGCGCCACGGCGCAGCGAGTCCAGGAGTTGACGGGCGGGATCGATGTACTCGTAAACAACGCTGGCATCCTGCCCGAGGCGACTACTCAGACCCACGAGATCATTGACGTCGACATCTTTCAGCAGACCTACGCAACCAACGTCTTCGGAGCCGTCTCGGTATTGCAGGAGTTTCTCCCGCAGCTGCGGCGTTCACCTGCCGGGAGAATCGTCAACGTGACCACGACCATGGCGTCGCTTGCCGATCAGACCAACCCGGAGTCGCCGTACTACGGCATGGTGCTGCCGGCGTATCAGAGTTCGAAGGCAGCCCTCAACAACGTCACGATCGCGTTGGCGAAGGCTCTCGCTGACACGCCGATCAAGGTGACGTCCGTGTGCCCGGGCTTTGTGCAGACCGATCTCACCCCGATCAACCGAGAACAGGCACCGGTGACGGCTGTAGAGGCTGCCCAGGTCGTCGTCCGGGCTGCGACGCTTCCCGCCGACGCTCCGTCGGGTACGTTCGTCGATCGGAGCGGCACCGTACCCTGGTGACGCCTCAGAGCGTGTTGGGCGACGTCACGTCGTCGCCCAACAGGAGACACTAGGAGCTGTCAGCGCGCTTCCGGGCTGTCGAGCTTGATCCAATCCGATCGGCGCATAGAGGTGAAGTGGGACGGCAAGTTTGAGGACTAGGTGTCGCGAACCGCGTCCGTTAGGGGACCCGCTTACGGGCAGAGCCGGGGCGCTCTCGGCTACGACCCAATCGTGAGCTTTCGTCGGGGAGGGGTACGTCCGTGGTGGTGGCGTCACCGCTTCCGGGTTCTCGGCGGGTTCGCCCTATTTGCGGGCATCGCCGTTGCGGCATGGATCGCGTTCCTAGCGTCTAGCAAGACCCGCCATCGGGATCGCAGAGCGCATTCCTAGTGGTCGCCTCTGGCCTCTTCCAGCTGGCGTCTGCTTACCTATTCACGCGAGGCACCCCAAGCTCAGAAACGCTTCGGATTCAGATGCGAGGCCATAAGCGACTTGCGGATGATCTGATCGTTGCTCGCACTCTCGCCGAGACCGCAATCGACGATGGGGCGGCAGTCGCCGCTAAGAAGGTTGTCGGCGAGCTGAGCTGGCGACTTTCTCAGGCATCGCGCGATCACGAAGATCTCGCCGCGAACTGGTACCTGCTGTATAGCGAAATGGCGATTACCCCGGAGGATGGAACTGAAGATGAGCGATGAAGTACCCACCCCGATCCACGCCAAGGTCGCGCAACTACTGACAAGCACAGATCTTGTCATCAACCGCGGGAGCGAGGACGGTGTAGAAGTGGGCATGAAGTTCGCGGTCATGGATCCTCTCGGCCGCGACATCAAAGACCCGGAGACCGGGGACGTGAGATGCTGAGGGGATGCGCAACACGGCTCCCTCGGTGAAGGCGCGGAATATCACTCCCTGGGTCGGATGCTCGCCGCCGAGCCCGGCGCGGCGACGTCAGGCGGCGACGGCGTCGGGTAGGTCCTCTCTTGGAGGGCCCTGGCGGCGCACTGAGGTGACGGCGACGCACACCACGATGCCCGCGAACAGCACCAGGCTTACCAGGCCGGTCCCGAGGCCGAGGCCGTGCCGGTACGGCGGGAGCGCCAACCAGTCCGAGAGTGATGCGCCGAACGGCCTGGTCAGGATGTACGACATCCAGAACGCCGCCGTGCCGCCGAGTCCCCACCAGCGGTAGGCAATACCGGGGATCGCGAATAGCACGCCGAAGAGCACGCCCGACGCCAGGTATCCGAGGCCGAAGGTCACCGCGGTGAGGTCGCCGACCGCGGTGCCGAGTGCGAATGTCGTCATCACGGCCGTCCAGTAGAAGAGCTCGCGCGGATGATTGTCGATGCGATGGACCGACAGGGTGCGCTGCGTCCGGTACCAGAGCGCGAACACCGCGGCCAGGATCACGAGGAACGCCGAGGTCGACACGAGATAGGGCACGCCGAACTGCACGTGGATCACGTCAGCGACCATCGTTCCGAACACCGCCACCATCAGCACCGCGAGCCAGTAGATCCACGGGATGAAACGCCGCACGGCGAGCTGGAGCGCGAGCACGCCCACCAGCACGAGCGCGGCGGCCGCCACGGCGACCGGAGGATCGATCCGATGCACGAGGAAATCGGACGTCGTCTCGCCCATCGCGGTGGTCAGCACTTTGGCGACCCAGAAGAGAGCGGTGACCTCGGGGACTTTGTTGCGCAGCACGCAAGCACTTTGTCACCGCCGCTCTCAGAAAACACTGAGACGGCTGAGCCGGCGACGAGCATGACGCCGCTCGGATGCCCGCACCGCGCATTCTTAGCGGGATCTTGCGCACCGACGGCGAGACTCCAGGGATCCGTCGGAAAGGATTCCCGTGCTCACCGCCACCTCTCTCGCTCCCACGCATCGCCGGTCCATCCGCCCCGCTGCGATCGTTGTGCCCGTCGTGGTCGTCCTGGCCGTGGTGCTGGTCGGGCTGATCATCCGCGACTCGGCGGTGGTGACGGCCTGGGACCTCCGGATCCTGCAGACGATCAGTGCCGCGCACGTGACGTGGCTCGACATCCTGTCGCTCGGCATCAACTGGCTCTTCTCACCGGTGATGGCAGCGGTGGTCGTGATCGTCACCGCCGCCGTGATCTTGCTCGCGACCCGGCGGTCGCTTGCGGCCGTCACGTTCCTCGTGTTCGTCGTCGTCCCGTGGCTGGGAAACGATCTCATCAAGACGATCGTGCACCGCCCGCGTCCGGACATGTCCGCCCTGTCGAACAGTCTCGTCGGCACACCGTCGTCGCTGAGCTACCCGAGCGGCCACGTCGCCTTCGCCACCGCCTACTGCCTCGCCCTGCTGCTGAGCGTCGGGCTCGGGCGGCTGCGCCCGCTGTTCGTCGCCATCGCGATCGTGATCCCTGTGCTCACCGCCTTCTCCCGCATGTACCTGGGTGTCCACTACCTGACGGATGTCGTCGCGGCGCTCGTCGGCACGACGGCCGCAGTCATCCTGGTGAATGAGCTGTTCGGCGCCGTGCGTCACCGACTGCGGCCTGCGGACGCGCGCTAGATTGAGCAGTCATGGAGCGTGAACGACAGCGGATACTGCTCGTCGAGGACGACCAACGCCTCGGGCCGCTGATCGAACAGGTGCTCGCTGAGACGTACGACGTCACCCTGGTCGCCGACGGCGACGAAGGCCTGCGCGTCGGGCTCGAGGATCCGTTCGACGTCATCGTCGTCGACCGCAGACTTCCCGGCACCGACGGGGTAACGATCGTCGAGACCCTCCGCACCCGCCGGGTCGTCACGCCGATCCTGATGCTGACCGCTCTCGGAGCCGTCGCCGACCGGGTGAACGGTCTCGATGCGGGTGCCAACGATTACCTCGTGAAGCCGTTCGAGTTCGACGAGCTGCTCGCCCGCCTGCGCGCCCTGACCCGCACCTTCACTGGGGAGGGGGCGGCGCTGCCGGTCGGCGAGTGGCAGTTCTACCCCGAGAGCAGGTGCATTTACTCGCCGTACGACGGGCGCGTCCAGCTCACCGTTCGCGAGAGCGCCCTGATGCGGCTGCTCGCGGAGAACCCGCTGCGCACGTTCACGCGCCGGCAGATCCTGCACGAGGTGTTTGAGAGCGACGAGCAGCCGGGGACCGTCGACACCTATGTGCACTACGTGCGGCGCAAGACAGACAAGGACCTGATCACGACCGTGCGCGGCGAGGGCTACCGGCTGGGTCGGCCGTGACCAGACGAGCGGACCTCGACGTCGATGCGACAGCCGTCCGGCGCGCGTCGCGCGTGGTCGGCCTGCAGATCACCATCGCATCAGGGGCCCTCGTCATCGCGGCGATCGGTGTGGCCTTCTTCTTCGTGCTCGATCAGCTGCGTCCCTCTGAGCTGGCGGAGAAGCCCAGTCCGGGCGAGCACAAGATCTACATCGACACGACCGAGGCGCTCGTGGCGTTCATCGTCGTCGGCGTGCTCGCCGTTGCGGTCGCCGGCGTCGCGAGCCTGCTCATCACGCGCCGGGCGGTCGGTCCGCTCGGTCGCGCCCTGCACATGCAGAAGGCCTTCGTGCAGGACGCCAGTCACGAGCTGCGAACACCGCTGGCCGTTCTCGACGCCCGACTGCAGATCTTGCAGAGGACGCTTCCGCCCGACGATCCGTCGGCGCCGATCGTCGCCGAACTGCGCACCGACACACGTGCCCTCATCGACATCGTGAACGATCTGCTGCTCGCCGCCGACCCCGAACAGGATGTTCCCCCGCAGCCGACCCCGGTGGTTCCGGCCGTGACGCGAGCTGTCGACGCCATGCGCGTGCTCGCCCGGCCTCGCGGCATCCGGGTGCTGCTGGAGGCTGAGACGGACCCGGTTGTCGCCGTGCCGGTCGCCAGTCTTCAGCGCTGCGTGACGGCGCTCGTCGACAACGCGCTCGCCCACGCGCCGGACGGTTCGACGGTCACCGTCGCCGTGCGCTCGACCGGACGCCGGATGATGCTCACGGTGGCGGACACCGGTCCGGGCATCCGCGGCATCGACCCGCAGCGCATCTTCGACCGCTTCGCCAGGGCACCGCGCCCTGCGGGGGCAGACGCCGGCGCCCGGCCGAGCTTCGGCATCGGGCTGGCGCTCGTGCGCGAGATCGCGGCACGCTACGGAGGTAGCGTCGACGTGGCGGCGACCAGCGACGAAGGAACGGTGCTCGAGCTCAGCCTGCCGACCGCGTCCACCTGAGCCTCTTCATGACCTGAGAAGTCTCGAACTGTCGGCCGCCGAGCCCTCCGCTTTCCCTCAGCGACAGCCGTGCCGTCTGACACGTCCGCCCGCGTTCCGCGAAGTTCCCCAGCTGTACACCTCAGACGGATTGCCGCGCCGTTCTCTGGGAGGTTTCTTGGTGGAGACGGGCTGAACTGTACACGGCACATTCGCCTGCCGGACGGGAGGTTGTCCTATGTCGCTCGTCGCAACGGAGCCCACCTTGCGCGCGCGAGCTGGCCTCGGCTCGCTCCTCGACACGTGCTGGTTCGTTGCCGCCCTCGCCGGCGTGCTCGCCACCGCTCTCTCGGCGGCCGGATCGTGGATCCCGTCCCTCTGGGGGGACGAGGCGGCGAGCGTCATGTCGGCCGAGCGCTCACTGCCGTCGCTCGCCGGCATGCTCGGCCATGTCGACGCCGTGCACGGCACCTACTATTTTGCGCTGCACGGGTGGATCCGGATCGCCGGCACCTCGCCCTTCGCGCTCCGGTTCCCGAGCGCCGTCGCAGTCGGCCTCGCCACAGCCGCGGTCCTCCTAATCGCCTGGCGTCTCGACGGTCGCCGCGTCGCGATCATCGCCGGCGCCGTCTGCATGATCCTGCCGCGCGTGACCTACATGGGAGAGGAGGCCCGCTCCTACGCCTTCAGCGCCGCAGCAGCCGCGTGGCTCACCCTCCTGCTCATCGAGATCCTGCAGCGACGAGAGGTGCGCGCTCGGTGGTGGGTCGTTTACGGCGTGCTGCTGTCGGCAGGGACGTACCTATTCCTCTACGTTGCACTCTTCGCCGTCGTGCACGCTGTCGTCCTGGCGACCGTTCGCCCGCGGCGTGCGACGCTGATCGGATGGGGCGCCGCCGTGACCGGGGCCGCGGTCGTCGCGGTGCCGCTCGCGCTCGTCGGCATGCTCGAGCGCCACCAGATCGCCTATCTGGCCGCGTCGCAACAGGTGACGATCCCGACACTCTTCAGCGGTCTCTGGTTCGGGACGTGGTGGGTGGCCGTCGTCTGCTCGGCACTGATCGTCACAGGGGTCGCGTTCGCCTGGCGCCGGCGTCGCACGGAGAACCGCGCCACCGCCGACCAGATGCCCTCGACGGTTAAGCGCAGCATGCCGACCCTAGTCACGCTCTGCGCCGCATGGCTGCTAGTGCCGACGGGCGTCCTGATCGCAGCGCACGCTGTGATCCCCGACTTCACCGCGCGCTACGTGTCGTTCTGCGCACCGGCGGCCGCCATCCTGGTTGCCTGCGGCATCAAGGCGCTCCTCGACATGCGCCGCAGGGCCGGCGTGTTCGCTGCGGCGCTGCTCGTGGCGGTTATCGCGCCCGTCTACCTCGGCCAGCGCACCCCGTACGCGAAGAACGACAGCGACTGGGCGGAGGTCAGCGCGGCCGTCGGCACAAATGCTCACGCAGGAGACGGCGTGATCTTCGACGAGTCCGTCCGTCCGTCGTGGCGCCCGCGCCTTGCCCTCCATACCTACCCCGCCGGATTCGTCGGGCTGAAGGACGTGACGCTCGACGTCCCGTTCCAGCAGAACGACACCTGGCACGACAGCGCGCTGTCGGTTGCCGAGGCCGATGAGCGAAAACGGCTGGTGGGCATCGAGCGGGTGTGGCTCGTGGAGTATGCGGCGTCCCCGCCGGAACCCGACAGTTGGGGCCTTGACGCCCTCGAACGTGAGGGGTTCGTTCAGACCGGTACGAGGGTCGCGACCCACCGCGAGCTCATCATCGAACTCACACGTTGACCGCGATCGCGGCGCTCCGGGATGCGCCGCGGCGAGGTCGAACGGGTATCACGAGTGGCAGGGTCCGAAGGGCCACAAGCCGCCGTATTTCATCCGGTGACCCGGTGATGGGCATTGCCGGCCTTTACTCGTGGCGGGCGGCCCGACGAAGGATCGAGGCGATGACTCTCGGAGGACGCTGACGGTCGCGAGGGAGTCGGCGATGCATCGCGACAGGAGGGGAAGCGCCCGCCCAAACGGGCGTCCCCTCCGGGTCCGCTTGCTGAGAGGCGCACAGAACGACACGGTGCGCGTACGCCGAGCGATCCGCTTGCGAGACGTATTGGGCGCGCACGTGGGATCGGAACCGTTGAGTTCTGCGGGCGGGCCTAGAGGCCGTATTCGGTTGCGAAGTCGTCGGGGATGAAAGGCTCGGGGAGGCTTGCCCCAGCCACGGTGTCGTCTGTTTCGGGTTCCGTCGGGTACTCGATTTTTGCTTGGGCGGCGCTGGTGATGAGCACGTCTGTGTGGCGGCCGTTTGTCGTTGTGATGGTCACAAATCCGCCTCCTTCGCGGAGTGCATCGGTGATGCTTCTCTTCACGTCGTCTGCATTTGGACCGATAGAGAACCGGGTTCCATCGACGATGAGGATAGAGATTGACATGACCGCATCCTTCGGGTTTGTGGATCCAGGGAGGCGTCGATACTACTCCGGGGCTGTGAGCGCAGGGTGGACCCTACAAGGGGCGGCTGTCGATTGTGTTGACTCCTGACGTGTGATTCATCCGTCGGGGTTGCCAGGTCGGGAGTTGCTCGTATTTGCCCTCCGTGCGATCAACCGGCTCGATTCATCTCGTGCCCACCGTGCCCACAGTTCGGCTTCCAGCTCACTCTGGTGCACCACTCGCACCTCCGGATCAATCCTTCCCGAACGGTGCATCGACCGGTTGAGACCGCCATCGTTTGCGGATGCAGCTATCGCGATCGGGAGATCATCGCTTTCGAATCGCGGGCGGTACGAAGCCGCCGGCGAGCGTTGCGGCGGTCGGTGAATACAGGCGAAGCATGGGTGAGAAAGCGCCCTGAGGCGCCGGGAGCCAGTTCGATTCTTTGTCCGCTCCTGGAGACATGTGTTGGATGTAGATATCGAGGGAGCCATCCGGGTTGACGGTGAGCGGGTCGCGGTCCCGCAGCACGAACCGATCGAGCGGGTTCGGCACTTGGAAGCCGTCGGCGTCGTACATCGTGAGTGACCAGAAGGCGTGTGCTCCCGGCATGCCATCCGCCTCGAAGTGCAGCACATAGTTGTGAGACCCATCGAAGGCTTCACCGTCGGCGTCGACGAACGCGTTCGGGTAGATGGCGTCCTCGGGGAGGTTGGCGCCGAGTCCGGCCATCGCGACGAGTGCGCGGAGCCGATAGGAGGTGCCATAGGTTCCGAATTCTTGCGCCCAGTTCCACCCGTTCCGAACGATACCGGCGCTCGCGGTCGCCATCATCCGCGCGAGGTCAGCCAGAGCGGCGCGTGGTGCTGCGTCGATCGCTGCCGCCTCCTCCGAACCGAGACTCGCGGCAACGAACGGTTGCCCGGGTCGGATGCCCAGCGCACGCATGCGGTGCAGGATCGGGTAGTCGTTTGGATGCGGAGGGTTCGCGCTGAGGAGTTCGGCGGCCAGGGTGAAGAAGTCAACGCCGGACAGAGCGTTCACCTGCTCCAATGGCGGCGTCACGTCATCGACGCTCGGGTCTGTGGTGACTTCTGTGGGCGGCGTGTAGTCGCTGCCCCACGCGCTCAGCGGGACGATCCCGTATTCGTCCTGAACCCGATGCACGTTGTCGAAATCCGCGACTCCGTTGGCTTGCGTTCGCCCCATCACCCACACGAACGGTGTCGGTGCCGCGATCACGTCGAGCCCATCCGGCACCTCACCGCTCCAACCAGGACCGGTGACCAGGAAGTCGCGGGCTTCGCCCTGTGTGGTGCGTGTGCCCGGCACGGCGAAGATGTCCGTCCACATATCGAGCATCGGGGTCAGGTAATACCGACCGCGACCGTCAGGCACACTGAGGACGACCGGCTCGGCCCGCACGTCGAGCCACGCGAACGAGTAGAGGGTGTCGAAGTTGAACCGCACCACATCTTTCGAATCCGCCACCGGGTAATCGCGGGCATGCGCGAACTGGTTAAGCGGCGCGCGCAGCAAGGTGGTGTGCGCGTCAGGAACATTGGTCATCTGACGCTTGGTGTAGTCCATCATCACCAACGGGTACGCAAACAAGTACGCATCCACCGCTAACTGCTTGAGATCAAACTGTGCCACGAACCCACCCTCCGCATGCAATTTGCACCAGATTAGAGGCATTCCCGATCGCTAACAACAAGGAACGCGACACGCCCGCCCGAGCCGTAACCGATCGCTTGCGGCAGCCCGACAGTTTGCGGTGCGCGTGGCCACGCTTGTCTTCCGTGTTTGATTCGTTGGTGGCCCGTCTGTCGCGGAGCCGGCACCCTAGTGCCTCTTGCACAAATTACTCACTTAAGTAAATATGGGTGCGTGACAACCACTACCCGTAGCTACCGATCGACCGAGGAACGCCGACGGGAGATCGTTGACGCCACCATCCGGGTACTCGCCGAGCACGGATTTGCCGCGACGTCCTTCGCCCGGATCCGTGAGGTCGCTGGGCTCAGCAGCACCCGGATGATCTCGTACCACTTCGCCGACAAGGCAGCACTGATGGGGGCCGTGGTTGAGCACGTCGTCCAGAATGCAGGGGCCGTCATGGTCCCCGCGATGGAAGCGGAGCTCACGTTGCGCGGCAAGTTGACCGCCTACATCCGCACCAACCTGCGCTTTCTGGCCGAGAACCGCCTCGCCGCCCGGGCTGTGATCGAGGTCATCAGCAACGCCCCCCGCGCTGACAACGGAATACGGGAAGACACGTCAGCTCTGCTGCTATCGGTTCTGCTCTCACAGGGTCGGCAAATGGGAGAGTTCCGCGCACTCGACCCGATGGTCGTCGCCCGGTCCATTCGTGCGTCGATCGACGCATTCGCCACCACCATGCCGGCGAGCGACGAGGCCGCTCGCGCTGCCATCGTCGAAATCGTCGAATTGTTCGACCGTGCCACTCGCCCAGAAGGAGTCCGATGAACACCCTCACTGAAGCCCCCGAGCACGAGGAAGTAAAGACCGCCCTCGAGCTGGTATCCCGGTTATGGATGCTCTGCGCCGCTGTCTCGCTGCTTGCGCTGGGAGCAGCCGCCGTCCTCACCCTCGTCGCACCCGGCGAAGTGAACTGGGTGGTCTGGCTCCGCGGCTCCGTCGTCGTCGTAGCGAGCCTCGTTTTCATCCTCGTGACTCGCGCCGCCGCGCGAGGTAGTCGCCGCGCATACTCCAGGATGCGGTGGATCTCGATTCTCGCGCCGATTGGAATCGGCCTGATCATTGTCGCGCCCGACTCCGGCTACCCGGCGTGGATGAAGGTCGAGCAGGCCATCGTCGGCGTGATCATCGTCGCGATCGCCGTTCTGCTCAACCGCCGCATCGTTCGGACGGCCTTCACGAAGAAGGCGTGATCCGCAGGTGAGCCACTTCGCGAAGCCTCAAATGGATGCGCGGGTGTGGATGCGCGCACCCTCCGGGTTGAAGAGGCAGAGTACTTCGAGGATCTCGGGCCCGGGGTTCCCGAAGCCATGAGGAACGTTGGTGTCGAACTCGGCGGCCTCGCCCGTCTCCAGGATGAGGTCGTCGTCGGCGAGGAGCAGACGCATCCGACCGGAGATCACGTAGATCCAATCCCAGCCCGGATGCACCCATTGCGGGATGTCCTTGCCGGGAGTGGGCGGCAGCACTTGCTTGAACGCTTCCCACGACCCGGTGCCGCCCGAGAGCGGGACGGTGACGACACCATCGCGTACCCGCGACTTCGGATGGATCCTCGGATCCCCCAGCGGCGGGGCGCCGACGAGGTCGTCCAGAGGCTGACGGTACAGCCGGGCCAGCGGGAGCAAATGTTCCAATTGCGGCCGCCGGGCACCGGACTCCAGTCTCGAGAGCGTGCTGACGGCGATGCCGGTGGCATCGCTGACCCGCCGAAGGGTGAGTTTGCGCGACTCCCGGATGGCCCGCAATCGGCTACCGATCCCCGCCAACTCATTCGGGCCCGTCATCGTTCCTCCAGCGTGTTGACAATTCGGCAAACGTTGTTGTCAACTCTATGCGCATCGGCCCACGATGAAGCCATGGACAGCACCGCTCACAAGCTCGATACCGATGTGGTCATCGTCGGCGGCGGCCCGGCCGGCCTCAGTGCCGCGCTTTCTCTGGGTCGCGCCCGTCGACAGGTGCTGGTCGTAGACCAGGCTCGGCCGCGGAACAGGACAGCGCCCCACATGCATGGTGTGTTGGGGCACGATGGCCTTCCGCCCCTAAAACTGCTCGAGATGGGGCGGCGTGAGGTCGCGGCCTACGGTGTGCGCACGATCGTCGGCGATGCCGTCTCGGCGCGAGCGAGCGAGAGCGGCATCGAGGTCACGACCACTGACGGTGTCATCCGGGCACGCCGCATCATCGTCGCGACCGGTCTGACCGACGAGTTGCCCGAAATACCAGGCCTGCGCGAGCAGTGGGGCACCGGCGCGGTGGTGTGCCCATACTGCGACGGTTGGGAGCATCGCCATCACGTCATCGGAGTGGTCGCCACCTCACCGCAGAGCGTCGCGCAGGCGCAACTGCTTCGGCAATGGTCCGACCGTGTCGTCTACTTCGCCAATGATGTCGGTGAACCAGACGAAGCCGAGGCAGACGCGCTCGCGCGCCGCGACATCAGGGTGGAACGCGGCGCTGTGATGAGTCTCCAGATCTCGAACGGCCGACTGGAAGGCATCCGCCTCGAAGACCGGACGGTGCCTGTCGATGTTGTCTTCACCGGGCCTACGCTCAGGCCCAACGACGAGCTCCTGCGCTCACTGGGCGCGGACACGACGGATGGTCCGATGGGGTCCTGGGTCACGGTCGACCGTGACGGACGGACCTCTATTCCTCGGGTGTGGGCGACAGGCAATGTCGTCGACCCGCGGGCGAACGTCTCGGTCTCGCTCGGGCTCGGTTCGCTGACCGCCGGTACCGTGAACGCGGACCTCGTCCAGGAGGACATCACCCGAGCCCCGACGAAGGGATCGACATCTCTAGCATCCGAGCCCTCTCACTGACACTCTGGAGGCGCAAGGAAAGGTGGCGACGATGACCGATTCATATGTCGAACGGCGCCCATCCCCCGCACTCGCCCGCCTGGTGCGGACGATCTGGGTCCATCGCACCGGCGACGCCGTCTACCTGCAGCGTCACCTTCCAACAGGCGGCGTCGAACTCCATATCCCGATTGGTGGCGCCCCGACCCTGGCTGGGCCACTCACCGCCCACTGGGTCGAGGCGATACCCGCCCGCACGACGATCGTCGGCGTCCGTTTCCTTCCGGGTGCGGCGCCTCCGCTGCCCGTCATGCTGGACGAGCTCGTGGACCAGCGCATTCCGCTCGCCGACCTATGGGGAGCGATGGCCGCTCGGCTGGCCGATGCCATGGCGGAGGCATTCGAGCGGACGGGCCGCCTTGAACATGCCGTTGCCGTTCTCGAGGACGTCCTCCTCCGAGAGTTCCGCACCGCTCAACACGTCGATCGTCTCGTGCGCGAAGCCGTCACGGTGCTCATGCCGTGGCATCCGGTTGATGTCGGTGCGGTCGCCGCACACCTCGCGCTGTCGGAGAGCCAACTACGCCGCCGCTCCCTCCAGGTCCTCGGCGTGAGCCCGAAAGTTCTGCAGCGAACCCTCCGATTCCAGGGGTTCTTAGCGTTGGCCCAGGCGGGGGTCGCGGCGACAGGGCGACGTGGCGAGGATGGGATCGCCAGTCTTGCAGTCGACGCCGGCTACGCAGACCAGGCGCACCTCACTCGCGAATGCGTCCGCCTCACCGGCTTGACGCCGCGGACGCTGCTGCACGGCGACCTGGAGCGCTGCGCGTGCGGTCACGACCATTCCGCCTCCTATGCGCCGTTCCTGGCGGGACGGAGCGCAGCGCCTCCGGGTAGCGTCATGCCGGACAGGTAGGTGTGCACAGCGGAGACCACGACGGATCCTTCGCCGACGGCGGAGGCGACCCGCTTCACGGAGCCGGCCCGGATGTCTCCCACGGCGAACAGGCCAGGCACCGATGACGCGTGTGTGCCCTGAGTCACGACGAACCCGCGATGATCGAGGTCCACACCGGCACTTCGTAGCCACTCGGTGTGAGGGACGGCGCCGATCATGACGAACAAGCCCGACGCTGCGATCCGCTGCTCGCTCCGAGTGCTCTCATCCCTCCACGTGACAGCGTCGAGGCGGTCGTCGCCCTTCGCCGACACGAGCTGGGACTGCGTGTGCACCGTGATCCGGTCGTGTTCCACCAGCCGCCGAACCAGATAGCTCGACATCGTCTCCTCCAGGCTCTTCCGACGGACTAGCAGATGTACGTGCGCCGCGTGCGAGGCGAGGAACAGGGCGGCCTGTCCGGCCGAGTTCGCACCACCGACGACCACGACACTGTGGCCTAAGCACTCCCGCACCTCCAGCTCGGTCGCCGCGTGGTACACACCACGACCCTCCAGCTCAGCCACGCCCGGCACATCCAGCCGCCGATACTGCACACCCGTCGCCACCACGACGCTCCGAGCCGAGACGTCCGTTTCATCGTCCAGGCGCACCCGGAACCCATCGGGCGTGCGAGCCAGCGCAGTCGCGGAACGTGGGGCGACGATCCGCGCCCCGAACTTGACAGCTTGCAGGGTGCCCGCCCGAGTCAGTTCATTGCCGGAGACGCCGTGCGGGAAGCCCAAGTAGTTCTCGATGCGCGACGAGGTACCGGCCTGACCGCCGGGGGCGAGCTCCTCCACCACAAGCACGTCCAGTCCTTCGGAGGCGCCATAGACCGCGGCTGCCAGACCGGCAGGTCCGGCGCCGACGATGAGCAGGTCGCACCGAACCTCTCCCTCGAGTTTCCCGAGGTCCAGCCCGAATGCGGCAGCGAGTTCCCGGTTGGTCGGACGGAGGAGAACGCGCTGCCGACCCGTGACCACGCATGCGCCCTGCGTGGGCAGCTCGCAGCTCGCCGCCAAGGCGCGCCACGCCGGACCGTCGGTGCGCAGGACCGTCCGGTAGGGGATGCCGTTTCGCTCGGCGAACGTCTCCAGCCGGTGAAGGTCGGCATCGCCCTCGTCCCCGGCGAGAACCACTCCGCCCTCCCCTCCGAGCACCAACAGGCGCCGACGCGCATCGAATGCGCTCATCAGCGCGTCGCTGAGAGCGCTGGAGGTTGCCATGAGGCTTTTCAGACTGGTGATCGGCACGCGAAGCAGGACGGTTTCTGGGGCGGCCTCACCCGCGAGGAACGCGGGCTGGCCCATCAGCATCCCCAACTCGCCGACGAAGTCGCCCGCCTCCACCACAAACACCACCCGATCGTCTCTCCGATCGATCAAGAGAATGCCGCCGTCGAGAACGAGGTAGAGGTCGTAGGGTTCCCCGGCCTCCCACAACACATCGCCGCCATCCGGGTGGACGACCTCTCCTGCCGCACCGAGAAGCGCTCGCTCGTTCTCACCCAGCCTGGGCCAAGAGGCGTCGCCGGCTCCTTGGTCGCGTCGCGAGGAGTACGTGGTTCGTTCGTCGAAAATCAGAATGCTGGTCACACGATCGGACGCTAGAAGGTCCGGATGCGGAGGTCTTGAACGAAACGCGCGGCGCCCCGCTATTCGCACCCGGTCGTCAGCGACTGGAAGGGGACGAAGGTGCGTACCGGTGCGTGCTCCAGCTGTTCGCGCAACTCCGGACTCGGGTTGCCGAGTACCTCACCCGTGAGCGTCCCCGTGGCGGAGATGGCGGCCATCAGCTCCGGTCCGATGTGGGTCAGGTGGTCGAAGAACGCGCTCGAGTCGACGTATTCCTCGATGACGATCGCCTCCGACTCATCGGCGTTGAGGTAGATCTCATACCGGGTCGTTCCCGTGTCCTGCTCCCGAACGATCTGAATGCACTTCGCGGATAACCGTTTGAATTCTTCGACCGCGCCCGCGTGGAACGTGAATCGGGCGACGCCCAACAGCTGATTCATCTGTATATTTCCTCCCATGGTGCAGGTAGCTCACCGGCTGTTGGCCGCGCGCCAGGCCACGTAGTGGGCGACGGCGCCCATCACGTCGAACTGCGGGGCGAATCCTGTCTCCGCTCGGAGTCGGGAGATGTCGAGATATGGGTCCCCGTCGACGCCCGTAGAACGTCCGTCCAGCAACGACACTCGTGCCCCGGGGATCGCGGCACGCAACGCGTCCGCGAGCTCGCGGTGCGTGTACCGGTACCCGCTGGAGACGTTGTAGACGGAGTGCTTCAACGACGGAGCTGTCATCAGCAGCGCGATCGCGCGTCCCGTGTCGGGGGCATAGCCGAAGTCGCCTCCGTCCTCGGCATGGAGTGCCGGTGGCTGCTCACCCCGACGCAGCGCCCCGACAGCGGGCGGGATGAGGTTGAAGGCCGATACCGGATCCATCAGCGGTCCCCAGGTGCTGCCGATCCGCAGCAGGACGGGGTGCACGCCGCTTCCGGCGAGACCGAACATCGTGAGCGGTTCCACGGCTTTCTTGAAGGCGACGATCGCGTGCGGGAGGTCGACCATCGGGAGGTCGAGATCCTCAGTCCACGGGACTTCGGACCGCCCGGTGTAGACGCCGATGCTGCTCGCCACGGCGAACCGGCGCACCCGCCACGTGCGCGCCGCTTCGAGGGCGTTGAAAATCCCTGCTGTGTCGCGGCGGAAGAACTCCACCGGGTCATCCTCTGGGATGCTGCCGGCGAGGTGCACGATGTCCCGGATCTCATGCCGGTCGGCGAGGGCGAGGAAGGCCTCCCGGTCGGTGGCATCCAACGCCTCGACGGTCACCCGACCGTCGAGGAAGGACGGCACCTCCGTTGCGCGGTGAGCGGTGATGACGACCTCTTCCCCGCGATCGACGAGTGCGGCGGCGGTGTGCGCGCCGATCATCCCCAGGCCGCCGGTGACAAGGATCATCGCTTGACCGTGTAGTGCAGGTGCGTGACATCGGGGGCTGAGACGACTTGGAGGATCTCCAACCGGATGTGCCGGGGCAGCTCGTGGAAGAAGCGCCGGCCGGCGCCGAGCAGGATCGGCACCTGGTGCAGGATCAGTTCGTCGACCAGGCCGGCTTTGAGTGCTTCCGTGACGAGCACACCGCCCATCAGTCCCACATCCTTGCCGGCTGCTGCATCCTTCGCTGCTTCGATGGCATCCTCGATGCCGGTGCTGACGATGGTCTGCCGCGGGTTGGCCGGGGGGAAGGAGGAGTGGCTGAGGACCACGAGCGGCGCCGTCGGGTGCGGTCCCCCATTCGCGAAGTCATTGGAGTCGGTGTAGGTGGTGTGGCCGGCGAGAGATGCGCCGACCCGGGACGCCAGCTCGTCGAAGATCCGTGCGCTCGGCTCCGTCAGCCGGAATCCATCGAAGACCTGGCTGGGGGTGCTGCCGCTGCCGTACCAGTCGAACAGTGCGCCGCCGTCGCCCAGACCCCGGCCGGGGCCCGGGTCGCGTCCGGTGATGTAGCCGTCGACCGAGACGGCCAGGCCGCAGATGACTTTGCTCATGTGTGAACCTCTTTCGTGTGCTCCGTGGGGTGCGGTCCAGCGGGCGGGATCGCCTGCGGGAAGTCGAAGAACTGGTCGGGGTCGTAACGCCGCTTCACCGCTGACAAGCGAAGGAGGTTGGCACCGTGGTAAGCGCGAAGGGGGTCCTCCAGCGCCAGGTCTGGGAAGTTTGGATAAACCCGGCCGGAGGCATGTGGATGTGCGACGTCCCAGGAAGCGTCGATCCACGGGTCGGTCGGATCCCCGACGTGTTCCAGCAGAAATCGTTCGCCACGGTGGGCGAAGGCGGTCGCGCTCTGGGTCACACGGTTATACGCGCCACCCATCGCGGTGAACGTCAGCCGTCGGCTTCGCGGACTGCCGCCGGCGATGAGGCACGAGAGAAGGCGAGCGATGGTGTAATCGTCGATCGGATCGGCGAAGAACTCCGAGCGGATGCGGAGGGGTTCTACCGTCGATGATCGGGCATCGTCCGACAGCATCTCTTTCAGGCTGGAGTACGGCACAGGCTCGCTCACCTGCAGCACGCCTGCTGGGACCGAGACGGCGGCGAACGCGTAGAGGAGTTCACGAGTACGGGTCACAGGCAGTGTGGATGCGCCGGAGAGCTGGATCCATGCAGTGGGGCTATCGGGGTCTGTCTCGACGGTCAGATTCACTGTGAGTTGCTCCGGGGCGACCGGAGCCCATGACTGCCACGCTGCGACCAAGGCTCCCGGATCGGTATCTGGCCAATACGCCTCGATACGGCACGCCAGAGGTTCTGGAAGGGTGGCAAAGCGAAGGGAGGTCACGACGCCGAACTGTCCGCCACCTGCGCCCCGCAGGGCCCAGAACAGATCGGAGTCGTGCTGCGCGTCGCATTCGATCACGGCACCATCGGCCAGCACGACACGTGCGCCCAACAGCCGATCGCACGTGAGCCCACGAGCCCGCCCGAGTAGCCCGATCCCACCGCCGAGCGTCAGCCCGGCGATCCCGACACTCGGCCCGCATCCCGCCGGCAGCGTGCGTCCCCACGCGTGCAAACCGCGGTAAACCGCCCCCAGACGGACGCCGGCCCCGATCACGGCCTCTCCGTCCGGGGAAACAGAGATCTTGTTCAGCGGCGAGAGATCGAGCACCATCCCCTCGGTGGAGGACCGTCCTGCGAAGCAGTGGCCACCTCCCCTGGGCACCAGTGGCAGACCAGTCGAACGCGCATACGCGATCGCGCGAACAACGTCTTCCTCCGACTCGCACTCCACGATTAGGGCGGGGCGAGTGTCGCGAAATGTGCGGTTCTGCGGTAGACGTGCACGGTCGTAGCCGGGTGTTTCAGCGGTGAGGACTTCCCCATCAAGAGAGCTCCGCAATCGCTCCAGTCCGGTCATAGTTCGACCGTACGGACCCGCGGCGGCCAGTTCTTGAACGAATCAAGCATGTGGGCCTGCGCGTCGTCGATACTGGCGTCGGTTCCAAAAGTCACTGGCGGCGACACCATCAATGCGCCGGGTGGCTAAGCAAAGCCGGAAACGATCGTTTCCTACTTCACCCAACTCGCCACCTGGGGATACACCCTCAGCGAAGTCGAGCTCATCCTAACCACGCACAGCCAGGCGGGTGGAAAGGCTGAATCAGAGGCCGAAACCACGGCCAGCAGTGAAGAGGACTGACACAGCAGTGGGGGTCCCGCAACCCGTAGCGGGACCCCCACTGGTCTTCCCCATGAAGACAGTTAGCTGAGCGCGGGACCCTGCACCACCGCCGCCGACCCAGCGACGACGGGGGATCCCGCCCGCGCCAACCGGTTGAAGCCGACAAACGGGACGCACGCCGTCTCCGCCGTCAAGGCGGCGAGCCGGCCGATCGGAGTGCGCGGATCGGCGGCGATTGCCCACCCGTCCACCGCATACTTCGAGACGGTGTCCACGCACTCCTTCTTCTCCTCCGGGCTCGGGCTGGCTGAGCCGACCACCCCGATCAGTCCCCGTTGCAGTTCTGGGCCCATCTGTGTGGTGTCGATGATGAATACCCGCATCCTGATCACTCCCCCGTCGATCGTTTTTGTTTGCCTTCCGGCGGAGAGATCGATTGCGAGTGGGAGGTGCGGGAGTGCCGGGACCGTGGAATACCGGAGGGAGCGCAGCGAGTGAGGATATGCCGCGAAAGCCCGGCACGGTAAGCACCGGGAACGAGCTACGATCTGCCGGCGGAAAGACAAACAAAACCGCAGGTACAGCGCCGCCCGCAGGCGGCTCCACCAACGGCAGCACCCGACAGTGCGAATCACCTGGCCTGTGCCTGGACCGCGATCTAAACGGCTGGTGGAGCCGGTTGAGCTACGACCGCAGCACGGTCCTTCTAGCTGTTTGTGACCTGTCCGGATCCGTCATCGTAGGTCGCTGACGCACCTTGCCGTTCCCGCCGATCTGCCACGCGCCCTTCGGGCTTATTTCGCAGCAGATCGGCGGGCACTCCCGGCGCTCACGCTCCCCCTTGATTCCCTCTGCCGGACAGCACCAAACAACGGTTGATCACACGCGGGAGCACACCATGAACACGACGTCCACCAAGCACAGTGCGGAAGGACGGAAAGCGCAGGCCGAAGCACTCCACGCCTCAATCCTCGAACAAGTGGAACAGCTTGCCGAGAGCGGGCAGTGGCGGCGATTCCTCGACTTCGCCCGCTCCTTCCACCAGTACAGCCTGAACAACCTGCTACTGATACTCGCCCAGAACCCGGACGCGACCATGGTCGCCGGGTACCGGCAGTGGCAGGCCAAGGGCCGTCAGGTTCGCAAGAGCGAGTCCGCGATCAAGATCTTCGGCCACAGCACCAAGAAGATGACCACCAACGACGACGAACACGAAACTGCGGAGCGCCAAGAACAACGAATCGTTCACTACTTCCCGGTGCTGTCCGTGTTCGACATCTCCCAAACCGACCCGATCCCTGGGGCGACCCACATACCCGCGAATCCTGCCCAGCAGCTCCGCGGCGACGACGACCACGGAATCTTCGAGACGCTCACCGCATACCTACAAAACGGCGGATGGGACGTCCGACGCGAACCGCTGACCCACGCCAATGGATACATCGACCGCGACCGCCATGTCGTCGTCATCGGCCGCGATCTGGCACCAGAGCACGCCGCGAAGACCCTCATCCACGAAACGGCCCACATCGCCCTGCAGCACATCGACGACGTCAACGAATACCGTCAGCACCGTGGCCGCATGGAAGTGGAAGCTGAGTCTGTCGCCTACGTCACCGCCGGTCTCAACGGGTTCGACACCAGCGCGTACAGCATCGGCTACATCATCGGATGGGCAAGCGAAGACCTTGATCTGGTTCGCGAGACCGCAGCACGCGTCCTCCGATGCGCGCAGACGCTCGCCCAGATCACGGACTAGCGGAACGCTCCAAGCTCAGACTGAAGCGTTGGCAAGTCGTAGGCTGGCGCTGTCCACGGTGGGATTTGAACTCTAGTTCGCGACCTTGCGTCCAGTGGAAATTCGTCAACTTCCGCGGGAAATCAACGATCTTGGGTGTCCGGTGATCACCAGCAATCGCGTTCAATATCACTCAGTTGTAGTCAAAATGTAGTCAGAGACGATGAAGCAATGCGCCAAGATCCCGGACAAATATCAAGTGAGTTCCCGCATCCGATCTGCTTCGACCTGCGGAGGGTCAATCGACGGCGGCGCCAGGACGTCCGCCGGGCTTCCCCGCCTGTCGCTTAGCGCGAATGCGTTCTAGCCTCGCAGGCCCCTGAAACACCTCGCTTAGGACTTCTGACATGAGCGCTAGGAGTTCTTCTGAATCAGTTGCGTCGACCTCGGCATCAATGTCGCCGTGCGCCATATCGTTGCCCGCAAACCGAACCTCATGCGCCTGCTCAGCGATGGCGGGTCTAATCAAGCCTTCCTTCTGCATCGAATTGATTTTGGACGAGAGAGTCCCTCCGCTGATTCCCTTGTCCCTCGCAGTAGCCTCGACAACTGTCCGAGCCAGGAGGATGGCTGCCATGTGATTCCCGACACTTGCCGACGAATAGGCTTCCCTAGCCGCTCGAGCAATTGACGCTGGCACATCCTCCACGGCAGGCGCGACGCCCACCTTCGGCCACCACTCCAGCGTCTTCGTGGCCTGGGCTTCATCAGCAGTCCTGCGGACATAGCTAAGGTCCGTCGTCACACCGCCGTGACTTCCATTGACGTTGCGTCCGCGAGCGATCGACAGTTCCTCACAGTAATCGCATGTGGCCGCGAACTTGACCTCTGCGTGAGGATCATCGAGTTGACCCCATTTGATAGTCATGTTCACAAAGCGCTCGCAAAACGGACACGTGGTCGATGGCATACGAGTGACTATATCGACGCCCAGAGCCACCGCAGAGAAGACCGCAACTTCCTGGACTCCGTAATCTTCAGACCGCCGGACCGAGTAGTGCGGGCCGTGAACTGATAAACGGCGAAGGCTTCCTATGGTCTCGGGCGCCCGGCAGGTCCATTGGATACTTAGGCGCGGTCGCCGCGTTCGCTTCACACGTTAGCGGCTTGATCATTTACGTCCGGTGCGACACTCCAACGTCGACCCGCGCATGGTCGAATCCATTCTCCAGGCGGCGAGGGCGTGGGATTCGAACCTTATACGATTCTCAGTCTCCGACTGACTACACGTTCAGAACCCAGCCAACCCAACCGCTGTGGGCGAACGCGGCTGGGACGGATGACGACCTAATCTGCCCCACGGTCGACGCTCGCACCGTGCCCGTCGATCCGACGCACCATATGTCGACGCACCATATGTCAGAGAGTTGCGGCACCTTCCGCTGGTTCCGGAGGCAGTGCGGCACGAAGGCCCAAGTGTCGCGCGGCGAAAACCATGTGCGTGTCGTAGCTTACGAGAGTGACGCTCTTGGCCAGCGGGCGAAGCCGGAACGCAGTATCGATGATTTCCGAATCTGCCTTAGGAAGAGCGACATGATCGAGGGGCTCTGACATGAGCACGGCATAAAGGCGAGGAATCGCACCACTTTCGCCGATGGTTGCCTCCCGAATGAGCGTTCGTCGCTCGTCGCTTGGGAACGTACGCTGCAGCCACCCGAGAGCGAGAGTTGCTAACCATTTGCGGTCGTGGGCTTCGCCGTCGACTGTCATTTTTCCGTTGCTGTGCTTGAGATCGTCCAACTCTTCGACGACAACTGCGGGGATCGTGATTGCGATCGATTGTGTTGGGTGCGTGCCGCTAAGCGCGGGCCAGTCTGCGTCGGCCAGTTTGCCCTTGCTGCGCATGAGAACGTTCGTGTCGACGACGACCGCGTGCAGATCCTCTGGGAAGGTCGAGTCGACGCTCTGAACATGCCAAATCCCGATCTCACCTTCCAAGTCAGCCTTCGCCGAGTTGAATGCCGCTATTCGGCCGTTCACTTCCAGAGCAATAAGGTCGCTCATTGTCGCACCATAAGCGATCGGGTCCATCGCTTGAATTGCCCAATATCTCCGTGTGGTGAGTAGGCGCTCGATCTCTCGTTGCGTGAGGAGGTTGCCTAAGAGACGCTCCTGAGCGGCGGCCCAGGCGAGATACCTGTTGAACGTATCGACTGGGGCGCCACCGGCCCCAAGAACGTTGCCGGCCTCCCTTGCGGCGTCCGAAAGTAACTGAACGGCGTCTGCGGGGTCTGTTCCCTCGGTGAGCTCAACAGAGCCGCCAGAATTACCTGTTCGAGCCATGCCTCATTCTCCCGTCAAACTTTGACATTGGGAACGGCCCATCAACACACAAGTCCAGAGGCGTCGGACGTCGTTGACCGGATCCGACGCCAGGTGGCCATGTATAAGCTCAACGACACGAACGGGCGACGAAATCATCAGCGCGTCCCCCTACGTGGGGTATCCGGGCTAAAGGCGTTCTGCCAGAACAGTCACTACGCTCGGAACACGGCATGAAGGGGTGAAATGCAGGACTGGGTTCCCATCGTTGTGGCAGCGATTGCTGTTATCGGAACGGTTGGAAGCACTTTTTTGGGGCGATCCAGTGGAAAGCCGCAACTCGATGCGCTGAAGGCGATTCGTGAACAACTCAGGGAAGAGTTGGAACCCGCGGCTCGCGCTCACCTGGTCGCCGCGGAAATCCACATTGCGAAGCGGATTGAGTTGAGGTACCGCCGCCCACCGTTGGCTCAGAGCTTCTTCTACCTGCTCTTTATCTACGCAATAATCTGGACAATCGGGTGGGCCGTCGTCTACGCGCTCCTTGCGTTTCAGCCAGCAGACGAACAGACCGCCAGCACGGCGAGCATTGCGCTCAACTATGTCGCCGGGGGTGCAGCTGCGCTAGCGCTCTCCGCCGCCATCCCGATCGCCATGCAGACCGCCTTTACAGACAAGGTCGCATCCGGCGCTTGGACCCGCATACAGAACGAAGCCGCCCTGAAGCCGGATGAGAAAGAGCAGAATCCTCAGCAAGCTCCGAGCGTCGAATCTCTGTAGCGCGAGACTCTAC
This sequence comes from Leifsonia sp. NPDC058292, assembly GCF_042880955.1. Lineage (NCBI taxonomy): Bacteria > Bacillati > Actinomycetota > Actinomycetes > Micrococcales > Microbacteriaceae > Leifsonia > Leifsonia sp. NPDC058292. The sequence goes on from NZ_JBHVYL010000001.1 coordinate 273,988, forward strand.
GTACCTAGCGCGGCGCGTGGGATTCGAACTCTAGCGGCGGACCCGACAGCGCCTGCGTCGGAGCGAGAATCCCCGGAGTTTCGGCACTTTCGGATGTGGATGGGGATCGCTCAATGCCCTCCGATTTTGCCCAAGTGTTGTCAAAGTGTTGTCACGCACGCCCGCATCCGACCGGTGTTGCCGTGGCCGGTAGTCAGGCCGGTTCGTCTGTCGGCGTCGAAGCAAGTTTCTCCACGTCGGCGATCAACTCGGGAACGATCGAGTACCGCTCATGAACAGTCTTGCAGCGCTCGTCGCGCTGGATCGTGAAGTGGAGGCCAGCAGCCCCTCGACACGGCCGCGGATATTGGCGCTTTGGCTTCTTCTTCACGGTCTTGACTGGGATGTCGGTGACGCTCAGTAGCCTGAGAGTCACAACGTCTGGGAAAGAGGTGAGCGACCATGGCCGAAGAGAGCCTGCTGGGATCGCTGCGCCATCACATGCTGGACGAGAGCGAGCCCCTTGCCGGGCTTCTGCGCAAATGCCTGATGCTCGGGGCTGAGACCGGATCCGACTCGCTCAGGCAGTGGGCCCGCAAGGAGCTGAATGGCTACGGTATCGACGATGTGCTGCCGAGCTACAGGAAGCTCCCCACGCCGCCGCTCTCGGCCGACACAATGAGCGGAAACACCTGGGCGAAAAACATGACCTATAGCGCCCTGCAGTTGCCACCCAAGGCCCGCGAGTTCCTCGTCGACGAGTTCCCTTTGCACCAGCCCGTCGAGGAGCTGGAGCAGATTGCGACCCAGAAATCGCTATCTTTCACCAACGCCGGACTCACGTACGCGCAGCACCTGTGGAACCAGGAGTTGGGACCCTTCCAGCAGGTCATGAACCTCCGGTTCACAGTGTCCGGCTCGACGTTCGCGGGCGTGCTCGGGCAGGTCCGCACACAGCTCGTCGACCTCATCGCGGACCTGACAGCGACCACGCCTCTCGAGAAGCTGCCTCGGAAGGAAGCGGTCGACGCAGCGGTCAGCACCCACATCGGCGTGCAGTACAACACCACCATCCAGAGCACCAGCGGCCCGACGGCCATCGGGACCAACGCGATCGCGAACGCGGAAGGGCTAAGCGCCGACGACGCGATCAGGCTGCTCGACGCCGTCCGGGACTCGGTTGGAGAGGTTGAAGAGGTAAGCGCCAAAGCTGAGCTCCTGGAAGTGCTGAATGCACTGCAGGACGAGCTGCAGGCGGCCGCGCCGTCGACCACAGAGGTCGTTGGGAAAGTCGGCAAGCTCAGGGAGATCGCGTCGCGTGTCGGCGGCGCGGGCCTGAGCGCCGCCGTCTCCGGTGCCGTGGAGGGGCTCACGACCATGGTCATGTCCGGGGCTTTCGGCTGAGGGGCGGGGCATGGCCAAGAAACCCGATCTCAGCCCGGCCGCGCGCGACCTCCTGAAGGCGGTGAAGAAGCGCTACCTGAAGTCGCGCGACTTCAACGGGCTGCACATCCGCCCCGACCTCACATCCTCGGACGAGATCCAGGCCGGCGTCGAACTGGTCGAAGCCGGCCTCGCCCAGGTCGTGGGTCCAGCCGACTACATGAACATCCACATCCGGCCATGGCCGTCGCGCCGCACCCCGGCGATGCAGATCGAGGAACTGCGGGATCTGTCGGCGGACGACTACGGCGTGGCGCTATACCCGATGGCGAAGGCGATGAAGCACGTCAAGCTGCCAGCGAAGTACGACGACGCCCCATTCTCCAGGGCAATGGCGCGCGGCCGATCGACACTGGAAGTCGCCTTCTTCAGCCCCGACGTCCTCGAGGGCTACCGCAACGACGCCAGGTTCCGGTTCGGTATGAGCGACTTCGGGATCAACTTCTGGCTGACCGACGAGGCGCACGACCAGGACGACCACCCAGGCAAGGACGCCGTCTCGCTGATCCACCTCGGATTCGCCTACGACATGAGCAGGTACATCCCGATGGACCCCGAATTGGTGATCCTGCGCCGCGTCGTGGCGTTCTACGGCGACTTGGACGATTTAACTCCTGAGCACCAGCAGCGGTGGTCGAGCTACCAGGTCAACGCCGACGGCGTCGACCCGCACCCGGTCTGGTTCTCTTCGCAGATGGGCAACTGGCCCGACGGCATCGGCCCCTTTGAGCGGTTCGCGCAGGAACTGGAGAATATCGGGGACCTGTTCGAGAGTATCTGGGGCAAGCGGCTGTTCAAGACCCATGAGCCTCCGGAAGATTTCGGTTGGATCCTCCGCGCCGACCAGAGGGAGTGGGACCACTTTATCCATTCGCTCGACAAGCTCCTGTCGGACAACATCGACAACTCAGCCCTCGACAGGGCGGGAATCATGAAGAAGAACTCCGTCGGCCAGCAACTAGGCACGCTGGCCCGTCTCGAGCTGTTCATGACCACGAATCACGTTCAACCAGAACGAGCGAAGTGGGCGCTGGCCCCACTGCGGGAGGTGCGGGCGGCTCGCCAGAAGCCCGCGCACTCCTTGCGAACGAACGTAACTGACGGGACGCTCGTCCACAAGCAGATGCGCCTCATGCACGATGTCGACGAGGTGCTCATCAACATCCGCCAGTGGCTGTCGAGTCATCCTCGAAATCGTGAGTGGGCCGACCCGATGTCGGGCCTCAAGGATTACCCAATCTAGTGACGACCCATTCGGCAAGATGGAATAGCGCACATTGCCGACATCCGGGATGGACCGCGCGATCGAACACGCAATTACTCGTCCACGCCCGTCTGGCTGAGCGAGGAAGAAGTCGACCTGGAACACGACCCTGCCGTCGTCCCCACCGCGCCGTCACCTGCGATCGCGTACATGCGCTTCCACGAAGCCGTCGTCCGCCTGAGGTCGAGCTGGTAGCGTGGACTGAGCTCGCCGTCCGTATCCGCTTCACCGCCCGCGACGGCCCGGTGCACGAGGGTTGGGTGTGGAAGGACGCCGTCCGTTCGAAACCGACACGGAAGGTCGAGCATCGAACGCTGACCCGCTCGAGCTGTGCACCCGCCCTCCTCCCCTGCGTGATAAGTGCGCCGTGAAGCCTGCGGCGATTGTTCGGTCGCCCGCCCTGCGCGCAAGCCCCTTCGGGGCCGACTGACGTCGCCCTGCCGGGTGGCACTCCGGACGGGACTCCCTGATCGGCACTGCGTGCCTTCACGGCACACCAACCAGCAGGGAGGAAGCGATCATGAGCACCCTCATCACCGACAGCAACGAACTTACCCACTTCACCGCGATGTTCAGCAAACACGACCTCGCCGCTGACATTGCACCCCGACTCAGCTGCATCGAAATCGATGCCCTCGCCGGACTCCTCCGAGCCCTCGGAGAACCCGCAACCGCAGACACCTGGCTCCAGGAACACGCCACCGACGACCAACTCGGCGACGCCCACTACCAAGGCGACACCCTCGAGTACCTGGTCCCCATCGACCCGATGGACGACCTGGGCTGCGACAGCTGCCAGTAGCCACCCTGAGCCCACGCCACCGACGGCGTGGGCTCGTCTTCATGTGAAGGGAAGACTATATGAGCCGCGAGCGGCGCCGTGTTGTAGGGTCGTCCGTCTGCCTGGCCGTCGATCGTAGTTCGCTGCGCCGGCTGCGTTCCGGGCTTTCGCGGCATATCCTCACTCGCTTCGCTCCCTGCGGTATTCCCCGTCCCGGCACTTCGCTGGCTTCCGCTCTCCCTCGATCCCCTTGCCAGACAGGCGAACAAGAACAGTTGAAGGGAAACAGAGCAATGAGCAACACCACCACCGGTGCGGGCACGATCGAGCACCTGGACCCGCACACCTTGATCATCGAAACCAACGTGCGCCCCTCCGCACCCATCGCTCCCGCCTTCGTGCAGAGCATCCGCCAGAACGGCGTTCTCACCCCTGTCCTCGGTCACCGAAGCGATGACGGCAGTGTGACGGTCCGGGCAGGACAGCGCAGGGTGTTCGCTTCGCGTGAAGCCGGCCTCGCCACCATCCCCGTCTACCTGGTGGAGGCGGACGACGTGACGGCGGAGCGGATCGTGCAGCAGATGGTCGAAAACGACCAGCGCGAAGCCCTCACCGACGGCGACCGTGCCGCCGCGTTCCAGCAACTCGCGTTCGAAGGACTCAGCGTCACCGCAATCGCACGACGACTCGGGACGAAGCAGAAGGAGGTCAAGACCGCGTTAGCCGTGGTCGAGAACCAGGCTGCGGCGAGCGCAATCCAGGAGCACCCGCTGACCCTGGATCAAGCAGCGGCGTTGATCGAGTTCGACGGCGACGACGAGATCCGCGCCGACCTCATCCGGGTCGCGACCACCGACCCAGCGCAGTTCGCGCACGCGGCCCAGCGGGCACGCGACGAGAAAGCCCGCGCCAAGGGCAAGGCGGACACGGAAGCTGACCTGGCCGAGCGCGGCTACCTGGTCCTCGTCAGCGATCCTGGCTACTACGACACCGATTTCACCCGTGTCAGCGAACTGCTTACTGCCGACGACCAGAGGGTGACCGTCGAGCACATCGAGAGCCTGGAGGGACGCGCCGCCTACGTTCGCGTCTACGCGGACGGTGACGCCGACGTCACCTACTTCGTCCGCGAACCCAAAGCTGCCGGGTTCCACAGCTACAGCGGCGGCCAGTCTAAATCCGGCCCGATGACCGACGAGGAGAAAGCCGAGCGGCGCGTTCTAATCGCCAACAACAAGGCCTGGGCATCGGCCGAGATCGTCCGCCGCGAATGGCTCACCCACGCTCCTCTCACGCAAGACCCTTCCTAAGGACTCCGCGGTCGTGATCGCCAAGGGACTTACTGTCCACCGGCAGGCCATCAGCACTGCCACCCGAGAGGGGAACGAGCTTGCACACCAGTTGCTCGGCCTCGAGCCGTCCGGCTACTTCGAGAACGACAAGCTCACTTCGCTGATCGAGCAGACTCCGGTCAAAGCTCAGCACGTCGCCCTCGCGGTCGTGCTTGGGGCGTGTGAGTCCGTCACGAGCAAACAGACCTGGCGTTACCCCTCCCCCACCGACAACGACTACTTCACCCTGCTCGCCGCCTGGGGGTACAGCCTCAGCGACGTCGAGCAGATCGTGACCGTCGACAAGGGCCACGACGCGGAAGGTGATGCTGCTTCACCCAGCGCGGAACCTGGCGCAAACGACTGATCACGACCGAGCGGAAGCGGGCCCCGCGCACACGGGGCCCGCTTGTCGTTTGCGCGGTCAGGACAGTTGGCGAACCGGACAACCAACCATCGGCGTCCCGATGACCGGACCTCCCCGCTGGGCTACCCGGTTGAAGGCCAGGAACGGCACACACGCCGTCTCGGCCGTCAGCGCTGCAAGCCGTCCGATCGGTGTGCGCGGATCAGCGGCGATCGCCCACCCATCTACCGCGTACCGGCTCACCGTTTCCACGCACTCCTTCTTCTCCTCAGCGGTCGGGCTGGCCGAGCCGACCACCCCAATCAGTCCGCCCTGTAGTTCCGGACCCATGCTTCTCGTATCGATGACGAATACCCGCATCCTGATCACTCCCCTGGATTGATCGACCCTTCTCTGGGTCGGTGTCAAATTGGTCTGCCGGGGCGGACTGACCAGGTGGGGGCGGTTGTGCTGTCCTGCCCTGATCGTTTTTCTTGCCGTTCCGGCACAGAGATCGAGAGCGGGCGGAGGCAGCGCAGTGCCCGGAGTGAGCGGTTGCTAAGCGCAGCGAGCGTGCGAGTGAAGTCTGCAAATAGCGACCGGAGGGAACAAAGCTGATGGAGGTCGCCATGATCGGCTGCCGGATCGGAAAGAAAACAAAGAAGACCAGCACGCCGGACGGCGTCCCGTGCAGCAGTAGCAGCGCCGCCTCCGTGCGGCTCCGCTTCCCAGGCAGCTCAAGTGTCGGAGGAATTGGCCGGGATATCGCGTTTGAAGCGGCGGAGCACCGGGACCGAGCTACGATCCGCCCTCGGAAAGAGACATAACCCGGTGAACGCAGCGCCGCCGGACGCATCTCCACCGACGGGCACACCAGCAGGCGAACCGCTCCGACGCAATCACGCGGCAGCAGCACCGAGGCTTGCGTACTCGACTAGACACCGATGTGAAGCGCCAGACGGAGCTCCCATAGGATGGCCGACCTCGGAGACCGACTCCGATTGACGTGTCGTGACGCGAAGCTGTGCGCTCTCTGTCGTCCGAAGAACGAACAAGGGAACTCTTACTGCCCTCGCAGACGGTGTCGCCAAATGCGACAGGCCGAACACTGCCGGGGTTGCTAACGCGCGAGCGGTGCCACATTCCAAGGACGTACGACCACAAGCAGGATGAGGATTGCGGAAAGGATCGACCCCGCGACAACCACCCCAAGCGAGCCCACGGTGATCCCTCCGATGAGGCTCGGAAGGGGCGAAATCACGCCGCCCACGATCGAGTTGGCGAACCCTGTAAGTGCGACGGCCGTGCCGGCCTGCTCCTGATGATTCTGCAAAGCGACTACCTGGAGGCACGGAAAGCAGAAGCCGCACGCCGAGACAAGGACGAGACACGCGACCGCAAACGGCACGAATCCGGCACCGAGGGCGTATGCCACGATCATGGCCGATCCCGACAGGAGAAGGACTCCGAGCGCGCATAGCGCAAGCCACCCGGGCTCGAACCAGCGCATCAGTCGCGCCGCCAGCTGTGTCGCGAACCACAGGACGATGGCTATCACACCGAACAGAAGGCCGAACTCCTGCGCGCTCAGCCCCTCGGTAACCTGGAACAGGAACGGCGAGGTAGACAGGTAAGTGACCAGGGTCGAGAACACGAGGGCGCCTACTAGGGCGGTCCCGACGAATACTCTGTCCGAGAGAACGGCCCGGAACCTCAGGGCGCCGACCGCCAAGCTAGCTCGTCCCCGACGCGACCGAGTCAGCGTCTCTGGTATGACGACCAACGTTGCAATCACGACGGCTGATCCGAATGCAGCCAGAATCCAGAAGACCCCGCGCCAGTCGATAATCTGAAGAAGTTGCGAACCGATCACCGGCGCCAACACTGGAGCGAACCCGCTGACCAAAGCGATGCGAGCAAGCATCCGCACTAATGGATAGCCCGCAAAGGCATCGCGGATCATCGCAACGGTGACCACCGCGCTGGCTGCCGCTCCGATGCCCTGACCGAATCGCATGAGCGTGACGATGCTTATGGTGGGCGCCAATGCGACACCGACGCTCGAGGCGATGTGCAGCAACGTCGCAACGACGAGTGGCGACTTCCTCCCGAACATGTCGCTCAGAGGGCCGACGACCAACTGCCCGACGCCCATCCCGACCGCCGTCGCAGTCAGTGTCAGCTGAACGGCGCCCTCGGTCGTGTCCAGTTGGCGCATCACGGTCGGAAACGCGGGCAGGTACAGATCCATCGTGAATGGGCCGAGTGCCGCAATCGCACCCAAAACGAGAACCACAAACGCAGTCCTACGAGGAGAGCCGAGCGCGAAGCCAGCCGGTACGGACCGGGACCGGCGCTCGTCGATGGCGGTCAACGTCCACTGCCCGCGGACAAAAGGGCGGAGTAAGGCAACACGAAATGCTGTTTGCAGCGCATGGGGTCCTCGAACTGTCTAGAAGCGTTACCCCGGCCACGAACCGCAAGGTCCCAAGCAGCATCTCAGTTCGCCCGAGCATTCCGCAGCCTTTTGCGCAATAAACCGCCCGCGGGGATGCTCGGAACGACAAATCGGGCCGGCGCAGCCCTGAAGCTGCGCCGGCCCTCTTTTTGTGTGGCTAGTGGCTAGAAGCCCGAACCGGCTTTATCGCGTTGAGGAGCTCCCATGATGCGAGGTTGCTTTCGAATGCCGGGTAGATCCAGCGGCCTGCGTCGCTCTTGTTCCACTGAATAGGTGCGTTGAACTGGTAGCCGTTCTCATCCACTTGCCAGATCTGAGTGGCCACAGCGGTCCCGAGACTGATCCCGTTCTGCCTCAGTGCCGGATCTCGGAATCGCTTCGCAGCATCAACATACGTCGCACCCATGAAGTAGTTGACGCTGGGCCAAACACCGTTCTCGAACGTCGTACCTGCGAAGCCGACGTAGGGGAAGCTGGTCGAGCCTGGTGGCAGCGCCATGTTCGGCGACCCGATCGGTCGGCCCGCACTGTCCGTCAGGGATGTGAAGAGTGACGTCTGGGTGGCCAGCTGCTGCCGATAGTGAGCCACGTTGACGAGGTCCGGCAGGCCGGCCCGCTCAGCCAGATGCTGGGCGAAGAACGTCGCGAGCAGCACGCTGTCGTTGTCCGCGGTTGGTCCTGGTGTGTACCGGTAATACTGGTGGTCAGGATTCCAGAAGGTCGCCTCATACTCAGCCTTTGCGGCGACCAGTTGGGTCTTCCAGGTCGTCAAGGTCGTTCGCGACCCTCCCAACTGCTTACCTGCCGCCGAAATCGACTCGAGAGCGAGCAGGTACAACTGCGACGTGTACGCGTCGACTTTGTTGACCGGGATGGTGTCGAAGACGTTCGCGAAAGGAAGAGGACTCTTCAAACCCGGGCTCGGTGCATTCATGTTCGGCGCTTGAGGAAGATTCGACCCTGACGGAATCGTTGCTTGGATGTACGCGAGGAGCTTCTGCATGGCGGGATACGCGCGCTTCAAGAACGCGCGGTCGCCTGTGCTGTGTGCGTAGTCGTAGAGGCGGAAGAGGTTTTCGCTCGGCCTGTCGATGAACCAGACGTTGCCAGGCGACGGATCCGGACCCTGCGTCCAGGTGATGAAGGGGTCACCCGTTGCCGAGTATGCCGTTGGATCGGTGGACGATGTCAACCCTGGATCCCAGGGATCTCCGTGTGGGTCCGCCACGACCGCCTCGATCTTGGCTTGGAGCCTGTCACGTTCGATGGATGGGAAGACCTGGCTGTACGCCAGAGCACTGTAGGTGCCAACCTCCGTTCCCATACCGCCGTTCGCTCCGCCTCCAGCATTTGAATCGACGCCGAGGTACAGGTGGGTGCCGGGCACCGTTGTGCCTAAGCGTCTGCCCCCAGTCGGAGCGACCGAGTTGGATACCAGGCCCCCTTCCCAGAGCGCGGTCTTGAACGGCACTTGAGCCAGCTGGTTGAGTGCCCCGGTCCGGATGGCGAGCGGGTATGCGGGTTCGTTCGCGATCGGGTTCCACCAGTTTTCGACAGCGCGTAACGACTGGACACGGTCTGCTAGCGCGTCGCGGGCGATCGCGAAGCTCTGATTGAACGGGTAGCTGCCCTTGATGTAGTTGTTCGTGGCGTCTTCTTTTGCGCCGTAGAAGTTGGTGTACCGGCGCATCCACACGGAGTTGTTGTCCGCGAAGGCGACCTGCGGGAAGTCCCAGCTCAGCGCGAACGGGACCGTTGTGACCTCGCCTGGCCTCAACTTCACAGAGACGGAGATCGCTCCAGCAGAATGTGATCCGTCGATCGGCATGTCAGCCAAAGCGCCATGTGAGGTGAAGGCGGAATACACGTCGCTTCCGTCACCGGCCGCGTTCCACGAAGTTGTGTAACTGACCTTCTGTCCGGCCGACGGTTTAGCCGCGATCGTCCATTCGGACTTGGCCGCGTCCGGCGTATTGGAGGGGTCGTTGGACGTCAGCGTCACGGCTTGCACGCCGGATCGGCGATCGTCGGTGAAGTGGCTGTCCAGGCCAGTGCGGACGGTGGCGGGCTGTCGCCCTTCGTGGGCTGGAGCATTGGGCATCGTGAACATGACGGAGATGTTGTCCGACTTTGCCGTGTGGTTGGCTACCCGAACGTCGAAGTAGGCCAGAGGCATCGAGGTGCGTCGGTCTTCACCCGCGACGATCGGAGAATAGAACCGCATCGAGACGTCGGACTTGAATGGTGTGTAACTGGTCCAGCCGAAGGGATAGAGCGCAGCGTAGGAGCCTTCGCCCGGCTGCAACACGTTCCACCCGGAAAGGGGTGACTCCCAGGACCGTGCGGCGGACGATGAGGTTGGGCCGTTCGTGGCGAGCGTTTTCACTGTGGCCGGGTCTGTGCCGGATTGCTCGCGGACGTGGAAGGCTGCTTGGGGCAGGGCTCGCATTTCCCAGCTGTCGTTCTGGGAGCCGCCGAAGAACCAGGGCCCGAAGGTCCCGGACTGGTTGATCATGAATGAGCCGGCGCCGACGCCGCCCAGCGGTACGCCCAATCCGGGAACACTTTCGGGCAGGCCCGGGAACCCGGGCGTGGACGGCCCCGGCGGTATCTCACCGAGCTGGCGAACCGTTGCCGCGGCGGGCACCGGGAAGTAGTCGCGGCCCGGTTGATGGTCTTGGTTGAGGTCGGCGGCGGTGGCGGTTGCCGGCACGAATCCGACGACCAGCGCGCCTGCGAGAGCTATCGCAAGCACGGTTCGCAGCGGGGGCCGCGGGGGTGGTGACTTTCTGCGGGAGCGTCGTAGGTGGATCATCATTGGCCCTCCATATCCTTCTCTTGTTGATGGACCGCGCGACTTCGCACGTTCCGATGCGTGAACTGGCAGTTATCGGTCTGCTGCAGCTCGCGTAGACACATGGCGGCGTACCGGCTGTTGGAGAGTCCGATGACGGAGACTCGAGCGATGAGTGGCTGTGCCGCATTTGCGCCCGGGGCGACGGCGAACGTCACATCGGGAATCTCGCCCATGAGCAACCGTCGGGCGCCATGGTTCTCAGGGGGTCCCCGGCTGCGGCCCAACCGTCGAAGGTGCGCACCATTGCGTTTCCCGTCATCGCGAGTGGCGATGCGCAGATCGTCATCGCCTTGACATACCGTCTCAGGTCGTCGTGTCGACGGCGACGTCGTTGCGCAATAATGAACTGATCGACAAGGCTTGCGCAAAAATGGTGGCAGGAGGCTGAACGTGTCGGAAACCAACGACGGTCCGGTGACCCTTCAGGACGTAGCCCGCGAGGCCGGAGTGTCTGTTTCGACCGCTTCCCGAGCGCTCTCCGGGCGCGGCGATCTGAAGGCTGGTACCCGCAACTCAGTGCTTCGTGTCGCAAATGAGCTCAACTACGATGCGGCGATGAGCAGTCGGGGGCGACCAGCTGCACTCGACCTCCGCCTCATCGAACTCGTGCTCGGCACGTTCGATGACGCGTGGACTCAAGCCATCGTCAACGGAGCGAGAAAGGGTGCGTTCGGGCACGGCTTCGACCTCGTTCTAACGCTGGAACGTGATGACCCGGCCGATGACTGGCCGACGCGCGTTGCGCGCCGGCGACCTTCGGGAGTAATTCTGGGAATCATCAAACCGACTCGTCGGCAGATCGAGGATCTGGCTGCTGCGCGAATCCCTGTGGTCCTCCTCGACCCGCGATCCGACCCGCATGGAGAAGTTGCCAGTGTGGGGACGACTGACTGGCAGGGAGGATACGACGCCGGAGCCCACCTCGCCGCCACGGAGCTGGAGCGTTTCGCGGTCGTATCTGGGGTTCCTCACTATCGTTTCGGGAAGGCACGGGAGGACGGTTTCCGATCGGCGATCGCCGACAGGCTCGGAGATGCACCCGTTTCACGAATAGACGCGAACTGGACAGGAGCTGAGGTAACCCACGAACTGCGCGCCCTCGTTTCCAAGCTTCCCCCTCCTATCGGGATATTCGCATGCAACGACGAGATGGCTCTTGCCGTTTACCGTGCTGCGGCGGCGCTTAACCTGCGGGTCCCCGAGGACGTGAGCGTGGTCGGGTTCAACGACGAGCCACGCGCGGCCGATGCCGAACCGGCCCTCACCTCAGTCCGACAACCGTTGGAGGCGATGGCAGCGCGCGCCGTCCAACTCGTCGCGGATCTCCGCACCCGCAAGACCGATCGCTTCGAGCGACTTGAGTTGCCAACCCGGCTCATTGTGCGCAAGTCGACTATCGCGACTCGTAGGTGACGAGCAGTGCACGAGAATCCTCGTCGGCCGCTCCGATCATCAGCATTCGTCCGGTGAAGCCCGACGCAACCTCCGTGGAGATGTAACGGCCGTCCAGCCGGGCCAACTCGGTGAAGCCATTCCCATCGTCGAATGACAAGACGAGGTCGTCGGGACCGCCGTGGCCAAGCGGGACAGGAGCAGACGACGGTGGGACGCTTTCGATCCGCACAGTGATGCTGTCCCCGTAGTAGCGCACCGAATTCACGGTCGCCTCGACGTCGCCAATGCGTGCCTGTGCCGAGATTGAACCGTGGTGAGCTCGAAGCCCATACCAGTGGCGATCATCGATCCGGACCCTGAAGGTACCTGAGGGAGCGAGCACGACGTCCGCCGACCAGTTGAGGTCGCGTACCCGCACGCAGAGCCCTACCCCATCGTCGGCATTATGAAGGCCGAGTCCACCGCCGGCGAGGACCGTGGCGATGGCCTCAGCCTCGCCTCCGGGCACTACCCACCTGGCGTGGAGTGTCGGTGCATCGAATTGATCGAAGAACGCAGTCTCGACCCTTCCGGTCTCGTATCGCCCTTCGTCGAACACAGGCCAGCCTTCAAGCCAGTCGACGCCAGCGAGAAAGGTTTCCCGTCCGAGCACGTGGTACTGGGGGGTCGAACCCTGGGGTCGAGCGCCAAGGTAGACGGCGGCCCAGTCGCCCTCCGGTCCAACGACCAGGTCGGCGTGCCCGACGTTCTGTACGGGATGGCCCGAGCTGCGGTGCGTGAACACCGGGTTCCAGGGGCACGACTCGAATGGGCCCTGAGGGGACTCGCCCCGGGCAACCGTCACGCTGTGCCCGCGCTCGGTGCCTCCCTCCGCGAGCAGAAGGTACCAATAGTCGCCGATGTGATAAAGATGAGGCCCCTCTGGCGCGACCATGCCCGTGCCCTGCCACACTGGATAATCCGCGCTCAGCAGTCTTCCTGTCTCGGTGTCAAGTGGCGCCTGACGGATGCCGCGACCGCCATCCGTGAAGTTCAGGGCGTTCCATGTTAGATAGCATGTGCCGTCGTCATCCCAGCAGAGGTCGGGATCGATGCCGACTGCCTCCGGGATGTAGATCGGGTCGCTCCACTCACCTGCTGGGTCCGTTGCAGTGAGGAGGATCTGACCCGCTGCGAAAATACTGAGATTCGTAGTGATGAACCAGAAACGCCCGTCGCGGTAACGCAGGGTGGACCCGTACACCCCGGTCGACGCCCCCTCGCGCCCATGTCTGAACTGGGTGCGACGGTTCAAGATGTGCCCGATCTGAGTCCACTCCACCAGGTCGGTACTGTGAAACAGCGGCGCCCCGGGGAAATATTCAAAGCTCGAGTTCGCCAGGTAATAGTCGCTGCCGACGCGGCAAATGGTCGGATCGGGGTAGAAGCCGGGTATGACCGGGTTGGTCGCGGCGGATCGCTGCGCTTGCGGGGGCGCGCCATCGTTCGCGACTGCCGCGCGGGTACCCTCAGACACTGCCGATCGCCGCCTCCGAGAGGAAGGTACGTTCGGCACTCGATAGCACCACTCGGTCGCCGACTAATTCGAACGATCCGCTCTGTCGCCGATCCGCGGCATCGAAGCCTAAGAAGAAGTCGACTCGCCCCGGCTCCACACCGAATAGATGGTCAAGGCCGGTGAAACCGAGCAGGGACGCATCAACCGTGAATGATGCACGGCTCCGCGCGCCCGGTTGGAGCTCGATTCGAGCGAAGCCGATGAGCTGTTGCGCTGGTCGAGTCACGCCTGTCGCGTTCATCCGCGCGTACAACTGCACAGTTGCCACCCCGGCACGCTCCCCTTTGTTTGCAACGGTGGTCGCAAGGTGCCAGGTGCCATCTGTCAGGGCGGATGTCTCACTGTTGAGTTCTTCAAGTTCGAATCGGGTGTAGCTCAACCCGTGACCGAACGTAAACAGCGGAGTTGCGGGCATGTCGAGGTAGTGCCTGTTCACGTCCGGCGGAAGTGGGTTACGGTACCCCGTTCCAGCGTGCTGGTGGTGGTAGACGGGGATTTGACCGCTGTGGCGGGGGATGCTGTAGGGCAGCTTGCCGCTCGGGTTGACCGATCCGAAGATGACGTCGGCGACGGCGGCCGCCCCGAATGGGCCGCCATACGGGGCGACGATGATGGCCTCAGCATCTTGGATGACTGGGGGCAACGCGTAGGCGCGGCCTTGGAAGAGCACAGCGACGATCGGCTTGCCGATGGCCGCGACGGCTTCCGCGAGGCGAGTCTGCGCTGCTGGGAGCGAGATGTCGGCGGAGTCGCTTCCTTCGCCTTCGGTTCGTTCGCCATTGAACCACAGGCTCGCGCCACCCAGGGCGAGGACGACGACATCGGATTCCTGCGCAGCCGCGACAGCGTCAGCGATTGCTGCGTCGCCGAGGTCCTCGGTCAGAGTACTTCCTACCGATGCGACCGAGCGAGCGGCCCGCGCGTCAATTTCTTCTGCCAGAGCGGTCGCGCCGAGCTGCCCCCGAACAAACTCCTCGACCGGCGTGTCTGTGAAGAGCGCTTCGTTCCAGGCCGTCATACCGGGATCAATGCCGACCATGTTGCCGAGTCCGCCTGACGACATGAAGACGGTCATGTCGCGGAAAGCAGGATAGCTGTATGTCGGGAACTGTAATTTGACGGCGTCCGCATGCGGGCCGATCACGGCTACTGACACTTTGCCCTCGGACAGAGGGAGGAGGCCGTCATTCTTGGCCAGCACAACGGAGCGGCTCGCCAGTTCTGCGGAAAGTTCGCGGCCCTCTGCCGCTACTGCGACCACATCGATCGACTCTTCCGGGTAGGGGTTCTCGAAGAGACCGAGCCGGAACTTCGCGGTCAGGATTCGCCGCACGGAAGCATTCACGTCTGTCACGTCTGCACGACCGGCCTCGACCTCGGCGGCGAGGACGTCGCCGTAGCCGTAGGGGGTGGGGAACTCGGCATCGAGTCCGGCAGCGATGGCGAGGCGACCCGCCACCGCCGGTGTGCTCGCGGCGAACTGACGAGTGACGATGTGCTCAAGCGTCATGTAATCGGCCGAGACGAACCCGTCAAAGCCGAGGGTCTCACGCAGCAGCTCGGTGAGGACTTCCCGCGAAGCACCGGCGGGCACGCCGTCGACGCTGGAATAGGCGTTCATCACCGACCCTAGGCCGGCCATGTTGATAGCCGCCTCGAACGGATACCCGAACAGATCGCGGGTGCGCCTGCTTCCGCCCTCGTAGGCGGACAGATTCACGCCGCCTTCCGGGGCCGAATATGCGATGAAGTGCTTCGCGGTGGCGATGACCCCTTCGGTAAGGTCTTCGCTCTGGAGCCCTTGTGTGAAGGCAACACTCAATGCGGCAGCGAGATAGGGATCCTCGCCATACGTTTCGTGGACTCGCCCCCATCGAGGGTCAAGTGCGATGTCCATGTTCGGCGACAGTGCCTGCCGGATCCCGACGCGCTTCATCTGCTTTCGAATGACGTCGGCCATCTCGCGTATGAGGTCAGGGCTCCAGGTCGCGGCGAGGCCGATAGCCGTAGGGAAGACCATATGCCCGCCCGCCAGAAATCCATTCAGCGCTTCCGCATGGAGGAGGAGCGGGATGCCGAGCCGGGTCCCTTCCACCGCCGTCCGTTGAAGACGACCCACGATGTCTGCTGCCGCCGCAGGGTCGTCGATGCCGAAGTTGCAAATGAACCCGGGCGCTTTCGCGAGCCAGTCCGCTGTGCCGTCTGACGGGCCCCCGTTCGGGGCGACTAGGTACCACGGGGGCACCGATGTCAGTTGAAAGCATTTCTCCCGCAGGGTCATCTGCTGGAGGAGCAGCTCGGCGCGAGCCTCGGGTGCGAGGCGACGATCGAGGTGTGCGGAGTTATGAGTCATCGTCATTCGTTTCGTTTGGATTGGCGCGTGTGTGGGGACCGCGTGGTCAGCGAGCCGCGAGGTTCTGCGGCTGCCAAACCGTGTGTGGCGGGAGTCGCTGAAGGCATGGAAATCTCTTTGAGTGCTCAGCGGGAGCGTTTGGCGGTCGGTTCGCGGACCGGCGGCACTGTCAGGTCACGGCCACCGGACCTTGCTCCGCGAACAGGCGCAATCGCTCTAGACGCCGCTCTCGCTGGAGTTGGGGATCCGCCACCGGCGCAGAGATCTGCAGCCGGCGCGTGTACGGATGGTGTGGGTGGTGAGTGACTTGCGGAGCGTCACCGAGCTCGACGATACGACCTTGGTAGAGCACCGCGATCCTGCCACTGATCGCGTTGACGACTCCCAGGTCATGGCTGATGAAGAGGTACGCAACGCCAGTGCGCTCCTGAAGTTCACGCAGGAGAGTCAGCACCCGCGCCTGAGTCGTGACGTCGAGAGCGCTGGTCGGCTCGTCGCAAATGATCACCGATGGCTCGAGGGCGAGCGCTCGCGCGATCGCGATGCGCTGTCGCTGGCCTCCCGAGAATTCCTTGGGGTAGCGGCCGCCGGCGTCGGAAGGCAGCCCCACGGAGTCGAGAAGCTCGCGAACGCGTTTGCGGCCGTCGGAAATTCCCGCAGACTTCAAAGGCTCTACCAGGATGTCCTCGACCGTCATCGAGGGGTTCAGCGACGAGTATGGATCCTGGAACACCACTTGGATCGCGCGAGCGGTCTTGCGGCGTTCGGCTCTGGAAACGTTGCTGATGGTGGTTCCGCGAAACTCGACACTTCCCTCGCTCACGGGGGCTAGCCCGAGGATCGCGCGACCGATCGTTGTCTTGCCTGAACCGGACTCGCCGACGAGGCTCAGCGTCTCTCCGGCGTGGAGGTCGAACGAGACGTCATTGATCACCGTCTTGGCAGACTTTCGGTTTGAGCCGAAGGTGACGACCAAGTTCTTCACCTGGAGGATCGGTTCGCTCATGATGCTTCCTCAACAATCTCAACGCTCCGGGAGGAGTCGAGCAGTTCCTTCGTGTACTTCTCTCGAGGCGCGGCGAACAAAGTCTCGACGTCGGCTTCTTCGACGATCAGGCCGTCTCGCATTACGCTGACGACGTCGCAGATGTCGGCGACGACGCCGAGGTTGTGAGTTACAAGGATCATGGCCAATCCGCGCTCGACACTGAGCTCGCGGAGGAGTTCGAGCACCTCAGCCTGTACGGTGACGTCCAGTGCCGTCGTCGGCTCGTCCGCGACGATGATGTCCGGGTCGGATGCGATTGCGCCACAGATGAGAACGCGCTGCGCCATGCCGCCGGAGATCTCGTGCGGGTACATTTTGAACACTTGCTCTGGGTTCCGGATCCCAACGCGGGCAAGTAGCGCGAGCAACTGCTTTCGTGCCTCGTTCTTTGAGATTTGCTTCGCTGCGCGCAGACCGTAGGTAAGTTGGGCGCCAACTGTGAACGATGGGTCCAGGTTGGACATCGGCTCCTGCGGCACGTAGCCGATTCGCCGGCCACGCGCACTCTTGAGGCGCTTTGGATCTGCCAGAAGGTCATCGCCGGCGATCCAGATGCTCCCCCCGAGGATCACCGCCTCACGGGGCAGGATGCCAAGAGTGGAGAACGCGATCTGAGACTTTCCGGACCCGGATTCTCCGACCAGTCCGTGGATTTCGCCCGGACGCACATCGAGGTCGACGCCGTGGACTACTTCTTTGATCTCTCCGTTGTGCTCGGGGTAGCCGATCCGGAGGCCGCGCACGGCGATTGCGTACTCCTCGTTCGGCGCAGCCTGTGTTCGTGGTACGGAAAGCTCATCGTTCAGCCGTCTGCGGCGACGTGCGGTCAACGGCTTGACGCCGGTTGACTGAAGCTCGTCGCGGAGGACGCTCCCGAGGAGTACCAGGCAGAGAATTGTCAAGCTGATGAGAAGCGCGGGCCACCAGACCGCGACGCTGTTGTTGTAGATGTTGTTGAAGGCGTCCTGGAGGACGCTTCCCCACGAGGGCTGGCTGGGGTTACCGAGTCCGAGAAAGTCGACACCGGCTTGGATTCCAATACCTGCCGCAATGATGAACGCGCTCTGGATGATCACCGGCCCCCGCACTGCCCAGAGGATGTGCTTGCCGATGATCCGCGACGTTGACAGACCGACTACACGGGCGGCGTCCACGTAGAGCTCGTTCCGCACTCCGACGACGACCGCGCGCACGAGCCGAAAGTATGTCGGTGCGACCAAGATGCCGAAAACGGCCATGGCAGCTGGGATGTTCGGCCCAGTGAGCGTGTACAACGCGATCAGCAGAACGATTCCGGGCAGCGACATGATGATGTCCGAAACAAAATTCCCGACCGCTTCGAGCTTGCCTCTGAAGAACCCAGCGAGCAGGCCACCGGTCACGCCGAATAGGACGGACACGGCGAGAACGATCAACGCTCCGATCAGCGTGGGCTGAGTCCCCCAAACAAGACGGGAGAAGATGTCACGTCCGGACTGGTCGGCACCGAGCAGGTGGCCTGGCGAGAACGGCGGCGCGTTGACTGCGTTCAAATCGGCGACATTTGGCTTCACCGGCGCGATCAGGGGGGCGAAGATACCCAGGGCCACGACGAACAGAAGAAAGAGAACGGTGATCGCGCCCTGGGGGTTCCTAAATAGCCTCGCGACCAGCGAACGCCTGCGTCGCGGCTGAGGCCTGACCGCCCGCAGCGATTCGGTTGTGGGTCGGAGGCTCATCGGGTCCTCGCTTTCGGGTTGAGTGCGGCGTTGGCGAGGTCGCCGAGGAGATTCACGACCAGGACGAAAATGATGGTGACGAGCACGACTCCCATGACGATCGGCACGTCGCCTTGCTGTGCGGATGTGTTCGCGAGCTGTCCGATGCCGGGCAGAGCGTAGATCTGTTCGACGAAAACGGCGCCGCCGAGCAGCGCCAGCGTCTGAAGGCTGAGGACGGTAAGTCCCGGTCCGGAAGCGCTCCGAAGGACGTGTCGGAACAGTAATGGTCCCTCTGAAATGCCCCGAGCCCGCAGCGTTCGAACGAAGTCCTTGCCCTGAACATCGAGGACAGCCCCCCGGATCTGCGTCGCGGCGCTCGCAACGGATCCGATGAGAAGCGCGATCACAGGAAGCGCGATCGAGTGCAACCACCCGGCAGGATCGTCGGCGATGGGAATGTAACCGGTTGCCGGGAAAAGGGGAATGGCGATCGCGAAGGCGAAGACCAGAACCACGCCGATGATGAAGGCGGGGACGGCAGCTCCGAGTACCGTCAGGAATTGCACAACGCGGTCGATCCAACCCCCATAGATTGCGGCGGTGACACCAATGGCCACGCTCAGCAAGAGTGTGAGGATCAGGGTCGCCAAGACCAGGGAGAGGGTCACCGGGACCCGGGTCGCAAGAGCATCGTTCACGGACTGTCCCGTGAAAAACGAGTGACCCAGGTCACCGGTGACGACTCCGAGGAGCCATTTTCCGTACTGCACCAGAAGAGGCTGATCGAGCCCCAGTTTGACAACCTCACGATGGACGTCCCCCTCGGCAGCGTTCAGACCGAGCACACCGCGAGCGATGCCCTCGGCATTTCCGAACATCATGCAGAAGGTGACGAACGTGACCACAAGCAGTACTGCTACTGCGCGAGCCAACTTCTTCAGAATGGAGATAGTCAACATGGGACGTGGTCCCCCTTCCCGGGTGTTACTTGAAGTCCCGCAGAAGCGGGTTCAGTGCGGCGAAGTCAGAGGCGGGCTGCACGGTGATCTTCGAGTTGTAGGCGTAGAAGCCGTCAGGGTAAGCCATCGGCACGAACCACGCCTGCTTGGTGATGTATTCGTTGATGTCGTGTTCAGCCTGCTTCCGCTGGTCCCCAGACGTGCTCGTGATCTTCTTCCAAAGCGAGTCGATCGTTGGGTCGTCCTGGTGGGAGACGTTCCAGATCCCGTCGGTGAGGACGTAGTCATAGATGTCCTGAAGTGACTCGCCGTAGTTGCCGAGCGGCCAGAGCGGGACGGGGAACTTGCCACTGAGCAGTTCGGAGTACATGTTCGGTCCAGAGAGCGCCTGCTGTTCGACCTTGATGTTGATCAGGGCAAGCTGCTGTGTGACGTACGGCAGGAGCTTGTCCACACCGGAGCCAACGATCACCGGGATGGTTAGCGTGAATCCGCTTTCGTAGCCCGCATCCTTCATCAGCTGCTTAGCCTTCGCGACGTCGTACGGGTAGGCGTCCTTCATGCCCTCGATGTATGCGTCGCTGCCGGGCCGGAAGATCTGGTAGGCCGGCTTAGCGTTGCCAAGGTAGAGCTTGTCGGCGACTGCGTCCTTGTCAAAGACCATATTCATGGCACGACGAACATCGACGCTGCCAAGAGCCGGGATCGTCTTGCCCAGGTGGTCAGTGATGAGGAGGCGGGTGGTGTTGCCTTTCAGCGTCTGGAGCTTGAGGCCGGACGACTTTGCCTGGCTTACGGTCGAAGTGGTGATCAGCGATCCGTCGATCTGACCGGTCTTGAGCGCGCTGAGGACAGCCGTGTCACTGGGGAGAACCTTGACTGCGAGCTTCTTGTAGGGATAATCCTTCGCGTCCCAGTAAGAGTCGTTCTTTGTGAAGGAATACACGGACCCCTGCGTGGTGTGCGACGCGTCCAGAACGTAGGGACCGGATCCAACTGGAGCCTTGAAATTCTTTGCGGCGAGCACCTTCGGCGTGGTGAGGGGAACATTGCAAGTATTCAAGACAATCAACGGATTGGCGGTGGGCCAGGTGATGCTCACGTGGGTCGAGTCCGGTGCATCAACCTTGATGCCCTTGTATCTCGCTGCACCGCCACCGTTGGCGGCTGAGAATTCGAACGTCGCTTTGACAGCAGCCGAGTCAGCGGGAGTTCCGTCAGAGAACTTTTGCCCCGAGCGAAGAGTGGCCGAGATCGTGCGATTGTCGGCGCTGATCTTCCAGCTCTCAGCGAGACCGGGAAGCGGCTTGCCGAGTTTGTCGCACTGGATGAGGGTGTCCCACACCGCCATCATCGGATAGTTCTGATACGCGGGTTGGTTGGACGGATCCCAACCGGTGATGTCGGCGGTGATGCCGAGCGTGAGCGCCTGCTTGGATGCAGACGCGGAGGATGACGTATTGCCGGCCGTGCAGCCGCTCAGCGTGACCGCTGCGACCAGGACCGGGATCGACAGAGCGAAAAGCGCTCGCCGTCGGGTGCTTCGCATTGCAACTCCTTTGTTGTAAGGGGGAGACATGCCGGGGTCCGGTGGGTTCACCTGCCGTGGGGTAATCCGGCGTGCATCGTTATACAGGTTGAACTTACGAAGGCAATGATTTATCCGCAATCGAGAGGCCCATTTTTGCGCAAGTGCCCATCAATCGACCTCATTGAGATCAACATACGGCTTGGGTATGGTCGGACCATCATGGAGTCGAGTGAGCCGCCCGCGGCCGACCGTACGCCTCGCCGTCGGGCGACGATCAGGGATGTCGCGCTCGCTGCTGGGGTCTCGACCTCTGCCGTGTCCAAGGTTCTCCGGTCGGCGCCGGGCGTGAGCCCCCAGATGCGCGGTCGGGTCGAGCGGGCGATCGAAGAACTGAACTATCGACCGCATGCCGGCGCGCGGGGTATGCGGGGCACGTCGTTCACGATCGGCGTGATGCTCACCGAATTCTCTTCACCGTTCCAGCCGGAGGTGGTCGACGGCATCAGCGCCCAGCTGGAAGCCACTCCGTATCAGGAGATCGCCATTCGTGGTGGAGCCGAACCGTGGGGGCAGAGAAGAAGCATCGAGGCACTTTTCGACAGGCAGGTGGACGGTGTCATCGTCATTGCGCCGTGGACCTCCCAGGCGTGGCTGGAAGATCTCGGCCGCGACATCCCGACGGTCGTCGTCGCGCGACACGGAGCACCCCGCACGTTCGACACGGTCGTCGACGACGATGCGCTCGGCGCCCAGCTCATCGTTGATCATCTGACCCGACTCGGCCACTCCCGGATCGCGCACACCACGCAGCCGTCAGGCGGATTACGTGGGCAGTACGTTCTCTCCCATACCGAACGCCTGCGCGGGTACGAAGCGGCGATGCGGGAACGTGGACTCACTCCCGACGTCGTTGAGACGGCGTACACGGAGCGGGGTGGATATGACGCTGGAATAGCGCTCCTTGAGCGCGACAACCGGCCCACCGCGATCTTCGCCGGTGCAGACGTCGCTGCGCTGGGTGCGGTGCGAGCCGCGGAGGAGCGAGGGCTCCATGTGCCCGGGGACATCTCGATTGCGGGGTACGACGACATCACGGTCTCGGGCATGTCCCGGGTGGGACTCACGACCGTGAATCAGTCCGCACATGAGACAGGTATGGCCAGCGCCCGACTGCTGCTAGAGCGGATAGGTGGGAGACGTGACCCCGTTCGCCATGTCGTCACCCCGCGCTTGGCCGTTCGCTCCACCACCGCTGCACCGCCGACCTGAGCTCGGCCGGCTGCTGTCCGCGGGAAACGCACCCCACCTCCCTATCAGTTGC
Organism: Leifsonia sp. NPDC058292; assembly: GCF_042880955.1. NCBI lineage: Bacteria > Bacillati > Actinomycetota > Actinomycetes > Micrococcales > Microbacteriaceae > Leifsonia > Leifsonia sp. NPDC058292. The sequence continues at coordinate 296,312 of NZ_JBHVYL010000001.1, forward strand.
GCAATTCTCCCGCTGAATGACGTGTTTTTCGCGACGTCCACCACGATGAAGGAGGCGGCGGTGTACCGCGCTCCGCTTCATTCAAGGAGGAATTCGTGTCATCCCCTGACCGGTGGGCGACCACCGAGATCTCGTTCGAGAGCGACTTCGATCACGAACGCCCCTACGAGGATGTCGCCGTCGAGGTCACTTTCGATGGCCCCGACGGACGCAGGATCCGGCGAACGGCGTTCTGGGACGGCGGCAGGATCTGGCGGGTACGGTTCGCACCCACCGCTGTCGGCACCTGGATTTACACAACAGCCGCGTCGGACACATCGGACAGTGGCCTGCACTCGATCGGCGGACAAGTCGAGTGTGTCGCGAACGCTTCAGCTCATGGGATCTACCGCCACGGCTTCCTTCACGCTTCGCCGGATGGGCGGCATCTGCAGCACGTCGACGGAACGCCGTTCTTCTGGCTCGGGGACACACATTGGCGTCTGGCCTGGGAGCGTTGGGACGAGTCGAACAAGCCGGGATGGTCGTCGCAGTTCCGAGGCACGGTTGACCGCCGTGCCGAGCAGGGGTTTACCGTATACCAGGCCAACGCTTTCTCCTGGACCCCGCCCTCCTTCTGGGATCAGCTCGCCGATGCCGACGACTTCGACGTCTCGTTCTTCCAGGAAGTCCTCGATCCACGCTTCGCGTACATCGCACGGAGAGGTCTAGTCCTCGCGCTCGGGTTGTCCTGGTACGACGCGATAGACCGCGCACCCACAGCGATGGCGAAGCTTGCCCGGTACTTCGTCGCCCGATACGGCTCCTACCCGATGGTGTGGACCCTCGGCGGTGAAGTCGCAGGCTATGAGCCGCAACTCCGTGAACGGCGCCTCGCAGGTTGGCGTGATGTCGCGCTCGCGATCCAGGAATCGGACGATTACTGCCACCCGATAACGGCGCATCTCACCAATGAGCGGCCGATGCCCGCGGACTACCAGGACGAGGATTGGCTCACCTTTACGCTGAGCCAGCTCGGTCACGGCGACCTCGATATGGGTTCGGCCCATTGGAGGGACCAGAAAGACGCGCACCCGGGCAAGCCGCTCGTCGAGGGTGAGTCCTTCTATGAAGGCCTCATAAGTATGGAGCCGAACGGCAGACGCCCCGTCACCGACACGATGGTCAGACAGGTCGCCTACAGGGCTTTCCAGTCCGGGTGTTGCGGCTACACCTACGGTGCGCAGGGATGTTGGAATGGCGCGTGGGACTCGACCGAGCAGGGCAGCACGTGGGGCGATCTGCCCTGGCACGAAGGGGTCGAGCTTCCGGGCGGCGAGCAGATGGGCCACTTGCGGAAGTTCTACCAGTCATTCGAATGGACGTCACTGTCCCCCGCCCCCGAGTGCTTCCGCACTGAGAGCTGGGTCAACGAGACCTTCTATCCGCCTATGGTGTCGGCTGACGCTATTCGCCACACGATCGTCATCTTCTTCGGCGAGACCTATCGACCCGAGGAAGGAGCCGCATACATTACGGATGTTCCAGCGGGCGCCTACGGCTTCGAGTGGTTCGACCCACGCACAGGTGAGTTCACGCCACCCGAAAAGCGAGCAACAGAAGCTGACGGCCTTCTGAGCATCCCGCCCCCTCCGACTGCGGGCGACTGGCTCCTGCTCGTACGGAGAACGGACTGAGTTCATGCAGGCGTCTCGAGTTCGGCTAGTCGTCGCCTCAGCAACTCAGCGGTCAAATGTGTAGAGCTCGAACGCAACGACGCCGGTCAACCTCGTGTTGAATGCCACGATCGGGTGCTCATACGCTTCCTCGAGAGCGGGGAAACGGATGAAACTTCCCGAACCTGACTCGTCACCATTCAGTCTTCGAACCGTCTGCCAGTGACCCTCCTCAAAGACACGCTCGTCAGCGTGCAACAATGAGGCGCCAACGTCCGATCCTGCGGAGAAGGTCAGCGAAAAGCCACGGCCAATCGCCACGAACTTCGTCGGCTCGATCTCGATGAGCAAACCGTAGGCAGGTTCCTCCGGAGTCTCGGAGAAGAACGTTGCGCCGGCGATTGCCTGAATGGCGAACTCACCAAATGTGAAAGTCTCGCGAGGGCGCTCTGGGGAAAGAAAGAAACCGCGCACCCCCGAGTAGGGTGCCGCAAGTAGTTCGGACGCCATCTTGAGGAGCCCGAAGGCGTCACGCAGTCTGCGAAAGTTCTTTTCGTCATCGCGCAGTGAATCCACTCCGAAAGGCGAGACGCCGATTGCGCCGTGCTCTCCGATCGCGCGGAACATCTGCGCGACACCGACCGCGGAGCGTCGCATCTCGGGGATGAAGAGCGCATCCGACACGCTCTTGAAATCCGTGCACGTCTTATCAAAAGGGCCGAAGTAGATGTCTGGTGAGATGAGGTCGATCGAGGGGGCAATCGCTCGCCAGATCGTCGCCGTGTGCGACAAGGGTCCGCCGCTCGGATAGTCGCCTGGAGCGGCGCCGCCCGCGACGGCGATAGTCTCCGACGCGAGCGCCGGAAGCTCCGGGTCGATGATGGCATCAAGCCAGGCGTTCACGATCATCGGCACGTCGAACTGTCGTCGGCCCGCGGCTGCTACGACTTCGACGCTGGAGGCGTAGCCGTACGCCATCATGGCTTCGTCGGCCCTGTCTCCGAAGAGCCCTCGCCAGGTGTGAGAACCGGACTGTGCTTGTGCTGCTTCCGCGATTCGTTCAGGTACGGCCTCGCTCCACACACCTTCGGCGAGCTCGCTGCGGTCGCGTGAGTCGCCCAACAAGCCGGCTTCGTTCTCCACCTGCACCATCACAATGGTGGCCGCCTGGTCATGAGCGGCGAAATGGCCCATGAGGGCAGCGAACGCGCGCGCGTCGGCTTGACCCACCTCCGCGGCGAAGGGAGTGAGGTGCTCGATATGGCCGGTGGCTGCCGTCGCCGCCCGGGGAAATCGGACCGTGTCCTTCTTGACCCATCCCGGCACGTACGAGGACATTCCGTTCTTCCATGATCCGAACCAGAGTGGGATCAGTTTGAGCCCATTTGCGTTTGCCTCGTCTAGGAGGGAGGTCGCTAATGTGAAGTCGAATTCGCCTTCCACCGGCTCGATCGACTCCCAAGCGATGGGAGCCAAGACCGTGTTCGCACCGAGCGACGCTACCCGTTTGAACGACTCCGCGGTTGCTTTCGGAGTGCTCGAGCTGGAGTTGTGAATTTCCGCGCCCAGGATACGGAACGGCTTTCCTTCGACAATGAGTTCTCCGTCGATCAAGGCTGGTCTATTCGGAGTCGGCGCTCTTACCATGTCAGCAACGTAGCCGAGCCCCGAATTCCGACCACACTCAGGGTGGCCTTTTGCGCAAGCGGTCGGAGGCCCCCGGCGATGTCAACTGAATGGTTTCAGCATGCAGTACCCGGCGCGGAGTCCCGTCGAAAGCTCCTGTACAGACACGGTATCCCTACTCTGATCGCATCGGGTCACCAACGGCAGCGGTTGCCTCGTCCAGCAACTCCAACACGTGGCGGTAAGGTTCGCCGGTGGCGCGGGTCATTCCGAGTTCGCATGTGCGGTTGAGGGAGGCGTGCGCCTGCCCAGCTGCGGCCAGAACGCCTGCTGCTTCCGGCATTGTGGCCGAGGCGGTGAGTTCAGGGTGCAGCAGCCCACGGTCGCCGGCGAAGGCGCAGCATCCCCAGTCGTCGGGGACGACGACCTCGTCAGCCACCGTCGCGGCGACGGTTGTCAGCGCGCCAGCGAGGCCGAGCCGAGTTGAGGAGCAGGTCGGATGCAGCGTGAGCCGCTTGATTCGATGTGCGTCCGGCAGGTGAGGGAAGACCTGCTCGGCCACGAAGGCGACGGCGTCTACGACCCGGATGCCGTGTTCGCCGGCCGCATCAAGCAGCACTTGGAGCCCCTCGGTGCAGGACGACGCGTCGCACACCACCGGAAGCTCGCCGCCGCGTGTCGCTCGGCGGAGTGAGTCGGCGACCTTCGCCCTCATCTCGGCGTAGCCGTCAGTGAGTCCCTTCGACTTCCACGGCGTGCCGCAGCACAGCGAAGGAAGGTCGTCCGGGGTTGCCACCGCGACGCCGGCGCGCGCGCATAGAGCGACGAATGCCGCGGCGACGCCCTCTCCCCCATCGGCCGGACCGAACATCGTCGTGGTACAGCTCGAGAAATAGACGGCGACAGGATCGGCGCAGCTGACGACGCGGCGCCTGCTTCCTCCGGCCGGTAGGTCGGAGGAGTACCGGGGGACGATGTCGCGACCGAGGAGGACGCGGCCGACGTCGGTCGCCATCCGGGGCAGGGCAGAAGGCAGCTTGCCGGCGACCGTGAGGGCGATGCCTCCCACCCGGCTCACCGCATCCCAATTGTGTGCGGCCGATTTCCACGCGGCCTGCTCCAGCCGTCCGGTGTTCTCGGCCCGAAGCCGGCGTACCAGGTCTCCCGTGTTGATCAGGACCGGGCACGCCGTCTGGCACATCCCGTCGACGGCGCACGTGTCGATTCCGTCGTAGCCGTATTCCTGGCGCAGAGTCGCGGCCAGCTCTGTGTCGCCGCGCGCACCGGCAGCGGCGATCTCCCGACGGAGCACGATCCGCTCACGTGGGGTGAGGGTGAGGTCACGGCTGGGGCAGACCGGCTCGCAGTAGCCGCACTCCACGCAGCGGTCGACCTCGGCCTCCACGGCTGGGGCGACCTTGAGGTTCTGAAGGTGCACACCAGGATCGTCATTGAGTAGCACTCCCGGGTTCAGCAGCGCGGTCGGGTCGACCAGCCGCTTCACCTCGCGCATGACCTCGTAGAGTTCATCGCCGTACTGCCGTCGCACGAAGGGCGCCATGATGCGCCCGGTGCCGTGCTCGGCCTTGAGAGTGCCGCCGTGACTCAGCACGAGCTCCACCATCTCCTCGGTGAACGCCTCATAACGGGCCAGGGATGCCGGGTCGTCGAAGCGTTCGCTGATCATGAAGTGGATGTTGCCGTCCTTGGCATGTCCGAAGATCACGGAGTCCTCATACCCGTGCTTCGCAAAGAGTTGTATCAGGGCGGTGCAAGTGGGCAGTAGGCGTTCGACGGGCACAGCGATGTCCTCGAGCAGGGCCGTGGTTCCGGGCGCGCGGTTTCCTGCTACGAGCGTGAACAGACCCTTGCGGATGTGCCACAGCGCGGCACGCCGGTCTGCGTCCGTGCTGAGTGACGCGGACGCCACCAGCGGGAGGGAGCGGAACACCTCGGCGGACTGTGCGACGCGCAGCTCCAGCTCTTCGGCTGTCTCTTCCTGGTACTCCACCAGCAGCGCGGCGTGATCGACCACGTCCTGAGCGAGCAGTTCGTCCGTCGCCTCAGGATCCCGCTGGGCGACCCTCAGGCTGGTCGCATCCATCAGCTCGATCGTCGCGAAACCGGCGTCGACGAGCGCCGGCAGAGAGGCGGTAGCAGAGTCCAGATCGGGGAAGAACAGCAGACCGGTCGCGAGGTGCGGCTTCAGCGCGACGGTGCGGAAGGTCGCCTCGGCGATGAAGGCGAGCGTCCCCTCACTGCCGACGACGAGGTGCTCCAGAATGTCGACGGGACGCTCGAAGTCGAGGAACGCGTTGACGGCGTAGCCCATCGTGTTCTTGATGGCGAAGAGGGAGCGGATGGTGGCGACCGAAGCCGAATCGGCGCGCACGCGTTCGCGGAGCCGGATGAGGCCTGCGTGTAACTCGGGCTTGCCAACCTGCAGCAGCTGATCCGCGTCGTCGAGTGAGGTGTCGACGACCGTGCCGTCGGGCAGCACCAGGATGGTGGAGTCGAGAGTGCGATAGGTGTTGGCGTGGGTGCCGCACGACATCCCGGACGAGTTGTTCGCGACCACCCCGCCCACGGTGCAGGCGATCTCACTGGCCGGGTCGGGGCCAAGCCTGCGCGTGTGGCGGATGAGCCGGGCATTGACGGCCCGCACGGTCGCGCCGGGGCCGGTGCGCACCCGCAGTCCCTTGTCGAGCACCTCGATGCCACGGAAGTTGCGCCGTGTGTCGACGAGGATCCCGTCGGTGCCGGCTTGGCCGCTGAGGCTCGTGCCACCCGAGCGGAACGTGACGGGCACGCCGATCCGACTCGCAGCGGCCAGCACGGCGGCGACCTCCTCGATGCCCGACGGGGCGACGACGGCCTGCGGCGTCAGGAGGTAGTGCGACGCGTCGTGCGCTGAACTCAACCGGTCGGTGGGCCGGGCATGAACCGCCGTCGCGGCGGAGCGCAGTGCCGCGAGCAGCTTCTCGTCCGGTGGCCCGAACACGACGCCGTGCTCAGTGCGACTCACGGCTGACCTTCGATCCGGAGGAGCCGACGAGGAAGTCGAGATCGGCTCCGGTGTCCGCCTGAAGGACGTGGTCGACGTAGAGCCGCTCCCAGCCTCGGCGCGGCTTTGCGTAGCCGTCCAGCGTCGCTTGGTTGGGTGTCCGGGCGGCCAGTTCCTCGGGCGGTACCTCGAGGTCGAGCCGCCGGTTCCGCACGTCGAGCGAGATCCGGTCGCCGGTCCGTACCAGCGCGAGAGGTCCGCCTGCGGCGGCTTCGGGAGTCACGTGCAGGATGACTGTGCCGTACGCGGTTCCGCTCATCCGGCCATCGCAGATGCGGACCATGTCGCGCACGCCCGCCTCGAGCAGTTTCTTCGGCAGCGGCATGTTGGACACCTCGGGCATGCCGGGGTAGCCCTTGGGCCCGCATCCGCGCAGCACCATGACCGAGGTCTCGTCGATGTCGAGTTCGGGGTCGTCGATGCGGTTGTGGAAGTCCTCGATGCTGTCGAAGACGACCGCTCTACCGCGATGTTTGAGCAGGTGGGCGGAAGCTGCTGCGGGTTTGATGATCGCGCCGCCGGGCGCGAGCGATCCGCGGAGCACGCTGATCCCGGCCGCAGGAATCAGCGGAGTCTCGCGTGGTGTGATGACGTCCTTGTCCCAGATCTCGGCGTCGGCAAGATGGTCGATCAGGGGCTTGCCGGTGATGGTCACGGCGGTCGGATCCAGCAGGTCTTGCACTTCTTTGAGCACGGCCAGGAAGCCGCCCGCACGGTGGAGGTCGTCCATCAGGTACTGCCCGGCGGGCTGGAGGTTGACCAGCAACGGCACCTCGGCGCCGATGCGGTCGAAGTCGTCGATGGTGATGTCGATGCCGAGCCGGCCCGCTATGGCGAGCAGGTGAACGACCGCATTGGTCGATCCCCCGATCGCGGCGAGCGCGACGATGGCGTTGTGGAAGCTCCCCTTGGTGAGGAAGGTGCTGGGCCGCCGGTCCTCACGGACGAGCTCGACCGAGAGGCGGCCGGCTTCATGAGCGGCCTCCAACAGGCGGCTGTCCGGCGCGGGAGTGCCGGCGACTCCGGGGATGACTATGCCCAGAGCCTCCGCGACCAGGGCCATGGTGCTCGCGGTGCCCATCGTGTTGCAGTGACCCTTGCTGCGGATCATCGACGACTCGGACTTCAGGAACTGCTGCTGACTCAGGGTACCGGCGCGCACCTCTTCGCTGAGGCGCCAGACGTCCGTGCCGCATCCCAGGGGCTCTCCCCGGAATGTGCCGGTGAGCATCGGGCCACCGGGCACTACGACAGCCGGGATGTCGACCGAAGCTGCTGCCATGAGCAGCGACGGGATTGTCTTGTCGCAACCCCCAAGGAGCACGACACCGTCAATCGGGTTGGCTCGCAGCATCTCCTCGGTCGCCATCGCCGCCATATTGCGCCACAGCATCGCCGTGGGCCGCACCTGGGTCTCGCCGAGCGACACTACGGGAAGCTCCAGCGGGATACCGCCCGCCTCGTAAATCCCGTTCTTGACCGACTGCGCGATCTCAGTGAGATGCGCATTGCACGGGGTGAGGTCGGACGCCGTGTTCGCGATGGCGATCTGGGGCCGACTGTCAAAGTCGTGAGGGAGGCCTCGCCGCATCCACGCGCGATGGATGTACGAGTTGCGGTCATCGCCGGAGTACCACTCCGAACTGCGAAGAGTTGACGCCATTGTTCCAACTTTCGGAATTGCGATCTATATAGTGAAACTCTTGCTAGCATAGGCGATCGACGAGGAGGACACCAATGTCACCCACACCTGCGGCCACCGAAGGCGAAGCACGTCTGGTCGGAACAGACCGGGTGCTTGCGGTGCTCGTCGAGCTCGCCCAGCAGCCCGCCGGTGCGACGCTCGATGACATGGTGCGACGCACCGGACATCCGAAAGCGACGGTGCATCGGGCCTTGGCTTCCCTGAAGCGTGCCGGGCTGGCGACGCAAGACGGTCGCGGCCACTACATCCTCGGCGACGAATTCCTCCGCCTCGCTTTCGCGCACCACGAGGCCCGGCCAGACCACCTCCGCGTGCGCCCGATCCTCGACCGGCTGGCGGAGCGTTTCGGAGAGACCATCCACTTCGCCGTACTGGATGGCACTGACGTCGTCTACCGGGACAAGGTCGACCCGACTGGCGGCGCGGTTCGCCTGACCTCCACGGTCGGCGGCCGCAATCCGGCTCACTGCACCGGCGTCGGCAAGGCACTTCTCGCCACACGTCTTCATACCCTTGCAGACGTCGAGAAGTGGATCGGCGACCGCACCCTCGAACGACGGACCGCCGCCACCGCCACAACCGCTGGGGAACTCCACGCGCGCTTGAGCGAGACGCGCGAGCGGGGCTACGCCGTCGACGACCAGGAGAACGAGGCCGGGATCAACTGCATCGCCGTCCCGGTCTATCTCGCCTCCCCAAGCGAGCCGTCCGGCGCGATCAGCGTCAGCGCTGTGGCGTACCGCACTCCGCTGGCCGCGCTCGTCGAAGCAGCGTCCGACATCCGCAACATCATCGATCAGCCGACGGCGGGCCAGGAGAAGACCGCGTGACGATCGAACTCATCACGGCGACCACGGACTCATATCTTCTGGGCGAAGGGCCGCTCTGGGATCCGATCAGGTCACGCCTGATCTGGGTCGATATCCGCGAAGGATGCGTCTACAGCGGTGTGCTCGACCCAGGCGGCACGATCGAGGTCTCGGAGCGGTTCGAGCTGAACCAGAGTGTCGGCGCCGTCAGCGTTTCGAACCTTGGGGACTGGATCATCGCCGGTCACGAGCGAATCTACTTCCGCTCACTCGACGGGACCCTCGTTGACGGAGATCGCATCCTCGAAGAGAATTCCGGCCGAAGGCTGAACGACGGGAAGGCTGATCCCGCTGGCCGCTATCTTGTCGGCACGCTCTCACTGACCGGGCCCTCTCGAACCGAATCACTCGTCTCCATCGACTTCGACGGGTCACTCCGCGTCATCGACGACGACCTGACACTCTCCAACGGTCTGGCCTGGTCGGCTGACGGACACACCTTGTACAGCGTCGACACCGAGCGCCAGACGGTCTATGCCCGGCCATACGACATCGAAAGCGGCGATGTCGGGCCGCGCCATACCTTTCTCACGATCGGCGACGGCTACCCCGACGGCATGACCATTGACGCAGAAGGCCATCTTTGGATCGCGATCTGGGGTGCCGGCGAGGTCCGGCGCTTCTCGCCGCAGGGTCAACTCGTGGACACGGTGGCCGTTCCCGCCCCGCACACCTCGAGTGTCGCGTTCGCTGGGCCGGAACTGGACACGCTCGTCATCACCACCGCCCGCCAAGACCTGACAGCCGCGCAACTGCAGGCGTACCCACTTTCCGGCCACATCTTCACCTCCAGGCCCAGAGTCTCTGGGCTGTCTCAGCCGCTCTGGAGCGGCTACCCCCTCCCTGCCCCCCACTAACAAGAGGAACACATGAAACTCCTTCGCATCGGCGACTTCGGCGCCGAGAAGCCCGCAGCGCTGGTCGACCGAGAGAACTATGTCGATCTCTCCGACGTGGTCCTCGACTTCGACGAGCAGTTCTTCGGTGCCGACGGGATCGAGAATCTGCGTCCCATTGTCGAGGAGCGGATCGCGACCGGGGGGACGCGGCCCGTCGGCGGGCAACGCATCGGAGCACCGATCGCCCGCCCGCACCAGATCATTTGCGTCGGCCTCAACTTCAGCGACCACGCAGCCGAGACCGGGCAGGCCGTTCCCTCAGAACCGATTCTGTTCACCAAATCGCCCAACACCCTGGTTGGACCGAACGACAACGTTCGCATCCCGCGCGGAGCCACCAAGCCCGACTGGGAGGTGGAACTCGGCATCGTGATCGGCAAGCGCAGCAGCTACCTCGACTCTGTCGAGGACGCCCGCGACGCCATCGCCGGCTGGGTACTGGTCAACGACGTGAGCGAACGCGCCTTCCAGATGGAACGCGGGGGGCAATGGCTCAAAGGAAAGTCCGCCGAGACCTTCAACCCGGCCGGACCATGGCTCGTCACTCAGGACGAGATCGACGACATCGGCTCGCTCGGCATGTGGCTCGACGTGAATGGAACGCGTCGCCAGACAGGCACGACCGCGACCATGATCTTCGACCCCTACTTCATCGTCCACTACATCAGCCAATTCCTCGTGCTTGAGCCCGGCGACCTCATCAACACGGGCACTCCTCCCGGTGTCGGAATGGGTTTCCACCCACAGATCTGGCTGAACGCCGGCGACGTGATGGAACTCGGAATTGATGGACTCGGGACCCAGCGCCAGAACGTGATCGCACCTCGATGAAGGCGTTCGTCGTGCGCGGCCCCCGCGACGCGGGCGTAGAAGACGTTTTGGAGCCGACGGCAGGTCCAGGTGAAGTAGTGATCGACGTGCGCCGAGCCGGCGTCTGCGGTACGGATGTCGAGTTCTACACCGGTGAAATGCAGTACCTCCATGATGGCAACGCCGCGTACCCGATCCGCTTGGGACACGAATGGATGGGCGTCGTCGCTGAAGTCGGCGAGGGCGTGGATAAGACCTGGATCGGCAAACGCGTGACGGGCGACACCATGATCGGGTGCGGCACCTGCCACCGCTGCTTGGACGGTCGGCACCACGTCTGCGAGTTCCGATTCGAACTAGGCATCCGCGGCGGCCGTGCGGGCGCTCTGGCCGAACGCCTCGCCTATCCCGCTTCCTATCTTCACCCCCTTCCCGATGCCGTCGACGACGCCTCGGGCGCGTTGGTCGAACCGGCCGGCAACGCCTTACGCTCCGTGTGGGGCGCCAACCTCAGCACCGGCGATCGCGTGCTGGTTCTCGGGCTTGGCACGATCGGTCTGCTCGTGGCGATGTTCGCGCGCGCCGCCGGAGCTGAGGTTCATTTGATGGGGCGCAGCGAACGATCATTGCGCTTTGCACGATCGCTCGGCTTCGAGCACGTTTGGACCGAGACCTCGCTTCCCACTCTGGCTTGGGATGCGGTCATCGACGCATCCAACGCGCCCTCCCTCCCCGCCAAGGCGGTCGAACTCGTAGAACCCGGCAAACGGGTTGTTTACGTCGGCCTAGCCGGCAGCCCGAGCCTGATCGACACCCGTGTCCTCGCGCTCAAAGACGTCACGGCCGTCGGAATCCTGGGCGGCAGCCAAGGGCTTGACGGGGCCATCGAGGCATTCGCCGACGGCTCCGTCGACCCGCGGCCGCTGGTGTCGACAGTGATCGACCTGGACCACCTGGCGGCCGTCCTCGCGGGAGACCTTCCCGCGTCCGTCGATGCCGGACCGAAGACACACATCGCAATCCCGGGCGCATCGCAGCTCCCGGCGGAAGGAAAGAAACGATGAGAACAGCAGTCGTCACCGGGGGCGCGAGTGGCCTCGGCGCCGCCACCGCCGCCCGGCTCCGCGACGTAGGGGTGAAAGTGGTCACCCTCGATCTCGGCGGCGACGCCGACTTTCGGCTCGACGTCACCGACCTCGACGCGTTGACGGACGCGGCGGCCACGATCGGCCCGGTGGATATCCTCGTCAACTCCGCCGGCATCGTCGGGCCCAACAAGCCGTTGCTGGAGACAGCTCCCGAGGACTGGCGCAAGGTTCTGGACGTCAATGTGCTGGGCACTGTCGCCGCCATGCGCACCTTCGTCCCCGGGATGGTGACTCGCGGCTGGGGGCGCGTGGTGAACTTCGCCAGCATGGCCGGCAAGGACGGCAACCCCAATCTCTCCATCTACTCCGCGTCCAAAGCTGCCGTGATCGCCCTCACCAAGTCAGCCGGAAAAGAACTCGCCACCACCGGTGTCCTTGTGAACGCCATCGCGCCCGCAGTGATCGCCACACCAATGAACGACGACACCGCCCCGGACGTACTGGCGCACATCACCAGCCTCATTCCGATGAAGCGCGTCGGGCGACCGGAGGAGGTCGCGTCACTCGTCGAATGGCTCACCTCCGATGGCGTCAGCTTCTCGACGGGCGCGGTCTATGACATCAGCGGCGGCCGCGCAACCTACTGAGCGCAGAGAACGAAGTGCGGCCCCGGGAAGGTGAGCCAGGCACCGCCCTGAGACTGCGAGCGCAGAATGGCTCGCGTGGACCGTCCACAACAGCTCCGGATTCATTCCAGGAACTCGGGCATCGCTGAGCAAATCCCGAGCATCCGCACTATCGGTTTTGCGCAAATGTCGCGCCTGATGTCGTCGAGGATGCAAACCTAAAGCGTGACCGACGACTGCTCGGCACAGACCCATTGAGGAGACGCGACGGTGCGCACGTTCGACCAGTACGCCAGCTTCGGAGACGCGCTGGACAATTCAGAAGCGCGGGAGGTTCTGGAGCGTTCAATTCCAGACATCTTGCAGTCGTCGCTCGCGACCAGCTTGCGAGGCTTCCCTCTTGGAGGATTCCTTCGTTTCGCGCTCGCTCCGGACGAAGCCAAGATCGATGCCCTTCTCTCGCAACTCGGCCGCATCGAGGACAAGACTCCCCGTCCCGCCGAGGCGGCACCGATCGTGCCCCGCAATGACTACGAATCCGAGGAGGTGGTCCGCGGAAGCGCAACCCTCATGGAGCCTGCGAGCGCATTCGTTCACAAGACAGTCGAGATCGTCGTGGCTGGGCCCGAGCACGGGAACCCCTTCGTCGACGTCGAGCTGACAGCAGATTTTGTGCATCCCGATATCACGCTGACTATCGGCGGTTTCTATGACGGCGACGGTCGCTACCTGCTGCGATTCTTGCCACCGCTACCCGGCGAGTGGACGCTGAGCACGACCTCGAATGCGCGCTCGTTGGACGGCCTGGTCGGATATTTCTCCGTCGAGGAAAGTAGCGAACGCGGGCCGGTGCGGGTTAGCGAACAATATGCCTTCAGCTATGCGAACGGTGCCCCATACTCACCCTTCGGAACCACTTCATACGTGTGGACCCACCAGCCTGAATCACTTCAGCTGGAAACCCTGGAGACTCTCGCCGCGGCACCGTTCAACAAGCTACGCATGGGCCTGTTCCCCAAGGACTTCCTGTACAACTCGAACGAACCTGAGAACTACGTCTTTCCCACGAACGAGGACGGAACCTTCGACACCGAACGATTCGACACCGAATTCTTCAAGAACCTCGAGGAACGTATCGGTCAACTCGGCGTGCTCGGCATCGAAGCAGACCTCATTCTCTTCCATCCGTATGACCGCTGGGGTTTCTCCACGTTGGGAACGGCGGCCGACGAACGCTACGTGCGCTACGTCACGAGACGCCTCGCAGGTTTCGCGAACGTCTGGTGGTCCATGGCGAACGAGTACGACCTCCTGCTCAGTAAACGGCCAGAGGACTGGAGTCGGCTCGCCGAGGTCGTGCAGCAAGAGGACCACGCGGACCACCTGTTGTCCATTCACAACTGGTCAGACCTCTTCGACTACTCAGTGCCTTGGGCCACCCACGCGAGCATCCAGCGCGGCGACGCCGACATGTCAAAGCGCATCGACGAGTGGCGCCACCAGTGGGGTAAGCCCGTCGTCGTGGACGAATTCGGCTACGACGGTGATCTCGACCAGGGGTGGGGAAACCTCCGCTCGGAAGACGTCGTCGACCGGTTCTGGGCCGGAATGATCCGAGGAGGATACCTCACCCACGGTGAGACCTTCTACCGCGACGACGAAGTGATCTGGTGGTCCAAGGGCGGCCGCCTACAAGGTGAGAGCGTCGCGCGGATCGCCTTCCTGCGGCGCCTCGTCGAGGAGTCCCCTACCGGCCGTCTCGACCCTTTGGCCTCCGACTGGGATGCACCCTGGGGCGGAGTGAAGGATCAGTACATCCTCATCTACTTCGGCCTGCACCGACCGAAGTTCCGTGATGTCGTCATCCCCGACGGGATGCACGCACGAATCCAGGTCGTCGACACCTGGAACATGACGGTCGAGGACGTTCCCGGGACGCACTCGGGCACGACGCGTATCCAGCTGCCGGCTCGGCCTCACATGGCCCTGCGTCTCACGGAGGCCTGAGCCGCTCACCCGGTCACCCACAAGGCCCCAGTACCAGCCCAGAAGGGCTAGAAGGCTCGTTCGACTATGGGCCGGTGATCGAGTTCGACGCCGCCACCGGCCCCGACGCGCACCTCACCCACCCCTCCCACCTTCCGTTCGCCGCTGTTCTTCGAGTCTTGAGCGCACGCCTAATGGTCTTCGACATCGAGGATGCTGGGGTCAACGAGCAGCGCTAAACGAGCGGTGCCCGTACTGACGAGCGTTCCGCGGTCAAGTGCACCACCGACGGTCGCATCTCATCGCTCGTCACAGTGACCTGGATTTCACCAGGCCCTGTTGGCCGAATGATCGCAAGCGCTCGGCCGTCGAAGGTTGTACACGATGACGCAAGGAATGATTCCTCGCTCGCTGGGCATGCACTTCCAAGCGCCTGTAGTTCGCCCGGACCATCCACGGTGACGTTCACAAGGCGATCGCGTGAAGCGTCCAAGATTCCGCGACCATCGCGGAACTCGATTGTGACGAACGCCAGATCACCTCCATCGACAAGCACTTCGGAGCGATCAGCACTGGCAATGAGCTGGCTGCCCGTCGCGGTGAGAAGCGAGGTCGCTTCGCTCGCCCTTCCTCCGCGATATCCGACTGCGGTCAGTTCGCCAGGCTCGAAGGCGAGTTCGAAGCTGGCGCGGAAGTCGTGATCTCCTCCGGTATGCCGCCGCCCGAGCGAAACGCCGTTCAGAA
The DNA here is from genome assembly GCF_042880955.1 of Leifsonia sp. NPDC058292. NCBI lineage: Bacteria > Bacillati > Actinomycetota > Actinomycetes > Micrococcales > Microbacteriaceae > Leifsonia > Leifsonia sp. NPDC058292. The sequence continues at coordinate 311,384 of NZ_JBHVYL010000001.1, forward strand.
TGAGCTCGACTTCATCGGCGTCGCTATAGACCTCTACTTCCGCTGGGGAGCCGGTCGGCACATCCCACGTCCAACTCGACACAGCGTCGCTCCACGCCCACTGCATCTCCAATCGCCTCTGCCCGTGATGGTCGGGACGCAGCACAGCGATGTACGGCTCTTGACGAAGGCCATAGACGATCTCGCGATAGTACGACTGCGGGCGACGGAAGCCGGTGATGTCGAAGTCTCCGACCCAAGCCGTGCGCCATGGGAAATCAGGGTCGCCTCCCCCTTTAGCATCAGGGTCATCCGTGTACTCGGTTCGACCGAGTCCCACTTCTCCCAAGTAGTCCCAACCGGCCCAGGTGAACCCTCCGATGACATGGTTATGGGCGATGGTCGCATTCCAGGATTTCGCTGTGTCGCGGGGGTTGGTCTCAGTTCCGAGAACAATGCGGTTGGGGAAGGCTGGGATGTCGAGGGCATACCGAGATTCGGCGTAGTTGAGCCCAGCGATGTCTACGGCCGCGTGCGATTCCGCGGTCTTGACACCCACCGTGTCCGAGACGGTGACCTCGTCGAAGAACTCGGTCATTTCGTTCATGACATCGTTGACTCCGCGAGCGACGGCGTTCTCCAAACGTGCCTTCAGGTCGTCGATCACCTCACTCGCCACCGCCCAGAATCCGCTCACAGCGGTCGTGATGAAACGGGTTTCGTCACGACCACGGATCCGTTCTGCGATATCTCGTGCCCTAGCACCGCCGAAACCTGATCCGTACTCGTGTATCTCGTTGCCGATGCAGTACAGAATCACACTTGGGTGGTTGAAATCCTTGCGTACCATTGCATCGATGTCCCGCTCCCACCATTCCGGGAAATCAAGCGTGTAGTCATAGGGCTTATTCATCTCGGTCCATGCGTCGAAAGTCTCGTCGAAGACGAGCATCCCCAAGCGGTCGCACGCGTCTAACATTGCCGGGCTCAGCGGACTATGAGAGCTGCGGATCGCGTTGAAGCCGGCCTCCTTGAGGAGTTCGATGCGTCGCTCCTCCGCGCGCCGGAACGTCGCCGCACCCAGTGGGGCGTTGTCATGATGGATACAAGCACCGCGCAGTTTGACAGTTTGGTCGTTAATACGCAGTCCCCTGTAGGGGTCGACACGAAGGGTGCGGATACCGAAAGGCACGGTGACGTCGTCCTCGGGCGCGCTGGGGTCATCCTGGCCGTGCAAACGTGCCGCGAATGTGTACAAGTAGGGATCGTCACAACTCCACCGGTGCGGGTCAGCGACGTAGAGCCGGCTACGCGCGATCGTGCGGGCGTTCGGCGCGACGGTGATGGGGCTGGTTTCCCGAGCGACCACAGAACCAGCATGGTCGCGAACTTCTACCTCGAGATCGAGACGCTGAGTGATGGCACTCTCGTTGATTACCGGGACCGCTGATTCAACGACAGCCCATTCGTCGTCCACGTCTGGCGTGCTGATTTTGACGTCGTCGTCCCCCACGTGGATCAGAGGGACGACCACCAGATGAACGTCCCGATAGATACCGAGTCCGGAGTACCATCGCGAATCCTGGTGCGCGCGGGCCTCGACGCGGATCACGTTTTCGGATCCGTATCTGAGATACGGATCGAGCGAGACTCGAAAGACGCTGTACCCGTACTTCCACTGTCCTGCGAACTCATCGTTCACGAACACCATCGCGTCGCGATAAACCCCTTCGAACTCAACGCTCACACGCTTCTCGCGCCAGTCGCTTGGCGCCTGGAATCGCTTGGAGTACTCGACCTCGCCCCCGGGATAGAAAGCTGCCGACGCTCCCCCCACGACCTCTCGCGAACGAGCGAAGCCGAGCATCGCGTCGTGCGGGAGCGTGACCTCCGTCGCCTCGGCACCGCCCATTAGATCAACGAACCCGCTGATCTTCCGGCGGACGCTCCAGCGAGCGTTGAAGAGCGACTTGGTCATGGTTCTCCGATCGAGCCCCCAGGAAAGCCCTGCGAACAAAAAGAATCTAGCCACTCGCGGTTGAGGTTTCGGATTATTGCGCAACGGGTGGGTTCCTCGATCGCGAGTGCCGAGGGCTTAGCGAACAAGAGCAGAAGCCGAGGCAAGAAGGAAAGCGGGCGATAGGAGACCAGAGTGAAGGAGGGCGAAAACTAGATGAGAAAAGAATGTTGAGGGAGTCCAAGCACAGAGAGACGAAAAGAGGTGATGCACGTAGGCACTTTTCGAGATGTGCGCGCGCGATGCGCGCCAGAAAGCGCGCGCAACCGGAAGTTCTAAGTGTGAGAGGTGGAGTGGCACGCTGGAAGCGCGGGCAGTCGGCCCAAGGGGTCAAGCAGGCCGTGCACTACGCCTTCGGCGGTGTCTGCGACGCCACCCTGACTGCGAGGACCGCTGACGGCGCCCTCGCTGCAGCCGGCTACGCGGACGCCGTGATGACGCGGTACATCGTCGAGAACGGCGCCATCCGTGACGACTTGCTCACCCGCTCCCAACTGAAGGATTGGGTCGACGGCGTCGACCCTCTAACTGGTGAGCGTCGGGGCCGGGACCTGGAGTCGCCGGTCGCGGATCTGATCCTCGATGCGACGATCAACGCTCCGAAGTCGTTCTCGATCGCGGCGATGCTGGACCCGGAGTTGGCGGCCGCGTACGAGGATCTGCAGCACCGGTTGCGGGATCGGATCATCAAGCTGTGGCAAACCGAGCTCAATGCCCGGCGCGGGAAGCAGGGATGTATACGTGAGAACCTTGCCCGCATCGAAGTCGTCGAGCTGAGGCACGAACGGTCGCGCTCGCTAGATCCGCACAAGCACCGCCACGTCTGGCTGAACGTCAAAGTCCAAGGACTCGACGGGAAGTGGTCCAACGTCGACACCCGGGTCGCTCTCCGATTCCAGAACGTCGTAAACGCGGAAGGCGACCTCGCCTCCAGGACCGACCCAGCATGGGTCGCTGCTCTCGCGTCGAAGGGCTTCACGCTGAATTCGGACGGGGAGATCGCACAGCTGCAGCACCTGGTGCGGCCGCTGTCGAAGCGCTCCGCGCAGATCGAAGCCAATAGGGCAGCTCACCTCCGCGAGTGGAGGGAGCAGCACCCCGGTGAGGAGCCCTCCGCCACCGTTCTGACTCAGATCGATCAGTGGTCATGGGCGGCCGACCGTCCGAACAAACCGGGGCGGCTGGACGAGGCGGATTGGACGTCCATTGTGATGGGCGAACTCCTGCACGCCGATCCGGAACTCGGACGTCCACGAGACGCAAAGGTGGCACGTTCGATCGCGGTTAAGGACCTGGACATCGAGCTTCTCGCGGCGAAGGCGATCGTCGATGCGGACGGTCGGTCAACCGGGACGGGAGGGCGATTCAGCGACATGGACATCCGAGCCGGAGCCATACGAGCCATCGCCGCATCGGGCGTGATCGATGATCGGACCCAGCTAGCCGAAGTCGTCGACGAAGTGACTGCCTACGCCACTCGGACGTACACAGTGACGCTGCTGTCAGACGTCGACATTCCCCCACACATCAAGAGCCGGATGGCCATTGCCACCGCCACTCTCAAGGCCACCGTCGCGCATCGGACCGAGTCCCTCGCCGCGCCTGGTTCGGTGCCTTCCCTAGCCGAGATCACCGAAGTAGCGAAAGCCATCGAACCCAACCGCGTGTTGGACGAAGGGCAGTTGGAGGGCGCCTCCTCGATCGCAGGTTCCGACCGAGTCGTGACGATCTCCGGTGCCGCGGGCACGGGCAAGACGACCATGCTAAAGGTGGCGGGAGCGGCGCTCCGTCGTAGCGGCCGGGCGATGATCATCGTCGCTCCGACAAAGAAGGCTTCCGCTGTCGCGGGACGCGAAACCGGGAGCGAGTCATCATCTCTCCATCAGCTCCTGCACGACTACGGCTGGCGATGGATCAGCGATCGAGCCGGGGCCACGAAGTGGTCATGCCTCACGATCGGTGAGGTCGATCCGACTACAGGTACGCATTACGTCGGTCCGCGCATCAGCATTCGACCGGGTGATCGCATCGTCGTGGACGAAGCGGGCATGCTTGACCTCGAGGCGGCGAACGCCCTTCTCGACGTCGTCGGCCGCACCGGCGCATGCGTCGCTCTCGTCGGAGACCAGCACCAAGCGCTTCCGGTTGGTCACTCGGGCGCTATGGCACTCGTCTGGCGTCGAGCAACACGACAGGTCGAACTCCTGACTATCCATCGATTTGAAGACCCAGCTTGGGCGGATCTGAGTCTTCGACTTCGGCAACCAGATGACCTAGAAGAAGCAGTGCGTACCGCCGATGAATTGATCAGTACAGGGCATGTAGTGCTCTCAAGCAGCGAGACGCAAGCTCACAATATCCTCGTGGGTGCGTGGTTTGACGCCACCGCAGCGCACCAGTCCATCGCTATTGTCGCCGCGACCCACGCCGAGGCACAGTCAGTGAGCGAGGATATTCAGGCTCGTCGGGTCGCGGCCGGTTCAGTCGACACCAGCGGAGCGGTTTCGGGGCAGGCCGGACAGCCGATCTTTGTTGGTGATGTCGTCCAGACGCGACGAAACGACCGCACGATGGATGTCCAGAATCGCCAGAACTGGGTAGTAAAGAGCGTAACTTCTCAGCACGTAATGTTGGCGTCTGCAAACGATTCGACAGATCTGCGAACGATCAGTCACGAATATGCGGGTTCACACCTCCACTTGGCATACGCCACGACCGTTTACGGCGTCCAGGGCGAGACAATGGACCAATCCGTAGTCGGCCCGGGCGTAGATGCGGCGGGCTTGTACGTGGGAATGACGAGAGGCAAGATGAGCAATCGAGCGGTTGCGATTGCTCCTACCGAGTCGTCGGCTCGGTCTCAACTAGTCGAGACGATGCAGCGTCAGACAGTGGAAGCGACGATCGAGAAGTCGCGCGCGGCCGCAAGGACTGAATTCGATCGTGCGGCTCATTCGCTTACGGGGCCGATCACGGGTGGCGATCCTCGCGTACGGAATCGCCCCGGTCTGCAGTAAGCGGGACAGCTACGCCACTACAAGTCCACTCGCGAGCACGCGACGGCCGACAGCGTTCGCTCCGTCCAGATCGCCCGCGCGCGCGTCGAAACGCAGCAGTCCAATTGCGAGAGCGTCGGCGCGGTCTTGCACTGATGGGAAAACCCCTCCGGCGATGAATACCAAGGCGGCGCGGCCGTCGGAAGAGCTGACGGAAGCTGCGCGCTCGACAACTTCTGGATCGAGGTTGCCACGGCGACTCTCCACCCAGGCTAAATAGCGCGCGCTGTACAGGTCACAGACCTCGGCCTCCTCGCCGCGGGAGATGACGGTGTCTGTGGCGCCCAGGCGGAGCATCCACTGATGGCAGAGCTCTACCGCGGCGGCGCCAGTGGCACCCCAACGCCTACGCGCGCTCTCATACGCATCCACGACATCTATTGTCTCAACAACGACCGGCAGCGTCGATGCCGTGTGGTCGCGTCAGTCGACGGGCGGCCTTTTCTGCTTCTGAGCGGCTTCCGATCTTTCGCCGGCTCTTGGACGGATTTCCCCAGCCTTCCCTCTGACCCGTTGCCCAGTGGCTAACTGAACTTCTATTCGCGCGTTGCGGAGGTCCCTGTCTCCAGCGGCTTCGACTAGCGCGCTAAGGAGGGAGTAGAACGTCGCATTTGTTCCAGCTTCAAGCAGATATGGCAGGGGCGCAGAGGGAGGATACGCCAACGGATTGGCGATCATGAGACCATTCCCATCTGGGAGCATCACCATCCATTGCCTGATCTGAACCGCCGCAGCACCGCGATTCGACACCTCGATCGCTAAGTATGGCCCGGGATCAATGCCGATGTCGGCAGCGTCCGATCCGTCCGCTGCCGTCAGGTAGAGGTCAGAACGAGCGCTAACGACGACCCGGTGCGCGCCGCGCGTGCGGGTGAGGATTTGCCACACCAAGGAAACAATTCCAGTCAAGGCGCCTATGACTGCGACCACCAGACCAACGATCGATAAAACGAACGCCGGCAATGCGAATGGGTCGGTCAATTTGGCGAGGTCTCGGTTGGAGCAACTTGGCCGATGAGCCGATCCGACTGTGACAGGGTGAGGGCGATGCGGTCTGCATGCTCACGCACAATCTCGGATGGCATCTCATTGTCGACGACGATCAGCTGCAGTTCGCTTCCGTACTCTTCTGAGACCTCTGCGAATAGCCGGTACATGTCAAGGATTCGGTTCCCATCGAGACCCTCTCTGCCCGAGTTCGCCGAAACACCGTCAAGGATCAAGAGCCCGGGCATGTCGAGCTGACGATCGATGGCAACGGTGTGATGTGCGAGTGCGTGCGCGACATTTACGAGAGTCTTGAGTCCTTGGCTCGACAATTCATCAAAGGTGCGAGTGCTGACCTCCGGAAGGTAGGTTGTCCGATTGATCCGTACGGTCAACAACTCGCCGATGGTTGGCACGTGAAGCCGCTCAAGGTAATTCACCATCCGTCGTTCTAGCGCGACGATATTCTCCTCAGCCACCGCGATGCTCGTTCGATGCTCAGCAATCTCGACCTCTAGCTTGTCGAGTTGGGCGCGCAGCTCGGCAAGCCGTATCTCGCGCGTCGCTTCATGCTCGAACAGGGTAAGCGCTCTCTGGATCCATCGAACGTTGGCGTCGATTTCGGCTGACTTGGCAGCCACAGATCTGAGCGTGGAAGCCTGGGTTGATACAAAATCGGCCGTCGCAGCGTCAAGTTGCACCGAGAGCTCATCTAGTCGAGAACCAACCCCGTGACGAATTCCCTGGAGGACACTGATGCTGGCCTCACGGTCCTGCAAGAGTTGTCGCGTTTCGCTGATCTGGAAGGCCACACGGTCCTGTTCGCGCAGGAGTGAATCTCGCGATGGCAATGTGTCTGGCTCGGGTTGCTCACACAGATAGCAGATGGGTGTTTGCGCGCGATTGTGGTCAACGTCATGGCCGCAGCGCGGGCACACCATAAAGTCAAAATCCACCATCCACTCATCGGCCACTATCGCCCGCGTCAACCGCTTGGATTGTCCACCAAGTTGACGGTCGAGGTCGTTCAGGTTTCGGATTTGCGCTTGCTCGTCGCGAAGCCTCTGGTTAATTTCGTCTAACTCTGCTCTAGAGGCCAATAGATTCTCGCGGAGCTCAGCAATCTCCCCCGCTGGGTCAAACACCATGGTGCGAACGCTGCCCTGTTGCGCCCGTAGCTCCTCACGACGCTGCTCCTGAGCGAGGAGTTCGATCTCGAGGTCCTGCTTGCTGCCGAATTCGGAGCCAGCGAGAAATTGCTTGACGACCTCGCTCTCAGCCTCAGTCGCACGAATCTCCGCCTGAACGCGACGACTCTCGGCGACTAGCTGAGCGAGGGTTTCGTCGTAAAGCCCGTAAGCGATCTCGAAAACCCACTTCCTCTTCAGATCGCGAAACGTCTCCCTGTGACCGAAGACCTGGACGTCCAGCTCGTCGCCCGGGACGACGCAGTAGTTGAGCCAGTCGTTGATAGTCACCGGTGAAAGTTCTGTAGTTGGCTCTTGCCTCGCGCGGGGGACGTAAACCACTGGTAGTGCGAGCTCCTGCAACACAAACTCGCCGTAACCACCGGCGCCGGTTGCCGCAAGGCGGAGCGCTACCCCTTCGGGGTCGTCCTTTTGGGCGACCTCAACGGGTGCTGAAGCAGTCGTGACCGTTGGTCGATAGATTTCCCACGTCCTCGATCCCAGGACGACTTCGCCAGCAAGCGCGCGCACTTCCGCGGTCTCAGGGGGAAGGCTCGTGGGTATGTTCCCGACCAGTCCACGGAGAAGTCGGACAAGAGTGGTCTTTCCGGTGGTGATGTCACCGCGTATAAAGTTCAATCCCGGGTTGAATGTTACTGATCTCGCACCACCCACCAACTCGATCCGATCGACCTGCAACAGATGAGAACGGTCTCGCTCTCCTCGACCTAGATTGGCGGCTAAGTTCTCCATCAGATCTCCTCGTGCCATGCGGCGCCTGAAACGTCTGGAAGCTGGTAGACGATCTTCTTCAATCCCTCGCCCGTCAAGTCGAGGTGCCTTCGAAGAAGCGAAACCCGATCGGTAACTTCCTCGAATGCTCCGTCCTCGCGGAGCCGGTTCGCAAACTCAGCACCCAGGTCAGTCGTGCGATACCCAAGCGCACGTGTGGCTGCCGACGGAACGATCTCAACCAGCCCGCGACCAATCAGTGAACCGAGTATGGCGAAGTGGCTCGGATCCCAAGGTCCATATCGATAGCGCACCATCCTAGATTCGAGCGGACTGTCTTGTTGGAGGAGGGACGTGCGCGTCTTCTCGCTGACGCCCCGGTCCTCGAGAGTCTTAGCGAGATGCTTCGGATAGCGCAGGTAGAAATCAAGCTTCGCGAGTTTCACACGCCCTTCGAGGCTTCGCGGACCTCTCGAATCACGACTGAAACCGTCGATAAGGAGCAGAACCCGCGCTTCAGCTTCGCGGCTGGACCTGTACTTGGCGCGAAAGTCCGCGGGGCGAGACGTCGTGACATCCTCGTCGCTCACGACACGCCCCAGCCAAATCGGCATTGATCGGATACTCCGCAGAGGTGTCCCACCACCAGTCTGTAGTCCCCTTCAAAGACGCGATCAACGTCGGTCGCGTTTACGTCTTGTCCGTGGGTCATCATGGTGTGAAACACATGTTCCGCCGTGCTACCGACTCCGCCGTTCGCCGCATGAAGCGCGAGGAGTGAGTCAGCCATGCTCAAGACTCGGCTTTCTAACCGAATCAGCGAGTCATCGTCGACCCGTCCAGATGCCCGCCCTTTCACGGTGGCGACCTCGGCATCCGCTCGAACGTCGAGCGCCGACTTGAGTGTTGGCGTCCGCGCTCCAGCGCGGACGAGCTTGAGTTCCAGCAGAGAAGCCTCGCCGGCGGCTGCACGTTTGAACAGCTCTTCGTTGGATTCAGTGTTGGTCGGCGGGCACAGCGCACGAACCTGATCTCTGGTCAGCGACTGGCTCCGGATGGGATCCCAGTGCGTTTGATTTTCGGGTTCGGTCCGTGCTGCGCTCACTGCACGCCGAACTGTCAGAGGCTGCTCGGACGCGGCTTGCGCTGATGTAGCCGCTTGGAGGAGCTTCTCGTAAAGCGCCTCAACTTCCCAATAGGCCATTCCCGGCCAGACCGCGCCGATTGCTTTCATAACAACCGCGTCGATTGAAGCACGCGAGGGCTGCTGACAATGAATAACGAGGCGACTCAGGAAGTCAGTCAGCTTCCTGCCACGCAGACCCATGGCGCGGATCTTCGCCTTGATCTTGTCAGAAGCTTTCGTGGGGTCGTCAAAGAAGGTCGTCGTTTCTTTCTCATCGCCTTGAGGACCCTCAAGCCAAACCTCGAACTGCGAGATCTCCAGAATCTCAGCTTCGCTCGCGCTCAAGTACGCCTTAACGAGTGAGCTGATCGCGTGGTGCTCGCCACAGATCCTTGCCGCAGTCCAGGACCCCTTGTCCCGTGTCTTGAGCTGAGCGAAGCGGATGAGCGATGTCTGAACGATGACTAGATCCTCAACGTGCTCACAAACGACCGCGATCGGGCCCCCCGGACTCAGTGTCGCGAGTCCTTCTCGAACCGCGAGTTTGGCCTGCCACAGGAACCGTTCAAATGTGACTGTCCCCGTTGGATCTGATGCCATTCGGGCGAAAGCTCGAACCGACGAATCGTCGATGCTGCCTGGCACCGAGCCCGCCGATAACAAGTCGTCAGACACGCCTCCCCCTTATCTATTGGCGCGCGGTTGGTCAAACACTATCGGTGACCACATCGGAAGCCTCGCGAATTCACGCTTCATATCCGAGACCACACGACGCTAAAGGGGTCGACCACAGCGGTCGACCCCTTCAACATCGTGCTGCTTAGGCGATGGCCGGACTCATGTCCGGGGTGCTGTCAACGACAGGCCCGGTCGCAGATACGTCTGGGCCGTCAGCTTTTGGGGCGCGTCGGGTGACCTCGGCGGTGGTGTAGCGGAGCGAGGGGCCGACGCTGTCGGCGACGACTTCGGTGGCGGCTCGGGGTTCGCCGGTGGCCTGGTCGGTCCAGTGGCGGAACTCGAGGTTTCCGTTGACGATGACGGTGTCGCCCTTGGCGAGGCTGGCGCGGACGTTCTCGGCGGTGCGGCCGAAGACAGTGGTTCGGTGGTACTGGGTGTCTCCGTCGACCCACTTGCCGTCTTCGAGCTTGCGGTCGGTGACGGCGACGGTGAACTTGGCGAACTTGGTGCCGTTCTGGGATTCGCCGTAGTCGGGGTCGGCGACGAGGTTGCCTTCGATGGTGATCGGGACTCGTGTGCTCATCTTTCTGTTCCTTTCCTTTCGCGACCGCTGGCCGGGTCGCTGTCACTTGGAACTTCCGATTCGAGAGCAGAAAATGCGCGCAGGAGGCGCGCAAATCGCGGCGCCGACGCTCACTCATGGGCGTGGCCTTGGCATATCCAGTTGGCCCATTCCGCCGGGATCGCGTCGTCGCCGGTTTGTGGGAGTTCGGTGTGGCCGTTGTGGCATTCGCCGTTGTACCAAGTCGCCAGTCGCGGGATTGCGACGGCGAGGCGTTCGTGCCAGCCGATGGGTCCGTAGCCGGCGTCGAGGCTGTCATACGACACCAGCCACGCGGTGTGCAAGGCGGAGAGTTCTTCGACGAGCGCGCCGTGTTTGAACCAGCACGGTGGGATCTTCCGTGTAGCGATGTTGTAGCGGTGGATGAACCAGACCACCCAGCTCCGTAGGTCGGTCCAGACCTGCGAAGCGTCCTGGTCCTCCAGCGTGCGCCAGTTGATGACACGGATGCCGAGCATCCCCGGACTCTGCCGGGGCGCCTGGTCCTCCCATCCCTCGGCAATTGAGACGACGATGTCGTCCAGGGGGATGTCGTCGGTCACTGCTGTTCCAGAGACGCTTCGATGTAGTGGGCGATCTTGGCCTGGAGCCGGGCGATCGCCTGGATGGAGGCGGTTCGGCGAGAAACGAACCCCGAGAGCGCGTGGTCGCGTTCGATCAGCTGGTGCACGTACTCGTGGCAGCGCGGGTGCAGCGCCGCCAGGTCGTCGTGCCGCTCGTGAGCGGTCCAGCCATACGGGGTCTGAGTGACGCCGCGGTAGTCGAGATGGTGCAGTTCGAGGGAGCGGTCGCTGCCGGCGCCGAGGCAGAGGGCGCAGCGGATGACGCCGTTGCGGTGTCCTTCGTCGAGAAACCAGCGGTCGCGGCGAGCAAACCACGCCGACGAGTGCAGGAAGCGGATGCGGTAAGTGTTGTCCCGGGCCGGACGACGACGGTTGGACATCAGTGTCCCTCCCCCGCTGATCCTCGACGATCGAGCGCGGCTTGATACTGTTCGGTGAACACGACCTGCTGGTCGAGCTCGGTGAGCTTCTTCCCGGCCCTGACCCGACGGGCATCGTCGCGGTCCGTCCAACCGCGTAGGTCGAGCAGGATCCCGCGCCGGTTGCGGTAAGCGAGGAGACCAACACTTTCGGGCATGCGCCGGATCTCGTCGAGCGTCATGACCGGCACCTTCTCGTTCTGCACATTCGTCGACGTCCCGTTGTCGTTGTACGAGTGACCGGTGTTCCGCATCCGACGCGTCCCGAGGAGAGATTCGATGTCGCGGAGGTGGTCGACATCGGACGCGCCACCGAGGAGGAGCTTGGCCGTGGCTGCGGACCAGATCGTGTCGGCCTCCGACCGGGACCACGCGGTCTCGGCCTGTGAGAGGGCTTGGAGGACCACGATGGTGGAGATGCCGATTCCGCCGCCGTCGGCCATGATCCGCGGCAGCGCCGGCCAGGAGAACATGTTCGCGATCTCGTCCAAGATCACAGCGAGCGGAAAGCCGAGGCGGGAGCCGGGTGAGGCGAGCGCTTTGCGGCGCGCGGTCTCGACGATGTCGTCGAGGACTGCGCCGAGGAACCCGCCGACGGAGCCTGCGCCGGCGCCGGTTCCGACGAGGTACAGGCTGTTGGGTCCTGCGAGGAACGCGTCGAGGTCGAACTGCTCCCCCTGCCCGGGCGTCATCGCCTTTCGGATTGCGGGGATGGACAGCGGGCGGAGAGCGCCAAAGACGCCGAACCAGGTGTTGGCGAGGAGCTTCTCGTCACCGTTGATGATCGCGTCCAGGTCCTCGGACCAGCCCGGCGTTCCCTGGTTGGCGAGCACACTGACGGCTTCTCGCGCGATCCGGGGATTGGATCCCCACCGCGCCAGCGCGTCGGTGCCGCGGCCCGACACGGCGGCGGCGTGCAGCAGCCGGGACAGCACGTTGGAGGACACCTGCGCCCATTCCTGGTTGGTCTTGGACGTTCCGAGGGCGGTGCCGGCGATGATCGCCTGACCCCGCTGATCCGCGACCAGCGGATCCTCACATCCGGCCACCGGCGAGATTCGCAGCCCGGAGCGAACGCCGGTGAGCTCTTGAGGGTCGAAGACGGTGACCTCGCCGACGCGGGCGCGTTCGCGCATCGTGGCGGAGAGGTTGTCGTTGCGGGTGGAGGTGGTGATCAGCGGTCCGTCCCAGTCGAGGATGGCGTTGATGATGAATCGGTAACCCTTCCCGGAACGGGGCGCGCCCTCCACGACGATCGAGTCCTCGATCGATACGTAGACGTCCTGCCCATGGGCGCTACCGACTTTCCACCCCGCCGCAGCTGGCGACGGATCGACCAGCGACGGGCGTAGCGTCTTGGCCCGACGGAGCGCCGTGCGGGCGGACGTGTGCTTCCGGACTTCGCCGGGCTTGGCGAGCCCGTCACGCCCCCGGAGCTCGTGGATGAAGTACCGGTCGGACTGCCGATAACGAAGCCACCAGATCACCCCGACTGCAGTCGCGCCGAGAAGAAGGAAGACAGTAAGCAGATCCAGGACGCGGATCAATGTCACGGGAGCCGTGCATCCGGACGCCAGGGCGAACCCGCTTGGATCGCCGCTCATTGCCAGTTGCAGGCCAGCGAAGACGCTGCCCGGCTGGCCGCCACCGTCACAAGTCGTGGTGATGGTCGCGCTCGCGACGCCGGTAGCTAATGCGCCCGCGACGACGATCGCGAACAGGCTGTAGAGGGCGACGTGCGTCCAGGAGGAGCTGTGCGTTCTCATGCTCGTTCTCCGCCCATGGCGTCGGTGCGGAAGATGCCGAGTTCGTAGTCGGTGCAGATGTTGCGGACCTTCGCGACCCGGTCCTGCCCGATCTGCCAGAGCCCTTCACCCTTGTGGAGCTTGCGGACCAGGTCGGCTTGGGTGTCGTTCCAGCCCAGGATCTCCCGCGATCTGGCGATCTCCCCCGAGTGCTGCGCGTACGAGATCCGCGTTTCGCAGTCAGCGAGGAGACCGAGCGCCCGTGAGTGGAGGGCGCTGTTGCGGTCGCCAAGCGCATCGAGGTCAGCGACCCGGTGCAGCAGGTACCAGTTCGAGGTGCCGAGGTGACGGGCGATCTTCTCGTCCTCGACTCGGTCGGCGAGCCCGTCGCCGCCGGAGACGTCGTTGAGCAGCTCGACGGCGGCCTCTTCATGGATGATTACCCGGGCCTGCCGATTTGCGCCGAGGGAGGAGCGACGGATCCAGTTCGCGGTTGCCAGCCGGGCCAGCGCCTGCGCCTCGGGCGATGCGCCTTTCAGGGCGGAGGTGTCAACGACCATCATCGGGGCGTCGGCGTCGAAACGGACAGTGGAGGGTCCGTCGAAGAACCCGGTGAGGTCGCCAGAAACCATCCGACGCAGAGAGTGCGCGAGCCGGTGGCCGGCCTCGACCACCTCGAGCGGCTGGCCCAGGTCGGGGTCGACGAGGCGGTCGTAGACGTGGGTGATGGTGACGGTGGACTGGCCGCGCAGGGAATCGAGGGCGACGTCGAGGGCGGTGTGCTCGACCGGTTCCAGATTCCCGCCCTCGCGGAGGCGGCGGATGATCGTCTTCACCGTCGCGCGCCGGTACTGGAGGACGTTCTGATTCCAGTCCTCGTCGGAGAACGACGCATCCCGCGGGCCTTCGTCGAGCAGGTTGATTCGGGCGGCCTTGCCAGGTCCGACGGAGATGGAGGTGCCGCCGACGTAGGTGGCGACACGCATCCACTCCCCGTTCGGATCGTGAGGAACGGCGACCTTCCGACCCAGCCGAGCGAGCCTCGACGACCAGGACTTGGCCAGCATCGACTTGCCCGTCCCCTTCACCCCAAGGATCGCGACCGAGTGAGACCGGACGGCCTCGGCGGAGTAGGCATCCCAGGGGTCGAAGCAGAACGGCGCCCGAGAGAGCAGGTTCTCCCCGATATACGCGCCGGTGAGGATGTCCCCGGTCTCCGCCAGGAACGGATACGCCCCACCGAGAACTTTGGAGGAGCACCGATGTGCGGGTGGGGTGGCGCGCAGTGGACCACGCAGGTTGTGCGGCTGCCTCCACCCCCAGGCCGGCATCTTCGACGCGGGCAGCTCCGCGGACTGAACCTTCCAGCCCGAGTTCTCGTCCGAAAGGGTGGACTGGCGCTGGCGGCCGTTGCCGCCGGGCTTCTCGTTCGCTGGGATGCGACCGATGACGGCTGACTGTCTCATCTCATTCCCCTTCCACCGGCACCGGCAGCGCCGCGGTAACGAACCCCGCGGCCTGCTGTCCGGACATTGAAGCGAGGACAAGCCGGGCCGGATGCGAGGCCTGCTCGATGTCCGTCCGCGCCTTAGCAAGGGCGTCCTTGGATTCGGCGGAGATGGTGACGAACCCGCGGTACTGGACGTCGCCGAACCCGTCCACGAGGTCGTGCTCCCGCACCGCCAGATCTTCTTCTTCGCGGAGGTGGGTGAGCGGGATTCGGGAGGACAGCTTCATCCGGATCGTCGCAGCCGTCTCCATGTCCGACTGGGCCCGGTTCAGCTGGGCCAGCGCCTTGTGCGTTGCCACTGGACGTACCTGCAGAGTGATCACGCGGGTAGCGTCCCCGGCGTACAGGAGCGGTTCGAGGAAGCCGGTGCGGACGTCAGTGCGCGGCCATTCAGCGACCCAGAACGTCTGATGCCAGGACTCATCCACGCGCAGCGCATCCCAGCCCTCGTCGATCCCCATCACCGGCGACGGCGCGGATACAACGCTCGAGTCCTGTTCCCTCCGGCTCGCGGCCGCGACCGGGTCGGCGGACAGCGCATTAAGCTCGTCCAGCTCGTCGGACGTGAGCCAGCCGGCCGGAGTGAGCCGAGCGTGCTCCATTGAGGTCTCGATGCCGGCGACCCGCTCCCTGAGCACAGCGGCGAGGCCGGCGAGGCCCTTGCCCGCGTCGCGGATGGCGCTGTTGAGGGCGGTGGTGTCGAAGGTGAGCGTGATGTAGTTCGTGAACCCCATCGACCGCTTTGACGCCGCCTGCGTGAGTGCCCAGTACTGCTCGCGTAGCTCAGCGGTGACCTGCGGGTCGTGCTCATTCTGCCGAACCACCAGGTAGTCGCGAAGCTCGTTCGAGGAGGCTCGGTCAACCCGGATCCGGATCGTGGTCTCCCGCACCCCTGGGAGGTTTTCCAGGGAGCTGAGCCATTCGACGAACCCGTCGTAGGCGGCCTCCTGGGTGCCTTTGTCGCGGAGGGCCCATGCGCGAGAACCGACTTTGACGGTGACCGCTGCCAGCCGTCCGCGGGCGTTGTAGACAAACGCTCCTGCGCCGGGGATCTGGACCAGTTGAACGTCGCCCAGGGCGCCGGGAAGGAGGAACTTTGAGGTGACAACGGGTGCGACTGCGGCCACCTGGGCTTGGCCGACGCTCAGGGATGCCATGGTCACCCGGAGCCAGACATCGCGGCGGAAGGCGGTTTGGCCGGTGAGGCTGCGGTAGACGTAGCGGGCGGCTTGTGCTGCGATGACGAGCACGGGCTCACGTCGGTAGGTAGCGAGCGCGAAGAACACCACCAGCGCGATGAGCGGGAGCATCACCCAGAACGCGTTGAGGTTGATGAACAGCGTTGCCAGCAGCATGGCGATGGCGGCGCCGATGACGACGAGCTGCAGGAAGGTGAGGCCGAGGAAAATGCCTCGTCGCTCCCGGGCGGCGAAGCGGACCCGGGGTGCGCCTTCGTCGGTGAGGATCTGGTCGGCGATGAAGGTGGTCATGAGTTATCTCCCAACCTTGATGACCCGGGCGGCCGAGCGGACCGGAGCGGCGGCGGTGTTTACCCGCGAGAATTGGTCGCGCACCGAGAACCGGTGGTGAAGGGCGGTGCCTACCTCGGCACCGGCGAAGGACACGAGCTTCGTTGCCCACAACGGGGAGAACGATGCGGCAATCACCGCCCCCGCAGCGACGAGGATGACCCCGATGCTGAGGCTCGCCTTTGTCAGTTCCACGGCGAGGAGCACGACACCGGCGGCGAGAGGTTTGGCGATCAGCAGGCCGATGGTCAGGTTCATCCATCTTTGTGCCCAGGCGGTGAGCTTGGGCTGGCCGATCATCATTAGCCCCACCGGGGCCATCGCCGCGAGGGCGAGGAGCCCAAACTCGCGAATGGACATGGCGATGAAGAGGAAGAGCGAGGCGATCATCATCAGTCCGACCACGAGCAACGCCATCACGTACTCGCCGACCGAGCCCGGACCTTGCGCACCTTGGGTGACGATAGTGAAGATGACGCCACCTTGGGTGAATTGGGCGTTGTGCATGACCGCGTTGGGCGCTTGCTTGGTGACGTCGAGGATCCCGACTACCCGCAGGAGTCCCTTGCTCAGGTCGCCGCCTTGGACGGTCGAGGTGAGGCTGGCGGTCACGGCATCGGTTACTCCAGACGCCTTCTGCATCCCCCACACGCATATCGCCGAGAACGGGATGGCTAGGGCGGCGCCAGCCGCGGTGCGGCCGATCCGGGACCAGTCCTGCAGGATCATCGCTATCCCGATCTGCACCAGGGCCACGATCAGAATGACCGGGGCGGTGACGGCGATCCAGAACAAGAACTGCGAGTGGGCGATCTGCCAGCTGCCCTGATCGATGTTGGTGTTGAACGAGCCGGCGATCATGGTGGCGATGAAGTCGCCCAAGTTCCGGATCGTGGAGCCCATGAATTGGGCAACCGTCTGTGAGGCTTGGCAGCCAAAGTCGGCCATGAAGCAGCCGTAGTTCGGCGAGAACGGGTCCGGCGGAGCAGCAGCGGCTGAGATGAGCATCGGGATCATGCCACCTTCAGCGACTGACCCCAGTTGATGAGTCCAGCGATTCCGGCGGCGACGGCGACCCCGGCGACGCAACTCATGACGCCGACGATTCCCATCTTCTGGACTCGTCCGTTGCTAGAGACGTGGCCGACGACGATGAACCCGGCCGCGATCAGGCCCCCGATCACGCCGAGCGAGAGCACGATCGCGAACACAACGTTCGCGATCGACTGGAGAGCGCCGACGCCGGGGCCCGAGAAGTCGGGTGACGGGTTGTTCACCGTCGACACGTTGATCGCGCGAACGTGAACGGTGACAAGGGCTTCGTTGAGTGCGTTCATGAGTGGGTCTTCCTTTCGGTGTGATTGGTTCTCGGCTCGGGGTCTCGGGTCTCGGTCATCCGATTCGCTGCTAGCAGCCCGGAACCGACGATTCCGAGCAGGGTGATGCCGACGATGAGCAGGAGGCCGAGCACGTTCTGCAGGAGTTCCATGGGGCTACTCCCCACTCGCATTGGCCGCGCCCGTCGCGGACACGGGCAGCGGGACGGTAAGACCCAGCGGTCGTCCCTCGGAGGGGACGTTCATGGTGAGGAGAAGCCGGTCGACGCCGGCCGGCAGGTACCAGGCGGCGCCGAAGGACCGTTCCTTGTCGTTCGGGATCGTCCAAGTAGGTCTGTCGCGGAAGAGCCCGCTCGGCAGCCACGCGAGCCCGGCGGCTTTGGCGGCCGCAGGTCCGTCGGCGGTGTCGAGCACGGCCGGCTCGGGACGTCCGTCGAACTGCGTGCCTTTGAGCGTGGTACCTGTGACGTCCTGGTAGGTCTGGTTTCCCTGCGATGGCTTCCATTCGCCGGTCATCGTGAACTTCACGAAGATCACCGGCGTCCCTATCGGAAACAGTTCTTGGCTCGAATCCGGGAGGGTGCATCGGCAGCCGTGCTTCGCCTTGAAGGTCTTCCCGGGGAAGACCTTCACGTAGACGGTGTCCACGATGCCGTCAGCTGCGGGAGTCGCGTCGGACGGAGTCGCGGTGGGGGCGGCCGGTGCGACGGTCGTGAACGAAGGCTTCGGGGCGGGAGCGCTTGCTGCGCAGCCCGTCAGGACAATGAATGGGAAGAGTGCCGCGATTGCGATCAGCCTCTTGTTCATCTTGATTCACCTCGATTTCGTGGGCGCCTTCACTTAGAACTTCCGGTTCGGCGTAGTTTTTGGCGCGCACCTCCGGACTTCTTTGGTCAGGGCACCTGGATGTGTTGGTGGTTGCAGGTATCGGGGAAGTCGCTGGTGATGTTCGTCAGGAGGCCCAGCGAAACGTCAGCGCGTGCGCGGCAGTCGCTTTGGCCAGCCGATGACCCGTGAGGGGCGTACGGGTCCAGCACGTGAATCAGCTGGACTGAGAGGGCGTCGGCGCCGGTGAGGGACTGCCGGTTGATCGCGTAGAAGTCCACCGCTTTGCCCTTCCAGTGCGCCGACTTGGTTCCGGCGCCGGGGGTCATGCCCGTGCAGCGCCGGTTCAGGTCGCTGATTCCGACCTGTTGGAACGACTGGACGGCGACGACGATCAGCTGGAGCACGTGTGCATCGATCGTGCAGTCCGGTGTCGCGGTCCCGTCGGCCATGTTGATGACCTGCTGCTGGTAGCGCGGCTCAAGGAAGTTGAGCGTCTTCGCCTGGATTGCACCGACGAGGACCGCGGCCGCAGCGCGGGCGTCCGCTGGCACTTCGCAGGTACCCGCGCTCGCGCCGGACAGAGCCGCCAACACGTGCTCGGCCGGTGTCCAGAACCGCGCATAGTGGTACGGGTCGGCGTTGATCTGGACCGCGTGCGCAACGAGCGTCGGAGCGAGTGTCTGCCAGTCCGGGACGTGCAGCATGCGTGTGTAGAACGCGGCGGCCGCGGTCGCCGGGTCCATCCGATGCGCAGGGGTCCCATAGCCGGCGCCCTGCTGGAAGACGCCAATGGTCGTGTTGTCGACGGCATCCCCGTGGTCGAGATTGCGGAGCCCGGATTCGCCGATGGCGACCATCAACGCGAGAGTCTGGCCGTGCGGGGGAACGCTCATCTGCTGGCCAACGACGATAATCGTTGCTGCGATCTTCAGTTGCCCCGTTCCGTACCCGTCGACGTTCTGGCCGGCTTCGACGGACGGGGCGGATCCGCCGCACACTCCCCCACCACCGAAGCCGCTCGCGCCCATTGCGAGCACCAGCGACACCGGGACGGCGACGAGCGCGACAGGGACGATCAGGACGATGACCGCCGCGACGATCAGGAGGTTCCGGGTCGTCTTCGGATGAGCGATGGCCTGCGCCGCAGCGGTGCCGACGCCGATCACGCCGCCACCTCCTGCTCCAGGACGGATCGGGCGATCATCAGCAACCGCTTCGCTGTCGCTATCCGCGCCCGCGCAGAGCCGGGATGGATGTGCAATCTCGCGGCGATGGTGCCCGCGTCGTCACCGATCATCCCCGCGACCTCACGGAACCCACCGGTCTCGGGCACGCACGAGACGATCACGGACCCCGTCATTGGCAGTCCCGCGTCTGCGGCCGCGAGCGCGGCGAGCACAGTTCGTGCGGTCTGGCACACTCGGTCATGGATCGTGCGGACGCCACGTTTGGACAGCTGATGCGCGCCTGCTACCCGCTCGGCGTCACCGTTTGCCAGGCTCAGGTCGCTCATCACGTGCCAGTCAGATGGACCGACGAAATCGGCGACCAGCACCATCCACCGGTGCGCGTCGAACCGCCGGATCATCGCCTCCAAGGGGTCGATGTCCGAGCCGGACTCGACGTCGTCCGGAACGTCGTCGATCGAGACATGCTTCCGCTCGATCTCCCGCAGCACGACATGACGGGTGATGCCGAACACGAATGCGTGCGGCGACCCACGCTGGGGATCGTATGCGGAGCATCGGTGCCAGACCGTCTCCCGGGCGATCTGTAGAACGGCTTCGACCTCATTCGGCCAGCCGCGCAATTGAAAACGGACGTACGGTCGCAACGTGTCGACTTCACGGAGCAGCTCGGTGAGAAGAGCATCCGGCCGCGTGCGGACTTGGGTTCCTCCAGCCACGAGATCACAACCTTCCTTGGACTGGGGTGGCTACTGCGAAGGACCGGGTTCGAGCCGGGATGGCTCGTGAGATTGCGCGAATGGGCGCGGGGTAGCGCCGGTGCGGATGGGTGTTTGGGTCGGCCGAGCGTCGCCGGGGAGGTCGGGGCGGCGCGCCCGGATTCGGTGATGGAGAAGCGACTTCGACTCTGAAGCTCGGGAGTCTCAGTCACGATGCGTTACCGCCGCCCTGACTCGAATCGAGAGCCGAGCGTCACGGTGATCGAGGTAAGAATCAGCCGCTCCATTTGGTGCCGCACGCTACCCCCGAATAGGGGACGAAGGCGGATGGCACGCCGAGGTGAACCAGCTGTTCTACTGACAGCTATCGCACTGCAAGTTGCCCATTGGATCGACCGGCACGAGATAGCCATCCACGAAGTCCTGGATCACGCCAGGGCCGACCGGAGCCGGCTCGACTACGCGGGAACTCCGGTCTTCGTCTGGGCGCTCGCTTCCAGCCATGCCAATACCTCCGCCCTCTTATAGAGGATGGTGCGCGGCGTCGGCTTGTAGAACCGAGGCCCCCCGCCGTGCCAGCGAAGATAGCCCAGGGCCTTCAGACTCATGCCCGTAAGGTCAGCCACCTCTTCTGGTGGGATGAATTCTCCTGTCATCTCAATTCCTCCGTTCGACAACTCGGGAGCTCCTGGATTGTTGAATTGACAGTAGCGGCTATTCGCTGGATTGACAAGCACCGAGGCGCTATTCTGTCGAAATGACGGATTATCGATCGGAACCTGGCGTCGGAGCGCGTATCAAGTTGGCGCGGCGCCAACGTGGTTATCGCACTACCCGCGAGCTCGCGGATGCGATCCCCGGCGGCAATGTCACTGCGGCGGTTCTGGAAAACATCGAGTCCGGCAGAAAGGCCGATATCAGCGTTAGTCAGCTGTTGAACATCGCTCGCGGCTTGGGGGTTCCTCCGAGCATGCTGCTCGCGCCAATCGGTTCCCCCAGCTCCGAACTCGATCTTCCCAACCTCAGCGACCAGTTCAACGGGATGACTGCTGCCGAATTCGATTGCTGGCTGTCCGCAACGCCGGCAAGCTCGTACAAGCCGAGGCTCGCAGCAGAGCGAGTCGATACTGACGTGCTGAATTCGCTGCGCGAGCTTGGGACGCTCCGGCGAGAACTCGAACGTCTGCGCATGGTACTGGACGTCCAGAGCGCATCCGGTGATCCAGACCTCCTCGGCAGCAGCGACGACGTCCGGAATCGCATCGACAGGGTCACCAGCGAAGCATCTCGCGTGGCGGGTCTGTTAGTTAATGCTGGGATCTCCGACGGATCCGACAACGCGTCATAACCGGCGGGAGGACGCCAGATGGGCAGCATCGAATCGTACGAAAGCGCCAAGGGCAAGCGCTACGTCGTTCGGTACCGGACGCCCGAACGACGGCAGGGCGCCAAGCGCGGCTTCCAGACGAAACGCGACGCCGAGTTGTACTTGGCATCCATCGAGACGAGCAAGGCCCGTGGCGAGTACATCGACGCGAGCGCTGCGAGAACAACGATCAACTCACTGGGCGTCGAGTGGCTCGCCAACCAGACGCATCTGAAGCCGTCGTCGCTCCGCCCGCTCGAGATCGCGTGGCGGCTCCAGGTCCAACCACGATGGGGCAACGTCGCCGTGGGAGACGTTCGTCACTCGGACGTTCAGGCATGGGTCACGTCGTTGACCGCGGGACGTTCGGCGACGACTGTCTTGCGCGCCTACGGCGTGCTCGCTGGCATCCTCGACGTTGCGGTACGCGATCGCCGCGTCCCCAACAACGTCGCGCGCGGGGCACGACTCCCCCGCAAGGTCGCTCGAGCGCACCGCTACCTCAGCCACCAGCAGGTCCACGATCTGGCAAGGTCCAGCGGTAAGCACGAGGCGCTGATACTGGTGCTCGCTTACACCGGTCTTCGGTGGGGCGAGGTGACGGCACTGCGTGTGCGCGACGTCGACCTGAAGCGGCGACGAATCGTCGTGTCCGAGAACGCAGTCGAGGTAGGCCGCGAAACCATCGTCGGCACTCCTAAGTCCCACAAGCGGCGTTCCGTCGCCTTTCCCTCATTCCTTGCAGACGCACTCACGAGTGTCGTTGCCGATAAGCAGCCGAACGACCTCCTGTTCCCCGGCCGCTTGGGCGAGCACCTCAAGCGCGCGACACGCGGAGAACGGACCTGGTTCAAGGCCGCCCTCGCGAGTGCGGAAATCGAGCCGATGACGGTACACGACCTCCGGCATACTGCAGCGAGCCTGGCTGTAAGCGCTGGTGCGAACGTGAAAGCCGTTCAGCGGATGCTGGGTCACGCCTCCGCCGCGATGACCCTAGACGTATACGCCGACCTCTTCGACGACGATCTCGACGCCGTGGCGGACGCTCTGGATTTGGCCGTGGGCCGAGCGCTGAGGGACGCGGTAGTGGCAAGATCGGCTCGTGCAGTCAAACCCTGACAACCGAACCCAGCTCGAGCAAGGCCTCTATGCCGCCGCAAAGGACGAAGCGCGGCGGGGTCTCACTAGCCACGCCGCCGAAGACGATGGCGATCTTAGGCGGGCATCTATGGCGCTGGGAGCAGCCGTGGAGTACTTGATTGCGTCCTTCGTGGCTCACATTGATCCTGTGCTGCTCGCCGACCGAAACAGTCCATTATCCATGGTCGCGCTTTCCCGTCACAATAAATCCGGACGCCTCGATCTTCGAGCGCACCGGACAGCGAAGCTTACCGACCAGGTCAGGTACATCTCGCTTGCCTTTCCGACTCTCAATCTCGCTGCCCGAGTCGATTCGGTCATGGAAGTGCGTAACGCCGCTGCGCATGCTGCTCTCACTGGACGATCGGCGGCCGCCGAAGCCGCAGTCGCCTGCGTCAGTATCGTGGGCGACCTTCACGTTCATCAGATCGAATGGGAAGAAGAGGACTTTTGGGGTGAAGAGCTGCAACCGCTTGTAAGGGAACTACGCGATGTTCGCAGCACAGAAGTGTCGCGACGAGTCGCAACCAAGCTAGCTGCGGCGCGAGATACAGTCAGCGTCCTCAGCGCCGGACTCTCTGACACGGATCGCGAGCGAGCGCTAAGCATCCTAGAAGGGCGCCCCGTACCCGTTCGGCTTCCTCACGACTGGCAGCAGACTCCTTGGAAGTGCCCCGCGTGCGAGCGAATGGGGAAGCTGACCTACATTCGCGAGCGAGCAGAGGAGATCACCACTGAGAGCATCTACGACCACAACGGACAGTTTGACAGCGAGTGGTTCGTTCATGAGGTCTACGGGTTGCCTGCCGAGTTCCGGTGTTCGGTGTGTGGATTGTTCCTCGATGAGGCGTCGGGTGAAATGGAACCGTTCGCCCCGATGAACAGGCAAGTAGAGCTTCAGCCAGAACCGGCGGACGAAAGCGTGCTGGACTGGGAGCCGGATGAGGACTGGCTCCGCGGCCGATAACCTCTGTGCTGACCCCGGAAAGGCTCATCAGGCGGGCTTCGTGCCGCTCCAGTTGTGCGCAAAATGTGCGCAAATCGTCACTGGTTCATCGCTGGGGAGACGCCGTTTCCCAGCAAATTCCTGGGAAGAGGGAGTTCTACATCATGCGGAGGGCGTGGGATTCGAACCCACGAGACATTTCTGCCCACCAGTTTTCAAGACTGGCTCCATCGGCCGCTCGGACAGCCCTCCCGGCGCCGGCGCTAACCGGCGTCGACCGATTCTAACGGACGGCGCCCGAGCGTTCCGGCGCTGCTACTCGCTGAACGGCTTGGAGCAGGTGTACTGGTTGGCTGTCTGGCCGTGCACCGTCGACGGGAGGTCGACCGTGCCACCGGCATCCGTCGAGCCGTCGGTGGAACCGTCGGCTGGAGCCTCGGTCGCGGGGGCCGTGGAACCGTCGGTGGGCGCGGTCGTCGCCGGGGTGTCGGTGGCCGGAGCGTTCGGGTCGGCCTCGGAGCCGACGCCGGTGTCGCCGGTCAGCGCGATCGACTGGTCGTTCTGGAGGGCGCTGAACAGCGCAGTGGCCGCGTCTTCGGTGGGGGCCACGCCGCCGTCGACATAGTGGTTCGGGTATTGCACGAACACCACTTTGTTGAGGTCGATGTCTTTCAGCGCCACCGCCATGGATGCGATCGTGCCGATGTTGTTGAGGCTTTCGGAGAGACTGATGTTGCTCGTCGCAGCCTTGGCCAGGCCGTAGACCTTCACCGGGTTCGAGAGGGTGTCCGCGCTCTTGATCGTGCGCACGAGCGAGGAGAGGAACACCTGCTGGTTGCTGATGCGGCCGAGGTCGGAACCGTCGCCGACACCGTGGCGGGTGCGCAGGAACGCGAGCGCCTGGCTGCCCTGCAAAGTGTTCTGGCCGGCCTTCACGTCGAGCCCGGTGTATGGGTCGGTGATGTCGCCGGCGACACAGACGGGAACACCGCCGACGGCGTTCGACATCTCGATCACGCCGTCGAACTCGATGACTCCTGCGTAGGGGATGGTCATGCCGGTGAGCTTCTCGACGGTGAGCACCGTGCACGCCAGGCCGCCGTAGGCCAGCGTGTTGTTGATCTTCTGGCGGCTCATCGCGTCGTACGTTCCGCCCTTGCCGTCGGGGCATGCGGGGATGGGCACGTACATGTCGCGGGGAAAGCTCACGACCGTCATGTTCTTGTGGTCGGCGGAGACGTGGAGCAGCATCGTCACGTCGTTGAGGTTCTCGCCGCGCTCACCATACGAGGCGTTGCCGCCACCCGAGTCGCTTCCGGCGAGGAGAACGTTGAAGGCGCCGTCGATCGCGCCCACCTGCGGGATCGGCTGACCCTTGGCGTCGACCAGCTTGACCGGCGCTTTGAGGCTGGAGGTCACATCCCACAGCGCATAGGCGGCCACGGAGACGCTGCTGACCGACACGACGCCGATCACGGCGACGAGCATCATGAGGATGAAACGGAACGGGCGATGCTCTTTCAAGCGGCCGTGGCGCGCGATGGTCGGACCAGCCGATGTCTCTTTCGCACGCAACTCGGCGCGGGTGGGCAACTCGCTCATTCACTTCCTTCCAGGGGTCTTGCGTGCGTCGCACGGCTTTCCAGAGTCGCAGATCACCCTGGCAAACTTCTGGACACACGCGCAAGAAGTGCTGATCACAGGTGATCGAGCAGCTGCGCCAAACCATCTTCCACGACCGGTGCCGTGACCGAATTGGCCACCGCTTTGACCTCATCCGGAGCCTGCCCCATCGCGACGCCCCGGCCTTCGGCGGCCGCCCAGGTGAGCATGTCGATGTCGTTGCGGCCGTCACCCACGGCCACCACGCGGGAGAGCGGGATGTCCAGCGCCGCTCGCACCCGTTCGAGCGCGGTCGCCTTGTTCACGCCTTCGGGAGCGATGTCGAGCCACGCCGTCCAGCCGATGGCGTAGGTGACCTTGTGCAGGCCCATCCGCTCGACGATGGAGAGGAACTCCTCCTCGTCGTGCTGCGGAGACACGACGACGACGCGGGTGGCGGGATGACGGGTCAGCTCCTCGAACGGCACCTCGATGCCGTTCGCGAGCTCCCACTCGCTCATGCCCTCGGTGTAGCGCCGGAACCCTGTGCCGTCTTCGACCATGAAACTGCCGCTCGGCAGGAAAGGCCGGATGGTCTCCAGCACCTCCGTGGGATCGAACACCTCCACGAACTCACGACGGTAACCGTCATCGGCGGTGTCGTCGCGTTTCATGGTGACGGCGCCGTTCGCGCACACCACGAACTCGCTGTCGAGGCCGAACCGTTCGTGGATGCCGCGGGCGGTCTCCCAGCTGCGGCCGGTGGCGAGCATGACCTCGTGGCCTGCGTCGCGAACGCGGGCCACAGCCGCGAGCACGGCGTCGCCGACCGTCTCGTCTTCATGGATGAGTGTGCCGTCGACGTCGAGCGCGATCAGTATGCGGTTCTCGTGGCTCACCGTTCGATCGGCTCCAGCACCTCGAGGCCACCCAGGTAGGGGCGCAGCGGCTCCGGCACGATCACCGAACCGTCGGCCTGCTGGTGTGTCTCGAGGATGGCGACGAGCCAGCGGGTCGTCGCCAGCGTGCCGTTGAGCGTGGCGACCGGGCTGGTCTTGCCGCTCTCGGTGCGGTAGCGGATGTCGAGCCGCCGGGCCTGGAACGTCGTGCAGTTGGAGGTCGAGGTGAGCTCGCGGTACGCATCCTGCGTCGGCACCCAGGCTTCGACGTCGTACTTGCGCGCGGCGCTCGAACCGAGGTCGCCCGCGGCCGTGTCGATCACCCGGTAGCTGAGACCGAGCGACTGCAGCATGTCTTCCTGCAACTGCAGCAGGCGGGCGTGCTCGGCTTCCGCCGCTTCGGGCAGCGTGTAGACGAACATCTCGAGCTTGTTGAACTGGTGCACCCGGATGATGCCCCGGGTGTCTTTGCCCGCCGAGCCGGCCTCGCGGCGGTAGCAGGTGGACCAGCCGGCGTAACGGATGGGCTCGGTCACGTCGACGATCTCGTCGGCGTGATACCCGGCGAGCGCGACCTCGCTCGTTCCCGTGAGGTAGAGGTCGTCGGCCGGCAGGTGGTAGATCTCGTCGGCGTGGGCGCCGAGAAAGCCGGTGCCCTGCATGATCTCGGGCTTCACGAGCGTCGGGGTGATCATGGGGATGAACCCTGCGGCGAGCGCGCGATCGAGCGCCATGTTCATCAGCGCGATCTCGAGCCGGGCGCCCACGCCGCGCAGGTAGGAGAATCGCGCGCCGGAGACCTTGGCCCCTCGGGCCATGTCGATGGCGCCGAGCAGTTCGCCGAGTTCGAGGTGGTCTCGCGGCTCGAAGTCGAACGTTGGCTTCTCGCCCACGGTTCTCAGCGTGACGAAGTCGTCTTCGCCGCCCGCTGGCACCCCGTCGATGATCGGGTTGCCGATGCTGCGCAGCACCTCGGTGAAGCGAGCGTCCGCCTCGTTCGATGCGGCCTGCGCCTCTTTCACCCGGCCCGCGAGGCTCTGCGCCTGAGCGACGAGCTCCTTCTTCTGCTCCTTGGGCGCCGCCGCGACCTGCTTGCCGAATGCGTTCTGCTCGGCACGCAGCTCTTCGAAGGCCGCGATCGCCGCCCGACGCTCCCGGTCTGCCTGCAGAGCCTGGTCGACGAGTTCGACGGAGTCGCCCCTCGCCTCTTGCGATCGCTTGATGACGTCGGGGTTTTCGCGGAGGAGCACTGGATCGATCACCCCGACAGCTTATCGAGCGCGTCCGACGCATTCGGGGTTATCCACAGGGAACGAGTAGCGTGAACGCGTGAGCGATCGGCCGAGCATCCCCAGCGGACCCGTCGCCGTCGTCTACAACCCGATCAAGGTCGACATCGCCCGGGTGAAGGCGGCGATCGAAGCGGCCGCCGCCCGAGCCGGCGTCGCCTCGCTGATGTGGTTCGAGACGACCGTCGAGAACGAAGGCCAGCAGCAGACGCGCGACGCCGTCGCGGCCGGTGCGACCCTCGTGATCGCGGCGGGCGGCGACGGCACCGTGCGGGCGGTCGCCGAAGCGGTGCGCGACACGGATGCGGTGCTCGCCATCCTGCCGTCGGGCACCGGCAATCTGCTCGCCCGCAACATCGGGATCACGCACTCCAGCGTCGAGGTCGCGTGCGCGATCGCCTTCGAGGGTGCGACGCGCGCGATCGACATCGGGCTCGCGGTCACCACCGGAGTGCACGGGGAGAAGAAGGAGCACACCTTCCTGGTGATGGTCGGCCTCGGCATCGACGCGGCGATGATCGCGAACACCCGGCCGCGCCTCAAGCGCCGGGTCGGCTGGCTCGCCTACGTCGACGCCGGGTTCCGCGCGCTTCCCCGGGCCCAGAAGGTGCGCGTCGGCTACGCGCTCGACGACGGAGAACCGCGCTCCGCGCACGTGAGCACCATCCTGGTGGCCAACTGCGGCACGCTCCCGGGCAACATCGTGCTCATCCCCGACGCGCTGGTCGACGACGGGATGCTCGACATCGCGATCATGCAGCCCAAGTCGATGTTCGGCTGGCTGATGATCTGGCGCAAGGTCACCTGGGAGAACCGGGTGCTGCGCAAGACGGCGCTCGGTCAGCGGATCATCCGCATCACCGACCGCGCCGTGCGCACGGAGCTCAGCTACCTGCGCTCCGGGAGCGTGCAGCTGACGGTGGAGGTGCCCGAGCCGTTCGAGCTCGACGGCGACGGATTCGGCGAGGTCGTCGCCGTGGATCTCACGGTCCACCGGCGCGGGCTGAAGGTCAGGGTTCCCTCGGCGGTCTGACCGGTCGCCGCTCCACGGGCGAACGACCCTCCCAGGCGATGGCGCGCAGCACGACCGCACCGACGGCGCTGACGAGCGCGAACGTGACGGTCGGAGCGCTCAAGAGCTGGGCCAGACCTGTCGACAACGATCCCGCAAAGAGGTACGACGTGCGGGCGTCCGGGTAGTTCGCGACGGGCACGATCACGCAGATCGCGGCGCCGACGGCGAACACGATCGACACGGCCACCAACAGGCGAGACGTTCTGAGCAGTGCGCGGGTCGCGGCGGGCATCCGGAGCCGCCCTCAGTAGCTCTCGCCGGCACCCGGCGCCGTGGTCCGATCGGCTGCTCCCTCGGCTTCCGAGGAGTGCCGACGCGTACGCGAACGGAGCGCGGTGAGCAGCACGAGCGCCACGATGGTCGCCAGGCCGACCATCACGAGAGGGCTGGCGAGCATCCACCCGACCTGGCTGAACACGAGCGTCGAGACGTCTTGCGAGTCGGCGGTCGATGTGTACGAGGTGTAGACCGAGACGGCGTAGAGCAAGACGCCGAGAACCACGAATCCGCCGCCCATGATCCACAGCGCCAAGAAGTACGGGTTGCGCCGCGGCGACAGCTCGGCCCGTTCGAGGATGCTCGCCCCGGTGATCACCACGGCGGTGTCGCTGCGGTCGAGCGGGCGCCACCCGTCGGGGGCCGCGTCGTCTTCGTCGTCGTCGAAGGGAACGCTGGATGCGCCGAAGCCGAGCGCTTCGAGTTCGGGCGGCAGCGCCGACCCCGCGCCGGACACTGCGGCTGCGGCTGCGGCTACATCGGCTGCCTCGGCCTCGGCGCGGTCGAGCGACGCGGCGTCGGATGCGGCCCAGGAGTCGTCGCGCGGCGCACGCGGGGCGCGCGGAACACGCGGCGGGCGCTGATCGGCCGGGGCGCCGGCGGCCGGGCGCCGGAACGGGGAGTCGTCGGCGACGGTGCGGAGGCGGGTGCGGCTCTCCTCGCCGGGGCGGGGAGAGTATCCGCGCTGAAAGGCCGGGTCGTAGTTCGGGTCGAAAGCGCCTTCCGAGGATGCGGACGCTGCGGCCGGTGCGGCCGGTTCTGTGGCGCGCGCGGTCGGGGCCGCGTCTGCGCTCGGGGACTGGCCCACCGCATCCGGAACGCCGCCGGCACCGCTGCCGCTCTCGCTCTCGCTCTCGCGACGGTCGTGGTTCAGAACCATGGCGCCTCCTCGCTTCTGGCTCGCAGCCTACCCCCGCACGATCAGCGTGTGCGGTCGGCGTCCGGCCCCGGTTCCGGGGCGGTGAGTGACGCGAGCCACTCGCGCGCCTCGGTGAACACGTCGTCGCGGTAGCGGCGGTCGTAGTCGACCGCGGCGCCGTCGGCGCGAGGGTAGGAGCCGAGGAAGATGACAGCCGGGCTGAACCGGCGGAGGCCGAGCAGCGCATCCGCCACCCGCTCGTCATGGATGTGGCCGTCGGCGTCGATCACGAACCGGTAGCGCCCGAGGGCGTCGCCGATCGGCCGGGACTCGATGAGGCTGAGGTTGACGCCGCGGGTCGAGAACTGTTCGAGGAGATCGAGCAGGCTTCCGGGGCGGTCGTCGGGAAGCTCGGCGACGAGGCTCGTCTTGTCGGCGCCCGTCGGGGCGGGCACGCCGCGGTCGCGACCGACGAGCACGAACCGGGTGACCGCGTTGGGGTTGTCGCCGATGTTCTCCGCCAGCACGACGACGTCGTGGTGGTCGACGATCGTGGGCGGGGCGATCGCGGCATCCGCGGGGCTGCCGTCGAAGAGCGACGACGCGGCCGCCACGTTGCTCGACGCGGGCAGGTGTCCGTGATCGGGCAGGTTCGCGTCGAGCCACTGGTGCGTCTGGCCGTAGGCGACCGGATGCGCGTTCACGAGCTTGACGTCGGCGAGCGTCGTGCCGGGCCGGGCGACCAGCACGAAGTTGACGGGAACGAGGTACTCCCCCACGATCCGCAGACCGGGGATGGTCGCGAGTGCGTCCTGTGCGACCGACACACCGCCCTCGATCGAGTTCTCGATCGCGATCATCGCGGCGACACTGCGACCGGCGACGACGTCGGCGAGAGCTTCGCCGACGTTGTTGACCGCGCGCCACTTCTTGCCGACGGCCTGAGGAACCTGCGCGAGGGCAGCCTCGGTGAAGGTGCCGGACGGGCCGAGAAAGCTGTAGACCTCTTCTGCGTCGTCTACGTCGGTCGAGAGCGCGGAGAGCGGATCGGCGGTGGGCTCGGCAGGATCGGACATGGCGATCAGCTTAGCCAAGCGCTTCTCCACAGTTCGCCCGCCGAGAAACTTACGCACATCATCGAGCAGCCCCTCTGGCGCGCCGGGCCCCGAGTGGAAGGATGGGGGCATGAACGAACGAGCTGGCACCCCCGCCCAGGAGTCCGACCTGATCGACGTCGACGCGCTTCGCCGTGCCTACTACGAGCTGAAGCCCGATGTGAACATCCCCGAGCAGCGGGTGGTGTTCGGCACCTCCGGGCACCGAGGCAGTTCACTCAACACGGCGTTCAACGAGAACCACATCGCGGCCACCACGCAGGCGATCGTCGAGTACCGCGCGTCGCAGGGCATCACCGGCCCTCTCTTCATCGGCGCCGACACCCACCTGCTCAGCGAATTCGCGATGACCACGGCCCTCGCCGTGCTCGTCGGCAACGAGGTGCGCGTGCTGGTCGACGAGTTCGACGATTGGGTGCCCACGCCTGCCGTGTCGCACGCGATCATCGCCTACAACCGGGCAGGGCACGACGACCAGGCCGACGGCATAGTCGTGACCCCGAGCCACAACCCGCCCACCGACGGCGGCTTCAAGTACAACCCTCCGCACGGCGGCCCCGCCGACACCGACGCCACGAGCTGGATAGCGAAGCGGGCGAACGAGCTCATCGCCGACGAGCTCCGGGATGTACGGATGAGCGAGCCGAGCGGTGTCGAAACCTACGACTTCCGGGGGCGCTATGTCGACGACCTCGAGAAAATTATCGACGTCAAGGCCATCAAAGAGAGCGGCATCCGTATCGGCGCCGACCCGCTCGGCGGCGCGAGCGTGCACTACTGGTCGGCGATCGCCGAGCGCTACGGGCTCGACCTCACGGTGGTGAACCCGACGGTCGACCCGACCTGGAGCTTCATGACCCTCGACTGGGACGGCAAGATCCGCATGGACCCCTCGAGTCCGTTGGCGATGGCCTCGGTGCTTCAGCATAAAGACGACTACGACATCCTCACCGGAAACGACGCCGACGCCGACCGGCACGGCATCGTCACTCCCGACGGCGGTCTGATGAACCCCAACCACTACCTCGCCGTCGCGATCGACTACCTCTACCGCACACGCTCCGGCTGGCGCGAAGATGCGGCCGTCGGCAAGACCCTCGTCTCCTCCTCCATCATCGACCGCGTGGCGGAGTCGCTCGGTCGCCGGCTGTGGGAGGTGCCCGTCGGGTTCAAGTGGTTCGTTCCCGGCCTGATCGACGGTTCGGTCGGCTTCGGCGGCGAAGAGAGCGCGGGTGCGAGCTTCCTCCGTTTCGACGGCTCGGTCTGGACGACCGACAAAGACGGCATTCTGCTGGCGCTGCTGGCGAGCGAGATCCGTGCCGTCACAGGCAAGACGCCGTCTCAGCTCTACGCCGAGCTCACCGAGAAGTTCGGCGACCCGGTCTACGAGAGGGTCGACGCTCCGGCCAGTCCCGCCGAGAAGTCTGCTCTGGGCAAGCTCGACGGAGACGCGATCACCGCGACCGAGCTCGCCGGCGAACCGATCACGGCCAAGCTCAGCCGCGCCCCCGGCAACGACGCAGCCCTCGGCGGCGTCAAAGTCGAGACGGCCCGGGCCTGGTTCGCGGCACGCCCCAGTGGCACCGAGAACGTCTACAAGATCTACGCGGAATCGTTCGACGGCGCCGACAATCTCCGCGAGGTGCAAGAAGAGGCCAAGCGCATCGTCGGGGAGGCGCTGGCTGGGGCGTGACGCGGCGCGCCGGCGCGCCTGGGCATGCACGGTGGGCGCGCACGGTGAACGCACGCGCCGGCACGCACGGTGCACGCACGCGTTGGCACGCCGGACGCGCGGCGCACGCGCGGCGCGCATCGTGTTCCGCCCGCCGCGGGTAGTGAACGGTGTGCGTGCCGGTCGGCAGGTGGATGCGCATCCAGCCCGGTCGCGCGGATGTTGGGCGCGAATGTGGCCGGTTTGCGCGCGAGCGGGTTCGCGAATGTGGCCGGTGGTGTCGAGACGAGCGTGAATGTGGCCGGTGCGGTCGAGTGTGGCCGGTATGCCGGGCACACTCGACCGCAGTGGCCACACTCGTTGGGGATGGCCACACTCGCGCGACCCCGCCACGCGAGGTCGGCCGGTCAGCCGGTCAGCCGGTGTACTGGGTGCCGCCGGGGACGCCGAAGAACTCTTCGAGGGTGGTGACGCCGGTGCGGTGCAGTTCGGTCGCCAAGGGAACGCCGACGAAGCGGAAATGCCAAGGCTCGAAGGTGAAGCCGGTCACGGCGACCTTGTCGGCCGGGTAGCGGAGCAGGAAGCCGAACCGGTAGGCGTTCGCGGCCAGCCAGACGCCTTGAGGCGTCTGCGCGAAGCACGCGTCGAGCGAGCACTTGGCGGGAACGGCACTGATGTCGACGGCCAGACCGGTCTGGTGCTCGCTGTGGCCCGGGCGCGCGGTGTCGGTGTCGGCGTAAACGCGCCCGTTACGGGCGACGTCGTCGTCGTAGACGCGCACCTGCGAATCGTACGCGCGGTATGCGCTCTGCACCGAGAACTCGAGACCGGCCTCGGCGCGACCGGCGGCGAAGAGGGCGAGAAGCGCATCCGCCGTCTGCTGCCGCATGGGCTGCCGGTTCATGTACGTGACGCCGGGGAACACCAGGTCGGCGGGAACATAGCCGACCGGGTTCAGCTGGCGAGGCTTGTTCACCACGACCCACGGGCTCGCGGGGTCATCCACCGACTGCGCGGTCTTGTCGAACGCGATCACGGTCGGCGTCGGAGTCGCTGTGGGCGTCGGGCGTTCGGCCGACGGAGTCGAATGCGGCGTGTGGTGATGAGAACCTCCAGGACTCTGCACTCCGGCCTGAGAAGGACCAGCCGCGCAACCGGTCACGACGAGAGCGGACAGCAGCACGGCGACCATCGGCGGCGTCCGCCGCATCGCGCGAACCCGCTTCGACCCGCGCTCCCGCCGCATCGCGGGGCGCCCACCCCCGGCACCGAACATCACACGGCCGAGCCTAGACCGGGCCGACACCACCCATACGCCGGGGCGTACCCCGCAAAGGGGTGACGGGCTACTTGGACAGGCTCCAGAAGTGACCGATGCCGCCCGGGTGGTCGACGGTGATCGCGTCGTCTAGGTCGCGGTAGTCGCTGTCTTCGTTGTGGCCGACCATCTTGATCTTGACCTGGCCGTTCACGTTCTCGACGGCCGAGACGATCTGCACGTGGTCGAGGGAGTCGTTGTCGTTCCAGTCGAACATCACGATGTCGCCGACCTTGATCTTGTCGCGCTGGTCGAACGAATACTCCGTGAGGCCGAGGGATGCGGCATTCGCGCGGAAGTACGCATCCATCGACGGCACGTAACCCCAGGCGGGGGCCCAGTCGCCGGCCGCATCCTTGTTGTACCAGTCGTCGTTCTGCGTCCACCCGCGCGCGATCAGGGTCTGACTCACGAAATTGGCGCAATCGCCGCCCACCGAGTTGAGGTCTCCCCACTCGGCCGTGTTGTAGTTCTTCCAGTACGTCATCGCGTAGTTGAGCTGCTTGTCGACCGGACTGGACACCTCGTACGAGTACGTCTTGCCGGTGGTGACGGCCTTGCCCGCGGCGGTGGTGACCGACACGGCCGCCTGACCGGGCTGGAAGCTGGTGGCGGCGGGCACGACGGCGACGATCTTGGAGTCCGTCGCCTTCTGCACGGCGGCAGTCTGCGAACCGATCTGCACGGTCTTCACGTCGTCGAGGTTGGTTCCGGTGATCGTGACGGTGCCGCCGGAGACGCTGCCGGCCGCGGGGCTGACCGTTGAGATCGTCGTGCCGGCAGGGGCCTTCGTCTCAGCCGTTCCGGCGACAGCCTTGACCGCGGGCGACGGCTGGCCAGCGCATCCGGTGAGCACAAAAGCGGTCGCCGCAGCGAAGCCGGCGATGGCGAGGATTCTGCGGGAAGTGG
Source organism: Leifsonia sp. NPDC058292 (assembly GCF_042880955.1). Lineage (NCBI taxonomy): Bacteria > Bacillati > Actinomycetota > Actinomycetes > Micrococcales > Microbacteriaceae > Leifsonia > Leifsonia sp. NPDC058292. The sequence goes on from NZ_JBHVYL010000001.1 coordinate 346,071, forward strand.
ATGATCGTGAAATCGAACGCATGCGTCGTGGCCTTCGGGGGTGTGGCGGGCGAGAGGTCGGTTCGGGTTGTCGTCAACGGTACGCTTCGAGTCTTTGCGACACCTGAGTGGGGTGCGCGTGGCGCGCACACCGGCTCCATGCGTCCGCATCGATCCCAGCGCTGGCGCGAGGTTCGCCCTGGGCGAACAGCCACTCCAGGGGGAGAATCGTGTTGGATCACTGCTCACAGAGGGTGTAACTTTGCACTCTCCGCAATTTTTCTTTGCGCCCACATCGGTGTGATGCCCATGGCTCGGGTGTCCCCTTTTTCTACGACTCTCGACTCGGAGACTCATGTCAAGCCAAGCATCCCCGGCCCCGGCCGCCCCGACGAACGCGATCATGTCGCACCGGCAGATCCTGTTCGTCATCTTCGGCCTCATGGCCGGAATGTTCCTGTCCGCTCTCGACCAGACCGTCGTCGGAACCGCCATCCGCACCATCGGTGACGATCTGCACGGCCTCAGCCAGCAGGCGTGGGTGACCACCGGCTACCTCATCGTGTCGACGATCTCGACGCCCATCTACGGCAAGCTCTCCGACATCTTCGGCCGTCGCCTGCTCTTCATCCTCGCGATCGTCATCTTCGTGGCCGGATCGATCCTCGCCGTCTTCTCGACGTCGATGATCGAACTCGCCGTGTTCCGTGCCATCCAGGGTCTCGGAGCCGGTGGCCTCATGTCGATGCCGCTAGCGATCATGGGTGACATGCTCGCCCCCCGCGAGCGTGCGAAATACCAGGGATACTTCCTCGCGGTGTTCGGCATCTCGAGCCTGATCGGCCCACTGGTCGGCGGCCTGTTCGCCGGCGCGAACCAGATCCTGTGGATCGCCGGCTGGCGCTGGGTCTTCTTGATCAACGTTCCGATCGGCGTCATCGCGCTGCTCGTCGTGTTGCGATTCCTGCACCTGCCCAAGCACACACCCGGCTCGGTGAGGATCGACTGGTGGGGTGCGACGGCCGTGATCGTGGCGCTCGCCCCGCTGCTCCTCATCGCCGAGCAGGGGCGCGAGTGGGGCTGGGACAGCCCGGGCGCCTTCGTCTGCTACGTGCTCGGAGCTGTGGGCATCATCGCGTTCATCTTCATCGAGATGGCGATGAAAGACGACGCGCTCATCCCGCTCAAGCTGTTCCGCTCGTCCACGTTCTCGATGGCGACCATCATCGGTGTGTTCGTCGGTTTCGGGATGTTCGGCGCCATGCTGACCCTGCCGCTCTACCTCCAGCTGGTGCTCGGCTCCAACCCGACCGAGAGCGGTCTGCAGCTGCTGCCGATGATCCTGGGTCTGATGATCTCCTCGATCGCCAGCGGTCAGATCATCGCCCGCACCGGTCGCTACCGGCAGTTCCCCGTCATCGGAACGCTGTTCCTCGCCGGCGGGTTCTTCTACCTGACGTTCCTGCACTACGACGACTCGTACTGGTTCATCGCGGGAGCCATGCTCCTCATCGGTCTGGGACTCGGCCAGCTGATGCAGACGCTCACTATCGCGAGCCAGAACTCGGTCGGCCTGAAAGACATGGGTGTCGCGACCAGCGCCTCCACGTTCTTCCGTCAGATCGGTGGAACGCTCGGCACCGCGGTGCTGCTGTCGCTGCTGTTCTCGGTGTTCCCGGCGAATCTCACGAACTCGCTCACGAACGACGCGACGCTCACCAGCGCTCTGGATGCGGCTCTCGACCCGGCCGTGGCCAACGCACCCGAGAACAAGCAGATCATGTCCCTCGCCTACGACAAGTTCGTGACGCCGATCAAGGCTCAGTTGCCGCCCGGAACCGACCTGTCGAACGACGCCGTGCGCGAGCAGGTCGTGAAGCAGGCCGTCGACCAGATCAACGCCAACCCGACGAGCGGATCGAGCGATGCCTCCTCGGCCGGCAACGCGAGCCTCAACGACACGTCGTTCCTGAAGGGCGCAGACCCGCGACTGGCCAAGCCGTTCCTCCAGGGGTTCAACGCCTCGGCGGTGACCGTCTACTGGGTGGCGCTGATCGTGGTGCTGCTGGCGTTCGTGCTCACCCTGTTCTTCAAGGCTCCCCCGCTCCGCGCCAAGTCGGCGCTGCAGGAGGCGGCCGACGACAAGGCCGAGGCGGATGCAGAGACCGAGCGTGAGCGCATCAGTGTCGCCAGCGTGCTCGGCTCGGCGGCCGAAGACGACGAAGCCGCCGAACTGGACACGGGCGTGCTCGCCCACCGCGCGGCCGACGATTTCGGCGCCCTGATCGAGCCCGGCGCGAACACCGCATCCGTTCGCGCGCAGCGCCCCAAGGTCGATCCCGCGACCGACTGAGGTCACGATTAGATCACGGTCCTGACGGCCGTCGGCTCCCCTCCGGAGTCGGCGGCCGTCGCCGTTTTCCGGGTGCCGACTCGCGGCGAATCGAGCTTCGCGGGCCGCTGGAGGGTCGATCCGGCGCCGCGCGAACCGTCGCTCGTGTTGACACAGGGGCGAGTGCATGCATATGGTTTGACGCAACTCGTGAGAGCGCTCTCACGACATTTCGTGAGAGCGCTCTCTCCGAGGAAACACAAGACCACGCACACACACGCACACAAGGGAGTGACCGTGAAGTTCTCACGACGCACCAAGGTCGCTGCGGCCGTCGCCGGCGCAGCATCCTTCGCCCTCCTCGCAGCAGGATGTTCATCCAGCGGCGGGGACAGCGGCAGCAGCTCGAACCCGATCACATTGACCGTCACCACGTTCGGCACGATGGGATTCGACAAGCTCTACTCGCAGTACGAGAAGGAGCACCCCAGCATCAAGATCAAGGCCACCAACATCGACACCGGTGACAACGCCCTGACCGACTGGCAGACCAAGCAGGCCGCCGGAAGCGGACTGCCCGACGTGCAGGCCGTCGAGGAGGGCTGGCTCAGCAAGGTCATGCAGGTCTCCGACCAGTTCAACGACCTGAAAGACTTCGGCGCCTCCAAGATCGACAGCCGATGGGTCGACTGGAAGCTCAAGCAGGCCACCGACAAAGACGGCCGCGTCATCGGTTACGGCACCGACATCGGACCGGAAGGCCTCTGCTACAACAGCAAGCTGTTCGCCGCCGCCGGCCTGCCGAGCGACCGCGACGGCGTCGCGAAGCTGTTCGGTGGAGACTCCGCCACCTGGGAGAACTACTTCAAGGTCGGCGAGCAGTACAAGGCAGCCACCGGCAAGCCGTTCTACGACCAGTCCGGCTTTCTCTGGAACGCGATGGTGAACCAGCAGAAGGAGGGGTACTACACCACCGACGGTGACCTCAACATCAAGGACAACGCCGACCTCAAGGGTCTGTGGAGCCAGCTCGCCGCGGGCGCCGCTGCCGGCCTCTCCTCCAACCAGACCCAGTGGGACTGGGGCAAGGGCAAGGCGTTCACCGACGGCTCGTTCGCCACGTTCGTCTGCCCGGGCTGGATGCTCGGCGTCGTTCAGGGCCAGGTCAAGGCCGGCGGCGGAGACGCCACCACCGGTTGGGACTTCGCCAACGTCTTCCCCGGTGGCGCAGCCAACTGGGGCGGCTCGTTCCTGACCGTGCCGAAGCAGTCGAAGCACGCGAAGGAGGCCGCAGACCTCGCCGCCTGGCTGACCACCGCCAAGTCGCAGGTCGCTACCTTCCAGGCCGCCGGAACGTTCCCCTCGGTCACCGAGGCGCAGTCCGACCCGGGTGTCACCGGTGACAGCGACCTGACGAAGTTCTTCAACAACGCACCCCTCGGCACGATCCTCGCCGAGCGCGCGAAGGGCGTCGTCGCACAGTACAAGGGACCGGACGACTCCGTCATCCAGTCCCAGGTGTTCGGTCCGTCGGTGCAGCAGCTCGACTCCGGCAAGGCCAACGGCGATCAGGCGTGGGACAACGCCATGAAGCTGCTCGACCAGCTCGTCGTCAACAAGTAAGCAGAACCATCGGGGCCCTCGGATGCGGCACCACCGCATCCGAGGGCCCGCACTTGGGGAGATCATGACCACCGTCACCACGCCACCCGCCACGAGCGCGTCCGACAGGGGCCGCGGCGACGACCGCCGCCGCCCCGACCGCAACGACCGCGACGCCCGTCGAGCACTCACCTTTCGTCAGAAGCTGAACCGCTTCGACGTGAAGGCGTCGCCGTACTTCTACGTCGCGCCGTTCTTCATCCTCTTCGGTCTCGTCGGGCTGTTCCCGCTCGTCTACACGTTCGTCGTGTCTCTGAACAAGTGGAACCTGCTGACCGGGCCCGGCGAGTGGGTCGGCCTCGGCAACTACGTCACCGAGCTGAACGACCCGTTCTTCTGGAACTCGCTGTTCAACACGGTCAGCATCTTCTTGCTCTCCGCCATCCCGCAGCTGATCGGCGCGGTGTTCATCGCCGCCATCCTCGACCAGAACATCCGGGGCAAGACCTTCTGGCGCATGAGCGTGCTCATCCCCTACGTCGTGACCCCGGTCGCGGTGACCCTCATCTTCTCCAGCGCGTTCGACGAGAAGTACGGCCTCATCAACAACCTGCTGCAGTCGTTCCACCTCTCGCCGATCAACTGGAAGACCGAGACCTTTCCGTCGCACGTCGCCATCGCCTCGATGGTCAACTGGCGCTGGACCGGCTACAACGCGCTAATCCTGCTGGCGGCGATGCAGGCCGTGCCGCGCGACATCCACGAGTCCGCCGCGCTCGACGGCGCCGGGTCTTTCCGCCGGTTCTTCTCGATCACGCTGCCGAGCATCCGGCCGACCATGATCTTCGTGATCATCACCGCCACGATCGGCGGTCTGCAGATCTTCACCGAGCCGAAGCTCTTCAACCCGTCCAGTGCCGTACCCGGCGGCCCGCAGCGGCAGTATCAGACCACCGTGCTCTACCTGTGGGACATGGCGTTCAACCGCCAGAACTTCGGCAGGGCCTCAGCCATCGCCTGGCTGCTGTTCATCATCATCGTGCTGTTCGGCGTGCTCAACTTCTTGATCTCGCGGCGCATCGCATCCACCGAGAACAGGCTGCACAAGAAGCGGACGGCGCGGAAGATCGCGCGCCACCAGTCGGCGAGCGCCGCTGCCGGCGACCCCGCCACCGACACCGACACCGACATCACAGACGCTCAGACAGAAGGCGGCCTTGCCCTCGCGGCGGCCGCCGAGGAGAAGAGATCATGACCGCCACCGCTCCCCGCGTCCGCGAGACGGCGCGCGCACCGAAAGAACGGAAGCCCCGGCGCCGTGCCCTCGGCATCGACCGCCGCCCCGGATTCCTGACCTACGGCCTCCTCATCGCCCTGTTCGTGGGCGGCGCCTACCCGCTCTGGTGGTCGTTCGTCGCCGGCTCGAGCCCGAGCAGCGTGCTCTCCTCCACCTGGCCGCCCCTGCTTCCCGGCGGACAGTTCTGGACCAACGTCGGGCAGGTGCTCGACACGATCCCGTTCTGGCTCGCGCTCGGCAACTCGATCATCGTCGCCAGCGTGATCACCCTGTCGGTCGTCGCGTTCTCGACACTCGCCGGGTACGCCTTCGCCAAGCTGCGCTTCCGCGGACGTGAAGGCCTGATGGTGTTCGTGATCGCCACGCTGGCCGTTCCGACACAACTCGGCATCATCCCCCTGTTCATGGTGATGAAGCAGTTCGGCTGGACGGGAACACTCGGCGCGGTGATCATCCCCACCCTAGTGACGGCTTTCGGCGTGTTCTTCATGCGCCAGTACCTGATCGACGTGATCCCCGAAGAGCTCATCGAGGCGGCGCGAATGGACGGCGCCAACATGATCCGCACCTTCTGGCACGTCGGCGTTCCGGCCGCCCGCCCCGCCATGGCGATCCTCGGGCTGTTCACGTTCATGACCGCCTGGACCGACTACCTCTGGCCGCTCCTCGTCGTGCCACAGAACCCGACCCTGCAGGTCGCGCTCAGCCAGCTGCAGTCGGCCAAATACGTCGACTACTCGATCGTGCTCGCCGGAGCCGTGATGGCGACGATCCCCCTGCTCATCCTCTTCGTGCTCGCGGGCCGCCAGCTGGTCTCCGGCATCATGGCCGGCGCGGTGAAAGGCTAAGAATGACTCTCTCACCCACCACGTCCACCGGGCGCGAAGGCATCCGCACGCCCGCCGGGTTCGGCTGGCCCGAAGGATTCCGCTGGCCCGACGGCTTCTTGTGGGGCTCCGCCACCGCGGCGGCGCAGATCGAGGGCGCGGCCCATGAAGACGGCAAAGAGGACTCCATCTGGGATCACTTCGCCCGCATCCCCGGAGCGGTCGCCCAGGGCGATACGCCCGAGATCGCCGTCGACCACTACCACCGGATGCCAGAAGACGTCGCGCTCATGAAACAGCTCGGCCTGCAGTCGTACCGATTCTCGACCTCGTGGGCGCGCGTCGTTCCCGGTGACCGCCAGGTGAACCAGGCCGGCCTCGACTTCTACAGCCGGCTCGTCGACGAGTTGCTGGATGCGGACATCCTGCCCTGGCTCACGCTCTACCACTGGGACCTTCCGCAGGCGCTCGAGGATGCGGGCGGCTGGGCGAATCGCGACACCGCGTACCGCTTCCGCGACTACGCCGAAGTCGTGTTCGACGCCCTCGGCGACCGCGTGACCCACTGGACCACGTTCAACGAGCCGCTCTGCTCATCCCTCATCTCGTATGCGGCGGGCGAGCACGCGCCGGGTCGGCGCGAACCGCGCGCGGCGCTGGCGGCGCTGCACCACCAGCATCTCGCGCACGGTCTTGCGGTGCAGGCGCTGCGCGAGCGGGCGGCCGCGGGCACGGCGACTCCAGCCGCTGCCGACCTACGATTCGGCATCACGCTGAACCTCACCAACGCGGTGCCCGACGACCCCAGCGACCCGGTCGACCTCGAGGCCGCCCGGCGCATCGACGGGCTCTGGAACCGCATGTTCCTCGAGCCGCTCCTGCTCGGCAGCTACCCCGCCGACGTGATCGACGACCTGCGCGACCACGACTTCGAGTCGCTCGTGCACGACGGAGACCTGGAGACGATCGCGCAGCCGATCGACTTCCTCGGCGTCAACCACTACCACGACGACAACGTCAGCGGGCACCCGCTGCCGGCCGAGGCGGAGCCGGGGCTGACCCCGACCGACCGGCCGAAATCGTCGCCGTTCGTCGGCAGCGAATACGTCACATTCCCGTCGCGGCATCTACCGCGCACGGCGATGGGCTGGGAGATGAACCCCGACGGGCTGCGAACCCTGCTGGTGCGCCTCGGCCGCGAGTACCCGACCCTGCCGGCGCTGTACATCACCGAGAACGGCGCATCCTACGACGACGCGGTGGATGCCGACGGCCAGGTGCGAGACACCGACCGCGAGGCGTACATCCTCGCGCACGTCGAAGCGGTGCGTCAGGCCATCGCCGAGGGGGCGGATGTGCGCGGCTACTTCGTGTGGTCGTTCCTCGACAACTTCGAGTGGGCGTGGGGGTACGAGAAGAGGTTCGGCATCGTGCGGGTCGACTACGACACGCAGGAGCGGACCGTGAAGCAGAGCGGACACACGTTCGCGACGCTCATCGAGGCAGCCCACGCCGCGGCCGACCGCGTCTAGCATGGGACGACGGCAAGAAAGGTGACTCGATGACGTCGGAGCACGGAGCGGTGCCGACCCTGGAGGCGGTCGCGGCGCGCGCGGGCGTATCCCGGGCGACGGTGTCGCGCGTGGTCAACGGCTCCACCAAGGTCGCCCCCGACGTCATCGAAACGGTCACCCAGGCCATCGCCGACCTCAACTACGTGCCGAACCGCGCGGCGCGGTCGCTCGCATCCCGTCGCACGCAGGTGATCGCGCTGGTGGTGCCGGAGTCGACCGCCAAGGTGTTCGCCGACCCGTTCTTCGCCTCCATCGTGCAGGGTGTCGCCCTGCATCTCGCCGACACCGAGTACACGCTCAACATGGTCATCTCTTCGGAGCTCAACCCCGACAAGACCCGGCGCTACCTCATGGGCGGCAACGTCGACGGAGCGCTCGTGGTCTCGCACCACTCGGGCGACCACTCGTATGCGCAGCTCGGCAATTCGCTGCCGATCGTGTTCGGCGGGCGGCCGGTGAGCGACGCCGAGCACAACTCCTACTTCGTCGACGTCGACAACATCGCGGGCTCGGCCGGTGCCACCGAGCACCTCATCGAACGGGGGCGGCGTCACATCGCCCTCATCACCGGCCCGCAGGACATGCCCGCCGGTGTGGACCGGCTCACCGGCTGGCGCACCGCGATGGACAGGCACGGGCTCGACACGTCGATGGTCGAGTACGGTGACTTCTCGCCGGTCTCCGGGATGAACGCCATGCGCCGCCTGCTCGAATCGGGCCGCAGCATCGACGGACTGTTCGCCACCAACGACCAGATGGCGGCGGGGGCGTATTCGTCCATCCTCGAGACCGGCCGCAGCATCCCGGGCGATATCGCGGTGGTCGGCTACGACGACGACTACTTCGGGCTCACGGCCACGCCGCCGCTCACCACGGTGCACCAGCCGTCGATCGGCCTCGGGGAGACCATGGCCCGCGTGCTCGTGAAACGCATCGCCGGCGAGCCTGTAGACAGGGTGACCCTGTTGCCGACCGAGCTCGTGGTGCGGCAGAGCAGCTGACGCCCTGCTTCGGCCGAGTGTGGCCGAGTGTGGCCGTTGCGGTCGAGTGTGGCCGTTGCGGTCGAGCGTGGCAGGTGCGCCGGCCACATTCGACCGCACGAGCCACACTCGCGGGCGGCGCGCATCCTTTGCAGCGCATCCGATTCAGCGACGTGGCGAATGGGGTCAGAAGCACTCACTGTTGGACTCGATCAATCTGCGGTGCCAGGCTTGTACGTGAAGTTGGCACGGTCGCCGTCGGCGCGGCACTGTGCGACAGGCCAGCGGCACCTCCTCCTTCATTCGACTGACAGTCAGCCCGGCAGGGGTAAGGAGAACGAGGCAAGCGGATGTGCGACCTGAAGATCGAGATCGTGGCGAGGGATGAACTCGGGTCGATCGTGGCTCTCGTCACGCCCCACGGCGTGGTCGACGCGCGCACCGCTTCGGCCGAGATCGCCAGCGGACGAGCCAGGTACGTCGCCGGGCCGGACAGCTACGTGCGCGCTCCGATCAAGGCGATTGCGGCATCCGGTGGCGCGTATCTCTACGCCAACTGGGACGGCTCACGCCGCAACAATCTGCACGACCTGGCGACGATCGATCGCCGTCCGGCGACGCGCTCCGCTGTGCGCACGGCGTCCGGTCGGAGCGAGCGTGCGGCGCTGCCGCGACGGTCGACGTTCTGGTCGACGATCTTCCGCGCCTTCGGGCTCGACTGAGCCGTCCGCGCGCTCAGGCTCTCGCACATTTCCCGCCGATTGTGGCCGGTGCGGTCGAGAGTGGCCGGTGTGCCGGGCACATTCGACCGAAACGGCCACACTCGGGGAGAACGGCCACCCTCGGGCGCCCGACGGGCAGCAGGCGACGCGGATGGGCGGCGGGCGACAGGCGAGGGGCGACAGGGATGGGCGGCGGGCGACAGGCGACAGGCGACAGGGATGGGCGGCGGGCGGCAGGGCGGGCATCGGGGCAGAAGCCCGGCGAGTGTGACCGATCCGGTCGAATGTGGCCGGTGTGCCGGGCACACTCGACCGAAACGGCCACACTCGGGGAGAACGGCCACGCTCGCGGGCGGGCGCGGGCGGCGGGCGGCAGCCCGCGGGCGGGCGGCGGGCCGGCGTCAGGCGAGCGCGCGGAAGAGGCGGTTGCCGATGACGGCGAGGAAGAAGCCGACCGACACGATTGCGGCGACGCCGCCGGCGTAGGCCACGAAGAGGTGGCTCGACCCGGACTGGGCGGAGAAGTAGGTGACCAGGAGCGCGATCACGGCACCGGCACCGCAGATCGCGCCGATCCAGACGAGCGGCCACAGTTTCGCGCGCGCGGGATCGTCGGTGGTGGATGCGCGCATCCCGGCGAGCACGAGCCCAGCGAGGCAGGCCCAGAACGCGACGACGAGCATCCCGGCCACGACGTCGCTCGGCCGGTGCCACTGCTCGACGAGGGTGGATGCGCCGGCCGCGATGGAGAAGACCGAACCGATCACGGCGGCGAGCGGGCGGAGGCGGGGGCTGGCGACGAGGAACACGACGAGGGCCGCCGAGGCCGCGACCGTGGTGTGACCGGAGGGAAGCGAGTTGCTGAGGCCCGCATCCACACCCTTCTCCGGACGACTGAGGAAGGTGTACTTCAGCAGCTGCGTGCTGCCGTTGGCGAGGGCCGCGGCGGCGACGGCCACGATGAAGACCGTCCAGTTGCGCCGCACCGCGACGATGATGACGGCAGCGATGGCCGCGAGCACCACCGAGACCGCCGGCAGTGCGTTCAGGAAGGCGTGGGCGAACTCGATGAGATCGCCCTTCCACGCATCCGCGCCCGCGAACGCCCGCTCGTCGATGACCTGGCCCATGTAGCTGCGCACGAACACCAGGTACACCACCACGAACGCCACCGCACTGCCGAGCGCACCCCACACGAACGGGAGGGCGCGGAGGGCGGTTCCTGATGCGGTACGCATAGCAGACAAGCCTTCCATACGGCGCCTGGGAAAGGCCGCACGCCGACCTCGCGTGGGCCGGGAATCGTCACATCACGAAGTCGACGGGGGCAGCGGCGAAGCGCGTCCGCATCACCGCGATGGCCTCGGGATTGCGGTCCACCAGCAGGAATCGCCGCCCGAGCGCACCCGCCACGGCGCCGGTGGTGCCGCTCCCGGCGAAGAAGTCGAGCACCCAGTCGCCCTCGCGGGTCGACGCCTGCACGATGCGCCGCAGGATGCCCTCGGGCTTCTGCGTCGGATACCCCGTCTTCTCGCGGCCGGTCGGGGAGACGATCGTGTGCCACCACACGTCTGTCGGCAGCTTTCCGAGCTCCGCCTTCTCCGCCGTCACCAGGCCGGGAGCCATGTACGGCTCGCGGTCGACCGTCGAGGAGTCGAAGTAGTAGCGGTCGGGATTCTTGACGTAGACGAGGATCGTGTCGTGCTTCGTCGGCCACCGATTCTTCGACTTGGCGCCGTAGTCGTATGCCCAGATGATCTCGTTGAGAAAAGACTCACGACCGAACAGGGCGTCGAGCAGCACTTTGGCGTAGTGGGCCTCGCGATAGTCGAGGTGCAGATAGAGGGTTCCGTCGTCGGCCAGTACCCTCCACGCTTCGATCAGTCGCGGCTCCAGAAACTCCCAGTAGTCGTCGAACCGGTCGTCGTAGCTGAGCAGATCCCCCTTGATGCGCTCGTAGCTGCGGCCTTTGAACCCGGTCACGCTGCCGGAGCCGCCGTCGGAGCGAACCGAGGTCGTGCTCTGCCGGGCTTGCGATCTCCCGGTGTTGAAGGGCGGGTCGAGATAGATGAGGGTGAAGGATGCGTCGGGCAGCGCGACGACCACATCCAGGTTGTCGGCGTGCACGACCTGACTCGGCGCGTCGGGGTGCCAGAGTGCGGCTGGAACAGCATCCGCTGCGGTGGCTTCGTCTGGCATGGCACCCATTCTCGCAGTGCGCGGGGGCGACCGCTTGCGCGCGAAGGCTCGCGGGTTACCCTGGCGGCATGAGCCTCACAGTCGTGAAAGAACCGGACGCCTCCCGCTACGTGCTTCTGCGTGACGGCGAACGCATCGGCATCGCCGAGTACGAGCTGGGCGACGGCGTCATCGACTTCGTGCACACCGAGATCGACAAGGGCCAGCGCGAGAAAGGCCTCGCGTCGACGCTCGTGCAGCAGGCGCTCGACGACGTGCGCGACGACACCGATCTGCGGGTGGCGGCGTCGTGCCCGTACGTGCGGCATTGGCTGGGCGAGCATCCCGAGTATCAGGACCTCCAGCAGCGCGAGGCCGCCAGCGGTTCTCCGTCACCCCGGTGAGGCCGAGCGCCGTGGGCGGCGGCGCTCTGCTTGACACTGCCGGGCCGTGTGTTCGATAGTGAATCTACAACGTTGTTGGTAAACGTTGTAGACCACGCGACCACGACGAGGAAAAACACCACACAATGCCTGACTCCACCATCATCCTCGATCGCGCCCACACCGTCGGACCGGTGCGCAGCCGCACGTTCGGCTCGTTCGTCGAGCACCTCGGCCGCTGCGTGTACGACGGCATCTACGAGCCCGGGCACCCGACCGCGAACGAAGACGGCTTCCGGCTCGACGTGGTCGAGCTCGTCAAAGAGCTCGGCTCGACGACCATCCGCTACCCCGGCGGAAACTTCGTCTCCGGGTTCCGCTGGGAAGACAGCGTCGGCCCGCGCGAGCAGCGCCCGGTGCGCCGCGACCTCGCCTGGCACTCGCTGGAGACCAACCAGGTGGGGCTCGACGAGTTCTCGCGGTGGCTCAAACTGACCGGCTCCGAGCTCATGCTGGCCGTCAACCTGGGCACCCGCGGAATCCAGGCGGCCCTCGACCTGCTCGAGTACGCGAACCACCCCGCCGGCACCGCGCTGAGCGACCAGCGGATCGCGAACGGCACGCCGGAGCCGCACGACATCCGGATGTGGTGCCTCGGAAACGAGATGGACGGCCCGTGGCAGACCGGCTACCGCACCGCCGACGACTACGGCAAGCTCGCCGCACGCACCGCCGCCGCGATGAAGATGGCCGACAAAGACCTCGAATTGGTCGTCTGCGGATCCTCCGGCTCGGGGATGCCGACGTTCGGCGAGTGGGAGCGCATCGTGCTCGAGCACTCCTACGATCACGTCGACTTCATCTCGGCGCACGCCTACTACCAGGAGCGTGGCGGCGACCTCGGAACGTTCCTCGCGTCGTCGGTGGACATGCAGTACTTCATCGACACGGTCGTGGCGACGGCCGACCACGTCGGCTACAAGCTGAAGAGCAAGAAGAAGATCAACATCTCGTTCGACGAGTGGAACATCTGGTACCTCGACGAGCACCAGGCCTCCGACGAGATCAACGACGAGTGGCGCTATGCCCCGCGGCAGCTCGAAGACGTCTACTCGGTCGCCGACGCCGTCGTGCTCGGCAACCTCCTCATCACCCTGCTGAAGAACAGCGACAGGGTGCAGTCGGCATCCCTCGCCCAGTTGGTGAACGTGATCGCGCCGATCATGACCGAGCCGGGCGGTGGAGCCTGGCGGCAGACCACGTTCTTCCCGTTCTCGCTGACGAGCAGGCTCGCCCGCGGCTCTGTGCTCCGCCCGGTCATCGACTCGCCGACCTACGAGACCACCGGGCACGGCGACGCCGACATCGTCGACGCCGTCGCGACCTACGACGACGAGACGGCAAGCGGATCCGTCTTCCTGGTCAGCCGCGATCAGACCCAGGCGCGAACGGTGAGCATCGACGTGCGCGACCTCGCGGCGACGCGCATCCTCGAGTCCGTCACGCTCTCCGACGACGACGTGTACGCCAAGAACACCATCGACGACCGGAACCGGGTGGCCCCTCACGCGAACGACAGCGCGACACTCGAAGACGGCCGTCTGACCGTCGTGCTGCCACCCGTCTCGTGGACGGCGATCGCCTTCGCCTGATCGCGCTCGTCAGCGGGCGAGGTCGCGGCGGCGGAACCCGGCGAATCCGATCGCCACGAAGAGCGCGGTGACGAGGCTGATCCAGACGAGGCCCAGCCAGTCGGCATCGGCGGCGGTGACGTTGGGGATGTGCCAGTAGGGGCTGATCGCGAGCACCCAATCCCACAGCTTGAACGTCGGGCCGAGCAGGGTGAGAACGAACGAGACCAGAACGCCCAGCCAGGCGACGAGGCTGACGACCGGACGCGCACCGACCACCGCGACCGACACGGCGACGACTGTCCAGACGGCCGGAACGGTCGCCGCCGCCTGCACCAGCGCGTCGCCGAACTCGACACCGATGTCGGCGGTCGCGGCAAGCGTCGCGATGAGCATTCCGGCAATGAGCACGTAAACGGCGGGCGCCGCGAGTGCGAGCACGACGTTGCCGGCGAAGTACCGCCGGCGACGAACCTTCGTCGCGACGACCGGTTCGACCCTGTCTTCCAGTTCCTCGGTGCGCAGCCTGAGCATGATCTGCACGCCCGGGATGGAGGCGATGATGCCCACCAGGCTGAGGATCGTGACGAGAAAGGCCGAGACGAGGGCATCCGGCGTCGTCGCACCCGCCGCGAGCACATGGGCGACGGCACTGTTCTCGCCGAGGATGTCGGTGATCGAGGTCGCGAAGAACCCGAACACGACCCCCAGCGCAACGAACGCGACCGCCCAGGTGATCACCGGCCCCCGGTTGAGCCTCAGCACGAGGCGCCACGTGGTGCGAGCCCTCCCCCGCGACGGCCCGGGTCGCGGGGCGATGATCCCCTGGCCGAAGTCGCGCCGGGCCTGCAGTGCGAACGCGACACCGATGAGCACCAGTGAGAGCGCGAGCGCGTACCAGAGCGGCCACCAGCGATCCCCGTTCGCGGGCCGGGTCTCGGTCATCCAGCCGAGCGGATTGATCCAGACCGTCCAGGCGGGTGCGTCGACGGAGTACGCGAAGCCGCGGAGCAGAAACAGCGCGCCGAGCGTTCCCACCGCCATCGAGTTCGCCGTGCGGGAGTCCGAGCCGAGCTGTGCGGTGACGGCAGCGACGGCGGCGAACATCCAGCCCATCGCGGTGAAGGTCGCGGCGAGCAACAGCGAGGAGCCCCAGTCGCCGCCGCAGAGCGCCGTGACGACGCCGCAGACGACACCGAGCATGACCGAGCCGATCATCGCGAGGCCGACACCCGCGAGCAGGCGGCCGGCGCGGCCGAGCACCCCGGAGGCGAGGAGTTCCGCCTGGCCCGAGTCCTCCTGTGCGCGCGTCGCGCGCGTCACCGCGAAGATCGCGCCCAGCGCGGCGAGAAAGCCGCCGAGCGCCAGACTGCGCCACGCGTTGAACCCGTCGGTGGTGCTCAGATCGAAGGCGGGGCCGAAGATCAACCCCAGGGCCGGGTTCGCGCCGATGGCCGTCGCGAGGGCGGCCCGCTCCTGCTGCTCGGGAAAGATCAGCGGATAGACGAGAACCGAGGATGCGGACAGCGCCGTCACGATGACGATCCACGGTGCCATGCGGCGGCCGTCGTGCTCCATCGACGCGCGCAGCAGGGGTGCCGTGCCGGCGACGGCCGTGCTCATCGCGCTGCCGCCGTGTCGTCGCCGGCGGCCGTGACGGTGGCATCGTGAGCCTCGTGAGCATCGTCGTAGAGGCGCAGGAACAGGCTCTCGAGCGACGGCGGCTCGACCGTGAGGGAGGAGAGACCGAGCGGAGCCAACACGGTCATCGCCTCGCCGATGCGGTCGGAGTCGACGGTGCCGGTCAGCTGATCGCCGTCGAGGTGCACGTCGTGAAAGGCGGCCAGCTCGCCGGTCGACGGGATGCGCTCCACCACGGCGCGGATCGAGGTGCGCGTGTGACCCCGCAGCTCGGCGAGCGTGCCGTTCTCCACGATGCGGCCGTCGCGGATGATGCTCAGCCGGTCGGCCAGCGACTCGACCTCGGCGAGGATGTGGCTGGAGAGCAGCACCGTCGTGCCCCGCTTCTTCGCCTCACCGATCACATCCTGGAACACGTTCTCCATCAGCGGGTCGAGGCCGCTCGTCGGCTCGTCCAGGATCAGCAGCTCGACATCCGATGACAGCGCCGCGACGATGGCGACCTTCTGCTTGTTGCCCTTCGAATACTGCCGGCCGCGCTTCGTGGGATCGAGCTCGAACCGGTCGATGAGCTCGGCGCGCCGCTGCTCGTTCAGGCCGCCGCGCAGGGTGCCGAGCAGGTCGATCGCCTCACCGCCGGTCATCCCCGGCCAGAGCGACACGTCGCCCGGAACATAGGCGAGCCGACGGTGCAGTTCGACGACGTCACGCCAGGGGTCGCCTCCCAGGAGCCGCACGGTTCCGCCGTCTGCGCGCAGCAGGCCGAGCAGCACCCGGATGGTGGTCGACTTGCCCGCCCCGTTCGGGCCGAGGAATCCGTGCACCTCGCCGCGCGTGACCGCGAGATCGAGGCCCCTGAGCGCTGGAAACTTTCCGAACGACTTCGTGAGTCCTTCGACCTCGATCATCGCATCCGTGCCCATGAGTCGTCCCTTCGTCAGGAATGAGGCCACTGTATGCCAATTCCACGCGCGAGGAAATCCCCGGCCGAAGAGTAGGCTCGCATCGTGACGCCACCCGACCCCGAATTGGGACCCGCCCGCAAGCGCCCGACCGGCCGCCGCACGGGCGACAGCGGCACGCGCGACGCCATCCTCGACGCGGCCCGCGACCTGTTCGCCGAGCGCGGCCTCGACGGCGCCTCGGTTCGGGCGATCGCGAACGCCGCAGGAGTCGACCCGGCGCTCATCCGCCACTTCTTCGGTGACAAGGGCACCTTGTTCGCGGCGACGGTCGCCAACCGCACGACGATCCCGCAGCGCATCGCCGAAACCCTCGTCGGCGACCCGGCCACGGTCGGCCGGCGCGTGACCGACACCTATCTCCGCCTCTGGGAGGAGCCGGCGACCCGCCCGACTCTGCTCTCCCTCGTGCGCTCCGCCGTCACCTCGGAGCACGCCGCCGACATGCTCATCGACGTCATGGTCTCGCGCGTTCGAACCCAAGAGGGCGCCGAGGCGGTCGACGACATCCGGATGCGGCAGATCGCGCTGGCCGCCTCGCATCTGCTCGGTGTCGCGATCGCCCGCTACGTACTGAAGGCCGCACCGGTGGTCGCGCTCGACCGGGAGACCATCGTCGACGAGGTCTCCCCGGCGATCCAGCGATACCTCACGGGCGCTCGCGACTGACAACTGCCAGCTCATCTCATATACTTCCTGGCACAACGTTAATATCAGATGCGATCTGACGGGTCTGCGGGGTCTCGTCAGGCGCCGATGGAAGGCACCCTGCAATGACGCAACCCCTCAGCCGCCGCGCGCCCCGACGACGGATCGGCTCCTCCCACTGGCTGTACATCGCCGTGATCGTGGCGGTGGTCGCCGGTGTTGCCGTCGGCCTCTCCGCCCCGGGTTTCGCGCTCGGACTCAAACCGGTGGGTGACGCTTTCGTCGCCCTGATCAAAATGATGATCGCCCCCGTGATCTTCTGCACGATCGTGCTCGGCGTCGGATCGATCGCCAAGGCGGCGACCGTCGGCAAGGTCGGCGGCATCGCTCTCGGATACTTTCTCGCGATGTCGACGGTGGCACTGGCGATCGGTCTGGTGGTGGGCAACGTCATCCATCCCGGCGAAGGGCTCTCCCTCGCGAATGCCCACTACGACGCATCGCAGGGCGAAGCGACCTCGACCACCGAGTTCCTGCTCGGCATCATCCCGAGCTCGCTCTTCGCCTCTCTCATGGCGAACAACATCCTGCAGGTGCTGTTCGTCGCACTGCTCGTCGGGTTCGCCCTCCAGCGGTTGGGTGAGCGCGGCGCCCCCATCCTCGAGGCGATCCGTCAGTTGCAGGTGCTCGTGTTCCGCATCCTGTCGATGATCATGTGGGCGGCGCCGATCGGCGCGTTCGGCGCCATCGCCGCCGTTGTCGGTAGCGCAGGGATCGCCGCACTGATCGGTCTCGGCACGCTGATGGGCGCCTTCTATGTGACCTGTGTCGTCTTCATCGTCGTGGTTCTCGGTTCGCTGCTGTGGATGGTCGCGCGGGTGAACATCTTCCGCCTCATGAAGTACCTGGGGCGCGAATACCTGCTGATCGTCTCGACCTCGTCGAGCGAGGTCGCCCTTCCACGCCTCATCGCGAAGATGGAGCACGCCGGCGTCTCCAAGCCGGTGGCCGGCATCACCATCCCCACGGGATACTCGTTCAACCTCGACGGAACCGCGATCTACCTGACCATGGCCTCGCTCTTCATCGCAACCGCCCTCGGCACACCTCTCGAGCTCGGCGAGCAGGTGTCACTGATGCTGTTCATGATGATCGCCTCGAAGGGGGCGGCGGGCGTCACCGGCGCGGGCATCGCGACGCTGGCCGGCGGCCTTCAGGCGCACCGGCCCGACCTCATCGACGGTGTCGGCTTCATCGTCGGTATCGATCGGTTCATGTCCGAAGCGCGAGCGCTCACCAACTTCACCGGCAACGCCGTGGCCACCCTGCTGGTCGGCACCTGGACGCGCGAGCTGGATCGCGAGCGTCTCCGCGACGTGCTCACAGGCTCGGCGCCCTTCGACGAGGCGACGATGGATGCGGACGAACACTCTCGGAGACCCGACAACGACGCCGACACTGACGCCGACGCTGACGCCGACCAGCCTCAGGATTCGTCGCGCGCCGCTGCCGTCTGATCGTTCCGGTCTCGAACCGTCCCGTCGGGCGCGACGTCGATGCGGATCTTGCCCTCCCAGATGCCGTTGTCACCGTCGCCGGCGAGCGGGGCGGGCGCCGGCAGCATGGTCTGCCTGTCCAGTTCGACCTGCGCCTCGTGGCGGGTTGGCGCGAACACCTCGTCGCCGATTCCGACGACGCTGCTCGAGGAACCACCGGTTCGTTTCGTCTTGTCAGAGAGGTCGATCCAGCCGAGCTTGGCGGCCACGACTCCGAGCACGACGACCACTGCTATCCCACCGACGATCCACCAGTTCACCGCTTCAGGCTACCTGAGCCGGTCGCGACGGCGCGGGGCTGTCGCACCGGCAGCACGAGAAGCGACCCCGTGCGTGGATGGTCGAAGACCTCGACGGGATGCGCGTACACCTCGGTGAGGAGGGCACCGGTGAGCACCTCGCGCGGCGGGCCGTCGGCCAGCACGCGTCCGCCCGCGATGAGCACCACGCGGTCGGCATAGGCAGCAGCGAGACCGAGGTCGTGGAGCACGGCCAGCACCGCGCATCCGTCGGCCGCCAACCCTGCGGCGAGCGCGAGCACCTGCTCCTGATGGCCGATGTCGAGAGCGTCGGTGGGTTCGTCGAGGAGCACCACGCGGCACCGCTGGGCGACGACGCGCGCGAGGGCGACCCGGGCGAGTTCGCCGCCCGACAGGGTCGTGACGTCACGGTCGGCGAGGTGCTCGGTGTCGGTGCGGGCGAGCGCGTCGGCGACGATCTCGTCGTCGGCGTCGCTCTGCGGGGTGCGGGACCACGGCATCCTGCCCATCGCCACGACATCGCGCACGGGGTAGGAGAACGCCACGCCCTTCTGCTGCAAGAGCACACTGCGCAGGCGCCCGAGCTCGGAGATGCGGATCCCCGCCGCCGCCCTGCCGCCGAGCTGAACCTCGCCGACGTCGGGTCGCACATCCCCGGCCAGCACCGAGAGCGCCGTGGACTTTCCCGCGCCGTTCGGCCCGATCAGGGCCACCAGCTCGCCGGGGTCGACGGCGAGGTCGACCCCGTGCAGCAGGCGGCGCCCGCCGATGCTCAGATCGACGCCGCGCATCCGGGCACCAGACGCCAGGGCGACGTCGGCCTGTTCGAGCGTCATGACCGCGCGTCCTTCGCGCCGATTGTGCGCCGGAGCAGCACGAAGAACACAGGGCCACCCACCAGCGCGGTGAACATTCCGATAGGCAGGTCGGCGAACGGGATGGCCGTGCGGGCCACCAGGTCGGAGCCGCTGATGAGCAGAGCACCGCCGATCGCGCTCGCGGGGATGAGTGCCGCGTGGGCCGGCCCGATCAGCAGCCGCAGCAGGTGCGGGATGATCAGGCCGACGAAGGCGATGATCCCGGCGTACGAGACAGCTGCGGCAGTGAGCAGAGCGACGATCAGCACGGCCCAGAGCCGTACCCGTTCGACGTCGACACCGAGGTGGCGGGCGCTCCGCTCCCCCAGTGCCAGGGCGTCGAGCCGCCGGGCGAGAGACCACGCACCCGCGACACCGACGACGAGCAACGGAACGGTGACGGCGACGGCCGTCCACGTCGCACCGTTGAGCGACCCCAGCTGCCAGAAAGTGACCTGCTCACGGCTCGCGGTGTCGGCGCTGAAGACGAGGAAGGCGATGATCGCGTTCGCCACCGCGTTCACGGCGATGCCGGTCAGCACGAGCATCAGCACCTGCGTCTTGCCACGGGCCCGGGAGAGCACGTAGACGAGGATGGTGGTGAGCACCCCCGTGACGAAAGCGGCGGCGGGCACGGTGGCCGGGCCGAGCCACTGCACGTCGAACACGATGACCGTGCACGCGCCGACGGCGCACCCGGCGGACACCCCGACGACGGCCGGTTCGGCGAGCGGGTTCGCGAAGACTCCCTGCATCAGGGCGCCGGCGACGCCGAGGGCCGCGCCGACCACCACTCCGAGTACGAGGCGCGGAAACCGGATGTTCCACAGTGCGGCGTCCGCGTACGCGGCGGCCCCCGAAGCGGTCGGGGCGAGACCAAGCCGGCGCGCGAACGAGGCGACCACCTCCGCCGGCGCCACCGAGAACTGGCCGAGCGCCGACGAGGTGAGCAGCACGGCGACGAGCAGCACGATCAGCCCGGCGATCACCGGGCCGCGGCGACGGTGGGCGCGGACGACCGCCGAACTCGCGAGTGCGCCCGTTCCGGTCGAGCGTGGCCGGCGCACCGGGCCGACTCGACCGGAACGGGCACTCTCGCCGCGCGGCGGGCGCGGCGGGCGGGATGCGCGCGGCGGGCGGGGCGGGCGTGCGGATGCGGTCATCCGGCGGCGCCCGGGCGGTAGACGGCGTCGGCGAGCGAGAGCAGCACGGCGGGTGTCGTCGGGCCGAAGGAGAGCACCTGCCCGTCGGCCATGTCGACGATGCGGCGATGCTGACCTGCCGCGGTGTCGGCCACTCCGGGACGTTGCAGCAGCCCCTCGATCCCGCCGGTCGACGCCAGGCCGTCCGTCATCATCAGGAACACGTCCGGGTTGGTCGCCAACAGCGCCTCGCTGTTCGCCGGTTTGCTGCCGGTGATGCCCGCCGCCGTCGCGACGTCGACGCCGCCGATCGCGTCGATCAAGTCGTCGGGCCCCATCCCTTTTCCGAAGAGGAAGAACACGCCGGCCGTGCCCCGCGCGTAGAGGAAGGCGATGCGCGGCCGTTCCTCCTCAGCCGCTGGGACGACGCGAGCAATCGTCGCCTTGGCGTTGTCGAGCTCGGTCGCGATGCGCGTGGCGAGCTTGCGGCCGAGGGAGTCGAGGCCGACGGCGTGCGCCACCGACTCGACCTGTGCGCCGATCGTCGAGATGCTGCGTTCGGGATCGAAGAACACCACGGTGACCCCGGATGCGCGCAGCTGATCCTGCACCTCTCGGGGCCCGAGGGTGGTGTCGGTGAGCACGAGCGTCGGCCGCAGAGCGAGGATGGCCTCGCCGTTCAGCTCGTGACCGTTCTGCGTGACGAGGGGCAGGTCGCGCATGGAGCTCAGCGTGTTCGAGGAGCCGCGGCCGACCAGCCGGTCGCCCAGGCCGAGCCCGACGACGGTCTCCGCGAGCGTGCCGTAGATGTCGAGGGCGAGGATACGGTCGGCGTCGGTCACGGTGACGGACTGGCCCTGCGCATCCGTCACCGTCACCGGAAGTTTCGGCGACGGATCCTTCTGGATCGGAACCACGTCGGCGACCGACGCCGCGGTCGACGGGCCGGTGATGGTGCGGGGGTTCTGCAGGCCGGCCCGGGCATCCGGGGTCGCCGAAGACGCAACGCTCGGCTTCGGGGTGACGGACGCGTTCTCCACCCCGACCCCGCATCCCGAGAGCACGAGCACCGCCGCCACCAGCAACGAGACGGGCACGAAGCGGGCAGGCCGCGACCCGCGGACGGCGCTTGTCGCGCCGCCCACGGGCCGGGTCGAGACGGGCTTCGTCACAGTGCGGCGGGGCCCGCGACCTCGGGGGTCGCGACCTCGGCGGTCGCACGACGGCGCACGGCGACGACGGCCGCGACACCCACGAGCAGGAGCAGTCCGCCGAGAAGCGGCCAGCCGCCCGCGTCTGCGCCACCGGTCGTGGCCAGGCCACTGGCCGTGGTGCTGTCGCACTCGACGTCGCTGCCGAGCGGAACCGTGAACGACACGGGGTCGAGCGCGGTGCCGGCGGTGTAGAACCCGGCGAACGCCTTGGCGCCGTCCGCCGTGAGCGTGACGGGGGCTCCGGATGCGGTCAGCGTGTTCCCCGAAGCTCCGCCGCTGAGGGCGACGGTCGCGAACGAGACGCCCGCGTAGTCACTCGGCGTGCCGTCCATGTCGGTGGAGTGCACATCGGCGACGATCGTGGCGCTGTTCGCGCCGGCGACCCGGAGGGCGACGTTCGAGATCACCAGGTTGAGGACCCCGCCGTGACCCGTGAACGACACACTGCCGGGAAAGCGGATCGTGCCCTTGTCGTCGACGGCGTTGTAGGTTCCGCTGCCGTTGCTCCACGAGTATGCGCCGTTGCCGTAGGTGACGCCGGAGAGCGTCCACGACCCGTTGGCGATGCCGCCGGAGATGTAGGTGCGGAAGCTCGACTTGATGCCCCAGTCGAGGGTCGCGCCGTCGACGGAACGGGCGACGCACACGGGCTGCGCCGGTGTGTTCGCCGCAGGCGTCGTGACCACGGGCACGGTGCCGGGGTCCACCACCGCGACATCGGTGACGTTCAGCGTCACCGACGGGGCGACGGCGGGAGCGAAGGCCGCAGGGTCGTCCGGTGTGAAGGATGCGCTGAGCGTGCGGGAGCCGAGCGCGAACCCGTCGAGGTGGGTGGTCACCGAGCCGTTGACCAGACGCAGGTTCGACGCCAGCGCAGTCGGCGCCGCCGCCGCAGCAGCCACGACTAGACTGGCGGGAAGGCTGGAGGCGACGCCGTCGTAGATGGTGACGGTTCCGGCCGCGACCGGCGAGACCTTGACGGTGACATCGACGCCGGCGCCCGGGGTGGTCGAGGCCGCCGACGTGGTGAGCGTGAGCAGGGTCGAGACCGGGCCGGTGCTCGGGGAGGCGAACGAGATCGGCGTGAACGTGTCTTGCGTGCGGTCGGCCGAGCCGTGCGCGGCCATCGTGAAGATGCCGCACTCGACGGCGGTGCAGTCCACGGACTGGCCGTTCGACGTGATCGCGGCCTTCACCCCCGTGAGGGTGCTGGTGAACGAGCCGCCGGCACCGATGGTGCTGACCCACTTGACGTTGGCGAAGTAGCCGGCGTTCAGGTACCAGTTCGGGTCGTTCAGCACCGACTTCGGCCCGACGCCGACGTAGACGCCGAAGACGCTGCCGCCCGTCGGCTTGAAGGCGGTGCCGGTGACCGTGAGGCTGGCGCCGCTCGGGTCGAGCCCGGTGGCGGGAGAGACGGAGACGGATGCCGTGGCCGGCGCGACCCGTGCGGTGACCTTGACGGCCACCGCATCCGACGAGCTGCCGTCGAACGCCGCCGCGTCATCCGGTGTGAACGCGGCGGTCACGGAATGGTCGCCGACACTGAGCGCCGAGGTGGTGAGCGCGGCTTTGCCGTCGGTCACGGCGGTGCTGCCCAGCGCCGACGAGCCTTCCGTGAACGCGACGGTTCCGGATGCGGCGGGCGAGACCTCCGCGGTGAGCACCACGGAACCGCCCTCCTCGACCGTGGCCGGCGATGCGCTCAGGGTCGTGGTCGTCGCGGTGGCCACGGGGGCGGCGAAGGTCAGCGCCGTCGTGGTGTTCTGGGAGGTGTCGCTGAACCCCTGCCCGTGCGCCTTCGAGGTGTAGAGGGCGTACGCCGGGGTGCTCGCGCTGGCCGCCGGAACGGTGATCGACACCGAGAAGCTGCCATCCGGGTTCATCGGCGTCTGGCGCGCGGAGCCGCTCGCCACCTCGGTGAGACCTGTCGCGATCCACACGGTCTCCGAGGGCGCGAGGCTGCCCGAACCCAGATAGAACCCGGGAAGCCCGGCAGGCCCGAGGCCGAGGTAGATGCCGACGCCGTCTGCGGCGAAGCCGCTGCCGGTGACGGTGATCGTGCCGCCCGCGGCCGGCACGGCGGGCGCCGTGACCGCGGGGCCGGCAGCCATCGCCGGAGTCGCCGCGACGGCGGTGAGACCGAGCGAGGCGAGAGCGGTGACGAGCACCGCCGCGAGAATTCTGCGCCGGCCGGAAGGGGCTGACGGGGGTGCGAATGGTGGACTCGACGGTCTCATGGCGCTCCTGTGAGCGGGACGACCTGGATGTCGTCTCGCTGATTTCGATCTGGTGTGATTAGGTAAGGCTTAGCTAACTAAGCCTTACCTAACCTAACAGACCTGGGTAGGGCGAGCGCAAGCCCCGCGCCCCGAGCGGCGAGGGGCGAGTTGTTGCGAGGCAGGGCATCCCCTAGCTCGCAACGACTCGCCCCTCGGCGCACGGTGTGTGCTCAGGTCAGAAGGCGCGCGCTCCGTTCCGGGGGCAGGGAGCGTGGCCGTGACCGGGGGCGTGGCCCGCGCCGTGACCGGCGCCGTTGCCCGCGCCGTGGCCCGCGCCGTGGCCGTGGCCGGCGCCGTGGCTCGCGGCGGTCACGGTGGTCGAGCCCAGGGTGAGCCAGCCGTCTTTCGCCGTGTCCTGCGTCGCGTTCGCGAAGCGCACGGGGATGCCGCCGGCAAGCGGGTTCACCACTTGCGCCACGAGCTTGTAGCTGCCGGCGGCGACGCCGCTGAGGCTGACCGATCCGGTGAACTGCTTGCTCGAACCGCTCGCGATGTCACTGACGTGCCAGCTCGTCGTCACGCTCTTGACGACCGCTCCGCTGCTGTTGACGTACGCCAGCTTGATCGGCCAGTCGTAATAGAACGGCGCGACTCCCACGTTCGAGACCTTCATCCCGACCGTGACCGTCGTGGCCGACGTCGTCGCCGGAACGAGAGCCTCCGTCGCCCGGAACGAGTACCCGAGCGATTGCGCGCCGAGCAGAGCGGCCGGCTTGTCGGCGGCCGAGTATCCGGTCTCGAACGCGTAGTGGTCGATCAGCCAGCTGGCGTGGGTCTGGGCGACGCTGCCGGCGAAGTCGTTGTCTCCGCCGTCTTCGAGCACCGGGCACCCTGCAGCACTGAAGATGCAGGATTGCAGCTCGGGTCGCAGCTCACCGCCGATGGGGTAGCTCTTCCATTTGTCGGTGGCGCCGGCGGCGACCATGTTGTCCATGAAGTGCCAACCGAGCGAGCTCGTCTTGGTCTCGAGGGCGAACGAGTCGTCGTGGTAGCCGATCGGCATCGACGCGTTCATCGTGTTCGGATTGCGCACCATCAGCTGCGTGGTGTGGAAGCCGTTCACGAAATCGGTCAGGATCTGCTGCTGGGTCGCATCCGACGCCATCCAATTGGGCTGGCCGCCGTCGCCGTTGTATGGGTAGGTGTGCCATTCGCCCCAGAATCCGACGAGGCCCGCCTGCACGTACCCGATGCGCGCGTCGCCGTCGTAGCGGTGACCGAGCGCCGCGATGAACTGGTCGAGCGCGGTGCGGAGCGCCGGGTCGTCGTAGTTCGGCGAAACGCTCACACCGTTGTTGCCGTAGTCGTCGTACGAATGGGTGGCCAGCCCGCCGTCGAGCAGATACTGCGGGATGCCGCTCGGCTTCGTCGGGTAGTCGAGGTAGAAGCGCAGAGCCGTCTGGTGGCCGCGCGAGGCGATGTCGTCGAGCGCCGCATCCATCGCCGTCCAGTCGAACGTGTTCGGGCCGGTCATCACGGCGTTCAGTGGAAAGTACGACCACTCCATCGAGTACGGGAATTTGCTGTACGAGCCCTGGAACGGGATGAAGCCCTTCAGCGGGTTCACCTGCGGTTCGGGGGCGGAGGCGAGGGGCGTCCAGCCCGCCGTCGTCGCGGTCGCCGGGGCCGCCGCGATGGCGGGCACGGTGATCGCGGCGGCGAGCGCCATGCCCGCCACCATGTTTCTGATCGTCTTCTTCATCTCTTGCACCTGCTTTCCGGTGACATCGGCGTCACCATCGGTCGGATCGTGGGAGTTGCTAGACGACGATGGATGCGGCCTCCGAGGGCGCCGTTCCCGTCACGATGGGCGTCAGATCGACCGAGCGCCCGTTGATCCGGTACGCATAGCGGCCGGTCTGCTCGATGACCGCCGTCTCATCCATGTAGTCGGCCAGCTCGCGTCGCTCCGACTCGGTCAGCCAGGCGATCGGGTCGGAGGTGGAGCGGAACTCGAGAATGGCCGCGGTGTCGCGCAGCGCCTGCCGTTCGCCGTCGTCGAGGAGGCTGCGCGCGCTGCGGAAGTAGATCGCATCCGGGTCGACCTCGTACAGGCGCTTCATCCAGGTGCGATTGAGCGAGGAGACGATGGAGTTGCGCGCGCCGACGCCCGACGGGTCGCCGGAGCGTTCGGCGTTGTCCCAGAACGCCCCGACATCCGGCCCGACACGGGCGCCATCGAACACGCCGACGGAGGGGATCATCGGAACGCCGCAGCCGAGCAGGTAGACGGAATCGCCGACGACGGAGCGGATGTGCTGCACGGCCTCGCGATAGACGGTCTCGCGCGGGAGGTCCTGGCTCCGGTGCCCGGTGATCGCGCCGCCGTACATGAAGTCCAGCTTGAGGTAGCTGAAGCCCCAGCCGGTGACTCGCTCGAACACCTCCCGGAGGTGCTCCTTCACCTCGTCCTGGGTGGTGTCGAGGGAGTAGTAGTGGGAACCCCAGTTGTACCCGGTGGTGAGGGGCCGGCCGCCGGCATCCTGAACGAGGAGGTCGGGCCGCTGCCGGGCGATCGTGGAGCCGGGCAGGGCGATGAGCGGCGCCAGCCAGAGGCCGGGACGGAAGCCCGCGCGGGCGATCGTGTCGGCGGTGGCGCGCATCCCGGAAGGGAATTTGGAGTTCGCCGTCCAGTCGCCGACGATGGGCTCCCAGCCGTCGTCGAGTTGGAAGACGTCGACCGGATAGCCGGCCAGGTCGCCGGCCGTGCGGGCGACGAGCTCTTCGTCGATGTCTTCGAAGAACGAGTACCAGCTGCTCCAGACCGTTCCGGCCCGCTGCGACCGGCTGCCCAGCCGCTCGGAGAGCACGTCGGTGTAGTCGGCGAACACCTTCTGTTCCGGGCCGTAGGCCACGAACCATTCGGCGAGGTCGTGCTCGCCGCGCGCCCAGAGCACGTTGGCGTCGGCTCCGACCCGCGGTGTTCCGAGGCCGAGCGCTCCGACCAGCAGCACGTTCCCCTCGGGGCCCGCCACCGCACCGACGGCGCTGCCGGAGTGCGCGTGCGGGGTCTCGTTCGCGGCGTCGTCGGCGGTCAGCAACCGGGAGGGGCTGTCTTTGATGCCGATCGTGTCACCGCTGACCTTCGCCCAGCCGCTCGGGCTCCAGGAGTTCCAGCCGTGCCGGTAGAACTCGGTGTCGCCGAACGGATGGAGCAGCGCGAGCGGCCCGGCTGGAACGATGTAGCCGGTCGCTGTTCGCGTCGGTTGTCCGGAGACGTTCGCGGGGATGAGGAGTGCGCCGAATTCGAGGGTGTGCAGCATGGGTGACTTTCTCTGTGGAGGCGTGAGGGGCGGCTGCCGCCGCCCCTCACGGATGACTTACTTGAAGAGGGCGTTGACCTGGTCGTTGGCCTTCGTCAGCGCGGACTTCGCCGTCGACGACCCGAGGGCGACGCTCTGGATCGCGTCTTGCACGATCTGGTTGATCTCCGTGCCGTGCAGGCTGATCGGGATGATGAACGTGCCGTCCTTCGCCTGCTGCTCGTCGAGGAAGACCTTGGCGTTCAGCCCGTCCTTCTCGCGCACCGCGGCCGACTTCTCGGAGGCCTCCTTGATCGCGGGGAAGACCACGCCGGTGGCGGCAACGGTGTTCTGGCAGTCCGCCGACGCCAGGTACTTCACCCATTCCCAAGCCTGATCCTTGTGCTTGGAGCCGGCGTAGATCGCGTCGGACAGACCGTTGATCGCGGTCTTGCGGCCTTCCGGTCCGATCGGCAGCGGAGCGAATCCGAACTGGTCGGTCTTGCCCTTGTAGATCGCGAGGTTGAACGACCCCAGTGTGGTGAGAGCGCCACCACCGCTGGCGAGAACGTCGGAACGGGCGAGCGTCGACTGCGTGTCGAGCTTGGGTGCGTATCCCTTGTCCGACAGGTCGGCCAGCCACTGCACGGTATCGGTCAGCGACGTGTCGCTGTAGTTGAACTTGGTGCCGAACGGGTTCTTGTTCGCGTAGGTGAATCCGTTCGAGTAAGCGAAGTTGCCCCAGCCGTTCTGACCCTGGGATCCGTCGGCCCACTCGGGGAGGAAGCCGTAGGTCTTCACGTTGTTCTTGTCGAACGCCGGGTCGAGACCGTTGTGGCCGTTCTTGTCGACCGTCAGCTTCGCGATCGTCTGCTCGAACGTTCCCCCGTCTTCCGGGTTCCAGGTGAGCTTCGACAGGTCGTCCTCGGTCACGCCCGCGGCCTGCATGTCGGCCTTGCTGTAGACCAGGCCCATGGTGTCCCAGTCCTTCGGCAGACCGTAGCGGGCGTCGCCGTCTTTCCAGAGGTCGGCCATGCCGTCGACGTACTGGCTCAGGTCGACCTTGTCCTTCTTGACGTAGGGCGCGAGGTCGACGATCTGCTTGTCCTGAACGAACTGCGGGTAGTAGGAGGCCTGATCGACCCACACGTCAGGGGCGCTTCCGGCGGCGATCTGCGTCGTCAGGTTGGTCCAGTACTGACCCCAAGCCGACTGGCTGATCTTGATGGTGATGTTCGGGTTCTCCTTCTCGAACTGGGTGGCGCACTGCTGGTAGGCAGGAACCTGGGTGTCGTCCCACATCCAGTACTGGAGCGTGACTTTGGCGTCGGTGTCCGCTCCGCTGGAGGAACACGCTGAGACGCCCGCGAGAAGTGCGGCGGCGGCAGCGATGGCGGCGACGCGACGTACTCTTTTCATCTTTTTCTCTCTCTGTGATTGGCAGTGCTGTTGGAGGGGTGGATGGTGTGGCTACTTGATGCCGGTGAAGTTGAGGGATTCGACGATGCGGCGACCGAGAACGATGAGCAGGATGAGCACCGGGATCACCGAGAGCGTCGAGCCGGCCATCAGCCCGGTCCAGTCGGGTTGCGTGTTCGGGGACTGCTGCAAGAACACGCCGAGGGCGACGGTCATGGTGCGCACGGACTCGTCGCGGCCGATCAGGAGCGGCCAGAGGTAGTCCTTCCACGCCCACACCACGGTGATCAGGCCGATGGTGATGAGCGGGCCCTTGCTCATCGGGAGGGCGATGCGCCAGAAGACCTTCGCCTTTCCCGCGCCGTCGAGCAGCGCGGCCTCCTCGACGTCGACCGGGATGTTGAGGAAGAACTGGCGCAGGAAGAACAGCGCGAACGGCGTCATGAGCAGGCTCGGCGCGACCATCCCGAAGATGTTGTTCAGCAGCCCGAGGTCGCGCACCAGCACGAAGTTGGGCAGGAGGGTGAAGATGCCGGGCACCATCAGCGCCGCGATCAGGATGGCGAACACCAGGTTGCGTCCAGGAAACTTCAGCCGTGCGAACGCATAGCCGCCCATGGCGCAGAACAGCGTCTGGAAGAACCCGATGAGCACGCAGTACACGATCGAGTTCCACAGGTAGAGCAGAAAGTTGATCGATGCACCCGAGCCGCCGGCCGCGCGATCCTGGTCCGGGCTCAGGAAGCCGAGCACGCGGGCGAAGTTGACGAGCGTCGGGTTTCCGGGAAACAGTGCGCCCGAATCCCGGATGACGTCGGCGGCCGGGGTGATCGCCGTCTTCAGCATCCAGTAGAAGGGGAACACGGTGAGCACCAGCGAGACGATCAGCACGATCCAGCCGAGCGTGCGGCCGAGAGAGAACGGGCGGCGGGCGCGCTTGGGGATGCGCGGCGAGGCTGACTTGCCAGGTGCGGGGAGCACGGGAACGGTGGGCGATGTCGAGGTCATGGGTGCTTCCTAGGCGAGCTGGGATTCGGAGGCACGCAGCAGGCGGAGCTGCACGGCCGTCAGGATTCCGAGGATGAGGACGAGAACGATGGCCATGGTCGCGGCGTAGCCCATATGGAAGTAGTTGAACGCCTGTTGGTAGATGTAGTAGTAGATGACCCTCGTGGCGTTCACCGGACCTCCCTTCGTGGTCACGGCGACGGTGTCGAAGATCTGGAACGAGCCGATGAGCGACACCACCAGCACGAGCGCCATGATCGGCCGCAGCAGCGGAAGCGTGATGCGGGTGAACAGCCGCCACTCCCCTGCCCCGTCGAGCGACGCGCTCTCGTAGAGGTCGTGCGGGATCTGCAGCATCCCTGCGTAGAACAGCAGTGCCGTGTATCCGGTGAAGGCCCAGGTGTTCACGATCGAGATGGTGGGGATGCCGAGGGCCGGGTTCGTGAAGAACCCCACCGCCGGCAGGCCCATCGAGGTGATGACGTGGTTGACGAAGCCGAGGTTCGTGTCGAGCAGCCAGAGCCAGATCAGGCCGACGGTGACGTTGGGAACGAGCCAGGGCAGCAGCAGCGTCGTGCGCAGGACGACCGACCGCGTGAGCCGGTGCATCAGCGCGGCCAGTAGCAGCGCCAGCACGGTCTGCGTCGTGACGTTGAAGATCACGTAGTAGAGGGTGACGCCCATCGAGTTCCAGAACTCGCCGTCTTTGAGCACGGCCGCGTAGTTGGCGAGACCGACGAAGCTCGGCTCGCCGAGCAGGCTGTAGTCGGTGAACGACCACCACACCCCGCGCACCGTCGGGTACAGGTAGAACACCGCGAACCCGAGGAGAACCGGCGCGATGAACAGGAGCGCGACCTTGCGGTCATCGCGTCGGCGACGGGGCCGCAGCCCTGGCACAGAGCGGTCACGGGCCGTGACCTTGGGGAGCACTGCTGTCATGGGAACCTCTCGGCGCCGAAGAAGAGAACCGTCGTTGGCGCACACTCGAATTGCCGGGATCTACCTGAAGATGCGGGCTTCGACCGCGGTAGACTGGGGTGATCGCATTAATTATGCAACTTGCCGTTATAAACCGCAACCATCAAGGAGAGCCATGTCACAGGAGGCCCTCGTTCAGTCGTCGGGAGGGGCCGTCGGCAGCCGATCGCTCCTTCGGCGGATGAACTCCCTCGGCATCCTGCGAGCCGTCATGGACGAGCCGCAGACCCTGCGCGACCTCACCGCGAGCTCCGGACTCTCCCGAACGGCGGTCGACGCTGTGGCCGGAGACCTCGTCGGCATGGGCTGGCTGGAAGCGTCGGAGATCGCATCCTCGGGCCGCCTCGGCCGGCCCGCCGCGACGTACCGGGTGGCGTCGCAGCTGGGGTACTTCCTCTCCATCGACATCGGCGCGAACCACATCTACGCAGTCGTCACCGACCTGACCGGGCAGGTGCAGGGCCACCTGACCGACCCCATCGACGAGATGGCGAGTGCGTCCGATCGGGTGGCGGCGGCCCTGGATGTGAGCGACCGGCTGCTCGCCGACCTCGCCGTCTCGCGCGATGCGCTGTGGGTCGTCACGATCGGCTCCCCCGGCGCGATCAGCGCGTCAGGCGTCGTGTCGCACTTCGGCGGCAGCGGGATGCCCGGCTGGATCGGCCTCGACCTGCGCGAGCGCTTCGGCCGCGAGTTCCCGGCCGCCGTGCTCGTCGAGGGCGACGTGGCGCTCGGCGCACACGCCGAGCTGACGATCGGGGCGGCGAAGAACTACAGCGACGTCGTCTACGTGCTCTGCGGCATCCGGACCAGTGGGGCGTCGATCGTCGGCGGCAAGGTGCACCGCGGTGTGCACGGCGCAGCGGGCATCGTCGGCGAGATGCCGGAGCTCCGCTGGGCGGAGCTCAATGAGCTGTACGGCACCTCGGTTCTCGGAACACCACGCCCCAGCCGCGAGCAGATCTTCGAGCTCGCGCGCGCCGGCGACCCGATGGCGGTCACCGCGGTCGACGAGTTCGCCGACGACCTGGCCACCGGCGCGGCGGCGATGACGCTCACGCTCGACCCCGAGCTGCTCGTCATCGGCGGCGGAAGCTCGCCGGGCGCCGACGTGTTCCTCCCGCGGTTCGAGAAGACGCTGCGCGAGATCTGCCCGCTGCCTCCCGCCGTGCTCGCCTCGACGCTCGGCTCGGAAGCCGTCGCCATGGGCGGCATCAGCCTCGCCGGCAACCACCTGAACTCGGTGCTCGAGTCGGCCGTTCGCGACCGCGACGCCTTCCCGAGCCCGAGCGAGGCCTTCGGCCTGCTGCAGCAGGAGGCCGCCTGAGCGGCGAGGGGCGCCTTGTTGCGAGCCGGAACGCATCCCAGCCCGCGACGACTCGCCCCTCGGCGCCCGGTTACGGAACCCGGTACAGCCATTCGTCAGTGCCGAACTTCTCGGCGACGAGCTTCTCGGCGGCGGCGTACTCCTCGGGCGTGATGTCGCCGGGGGTCGCGCCGTAGAGCTGGGTGAAGGTCTGCTTCATGCGGTCGATGATCTCGGCGCGCGAGAGCCCGGTCTGACTCCGCAACGGGTCGACCCGCTTCGCGGCACTGGTGATGCCCTTGTCGCTGATCTTCTCGCGGCCGATGCGCAGCACTTCCGTCATCTTCTGACCGTCCATGTCGTAGCTCATTGTGACGTGGTGCAGCACGGCGCCGGAGCCGAGACGCTTCTGCGCGGCCCCGCCGATCTTGCCCTTCGGGCTCGTGATGTCGTTGAGCGGCTGGTAGAACGCGTCGATGCCGAGTGACTGCAGCGCCACGAGCACCCACTCGTCGAGAAACGCGTAGCTGTCGGCGAAGCTCATGCCCTGCACCAGTTCGGCCGGTGCGTAGATCGAGTAGGTGACCACCGAACCGGCCTCCATGAACATGGCGCCGCCGCCCGAGACCCGGCGCACGATGTCGAAGCCGTACTTCTTCGCGTTCTCTGCGTCGACCTCGTTCTTCACCGACTGGAAGCTGCCGAGCACGACGGCGGGCTCATCCCACTCCCAGATGCGCATCGTCGGCTGGCGACGACCCTCGCCGACCTCGGTGGCGAGCACCTCGTCGAGTGCCATCTGCTCCACCGGATGCACGGCCTTCGAGTGGATGATCTGCCAGTCGTAGTCGCGCCAGTTCGTGGCTTTCGCCAGCGAACGGCGGATCGCGACGGCGACCCCTTCGGGCGAGAAGCCGAGCAGGATGGCGCCCTCGGGCAGCGCACCCCGCACCGCGGCGGCGATGTCGGCCGCACTCGACTCGGCGGAGAGACCGTTCACCGCCCGATCGATCGCCTCCAGAGCGGTGTCCGGTTCGAGAAAGAAGTCTCCCGCGAGCCGGAAGTTCGCGAGCTTGCCGTCTACGACATCGAGGTCGACCACGACGAGCTTGCCGCCGGGCACCTTGTATTCACCGTGCATGCCTCCAGCCTAGGACTCGCGCCGGGCGATGCGGACGTCGAGCCAGGAGGAGAGGTCGGCCATGACCTCGTCGCGGTTCGTCTCGTTGTAGATCTCGTGCCGGGCGCCCGGGTACACGATCGTGGTCACATCCGTCAGCCCCGAACGCTCCCGGTAGGCGCGCTCCAGCCGCCGAGCGCTCGCCTCGCCGCCGAGCGGGTCGTCGCCGCCCACCTGGATCAGCACCGGGATGTCGCGGGCGAGCGCGCGCGCCGGCTTGCCGAGCAGGCGCATCGCCTCGAACGCACCGAACAGTTTGGGCAGCGGCACGGATGTGGTGAGCGGGTCGTCCACGAACGCCTGCGATACCGCCGGGTCGCGGCTGAGCCATTCGGCGCCCGTCGTGCCGAGGTGGGCGTGCCGCTTGTTGAGGTTGTACCCGTTGTCCATCGAGCCGAGTGTGCGGTACGCGGTGCCGGAGAGCACGGCGTAGTCGTAGTCATCGGCGTTCGTGTTGAGGATCATCTGCGCGGCGAGCGAACCCCAGCTGTGCCCGAAGAACACCAGTGGCAGCCCCGGGTTCGCGTCGCGGATGACGCCCGAGAACGCGTGGATGGCCGCGACGGCGGCGCGCACACCGCCCGGCCCCAGTTTGCCGAGCATAGCGGCGTCGCCCCACTGCGCCATCCCGGTTCTGCCGTGACCGAGATGGTCGTCGGCGTAGACGCTGAACCCGTCGGCGTTCAGGTGTTCCGCGAGTGCCCGGTACCGTGCGGCGTGCTCCCCCACCCCGTGCGCCACCTGCACGACCCCCCGAGGGCGCTCGACCGGCCACACGTCGTAGGTGATCGCTGTTCCGCGGGCATCGGTGAAGGTAGGCACGCGCTCATTCTGGCGCACCGCATCCGCCACCGGGATTTATTTAGCGCGGCTAATTTGATAGGCTAACGATGTATGCCCCGACTCTCCACTCACGACCTCAGCAGCGCGCTCAGGATCGCCGTCGCCCGACTCTCGCGACGCCTGCGCGCCGAGAAGGCCGACCACGAGCTCAGCGACACCCAGATCGCGACTCTGGCGTTCGTCGTGCGGTCGGGTGCGCGCACCATCGGCCAGCTCAGCGAGTTCGAGCGCGTCAAACCGCCGTCGATGAACCGCACGATCAACCACCTCGAAGCGGCCGGCTACGTCGTGCGCACGCCCGACGCCGACGACGGGCGCAAGGTCGTCGTCACCGCCACCGACGACGGGCGCGAGCTCGTCGCCGAGACCCGGCGCCGCCGCGACGCCTGGCTGCACAAACGCCTGCGCGGCCTCACCCCCGAACAGCGCGAGACGCTGGCCGAGGCCGCAGCGATCATGCGCGAGCTGGCGGACTCGTGAGCGCCATGTTCCGCTCGCTCTCCGGAGTGAACTACCGCATCTGGGCGGCCGGCGCGATCGTCTCGAACGTCGGCACCTGGATGCAGCGCACGGCGCAGGACTGGATCGTGCTCACCCAGCTCACCCACAACAACGCCGCTGCCGTCGGCTTCGTGATGGCGCTGCAGTTCGGCCCGCAGCTTCTGCTTCTGCCGGTCACGGGATGGGCGGCCGACCGCCTCGACCGCCGCAAGCTGCTCATGGCCACCCAGGGAGCAATGGGCACGCTGGGCCTCGGGCTCGGCATCCTCACCGTCACCGGAGTCGTACAGCTCTGGCACGTGTACGTGTTCGCCGCGCTGCTCGGATGCGTCGCCGCGTTCGACGCACCGGCCCGCCAGACGTTCGTCTCCGAACTGGTGGCGGGGCCGAACCTGTCGAACGCCGTCGCCCTCAACTCGGCATCCTTCAACACGGCGCGACTCATCGGCCCGGCGGTCGCCGGGCTGCTCACGGCGGTGGTCGGCGCCGGCTGGGTGTTCCTGATCAACGCGATCACGTTCGGGGCGGTGCTGCTGTCGCTCAAGTTCTTGCGCGTCGAGAAGCTCTACCGGTCCGAGCGCGCCGCGAAGAAGCACGGCGGCCTGGTCGAAGGGTTCCGCTATGTGCGTGGGCGCCCCGACATCATGGTCATCCTGGTGATGGTGTTCCTCATCGGCACGTTCGGCCTCAACTTCCCGATCTTCATCTCGACCATGTCAGTGAGCGTGTTCCACAAGGGCGCCGGCGAGTTCGGCCTGCTGTCGTCGATCATGGCGATCGGATCGGTGGTCGGCGCGCTGCTGTCGGCCCGTCGCGAGCGCCCGCGCGTCGCGCTGCTCTTCGCCGGCGCGGCCTTCTTCGGTTTCGGATGCGCGATCGCTGCCGTCATGCCCGAATACTGGCTGTTCGCCCTCGCGCTGATCATCATCGGCGTCTCGTCGCAGACCCTCATGACCACCGCCAACGGCGTGGTTCAGATGACGACGGAACCGCAGCTGCGCGGCCGCGTCATGGCAATCTACATGGCGATCTTCATGGGAGGAACGCCGGTCGGCGCCCCCATCGTCGGCTGGGTGGCCAACACGTTCGGGGCGCGCTGGGCGCTCGGGGTCGGGGCCGCATCCGGTTTCGCCGCCGCGATCGTCGGGGTCTTCTACCTCGTGAAGTACCGCAACCTTCGTCTGCGCTTCACCGCCTGGCTCCCCCGCCTCACCGTCGACGCCCGCGAGGAGCTTCGCGAAGAACTGGCCGAAACCGAGACCACCGCCGCCCGCGCCTCCTGACCGGCCCCCGTCCCCTGCCCGGCCCGCGCCCATACCTCACGTCGGTGATTCCGCCCGTTCCGGCCCGAATCTCCGCAACGGCGGACAAGTCACCGGCGCGTCACACGAGTTCTCCGACCTGCAGTTCCAGGTTGAACACCTCGGCAAGCTGCGGAGCATCCTGGTCGGCGCGCCCTTCGATCGACACGAAGAACCTGCTCATCGCGCGCTCCCACTCGGCAGCCACCGGCGACTCGGCCAGGTAGCGCGTCGCGGCATCGGGCGATCGTGTCTCGTAGTAGCCGACGAGCAGGCCGTCCGCGGCGAGGAACAGCGAGTAGTTGCGGCGACCGGATGCGGCGATCTCTCGCAGCATCTCCGGCCACACGGCCTCGTGGGCGCGGCGATACTCGTCGATGAGTCCGGGCCGCACCCGCAGCGTGAAGCACACCCGCTGCAGCTCCGTGCCTCCGCCCGCCCCGGCCTCGCCCGCTCCGGCCTCGCCCGCCGCCCGGTCCGCGCTCATCGCGGCGCGCGGTTCAGGTCGGTTCGGCGCGACTCAGCGCCTCCTCGCCCAGCAGCCGTCCGCGGTTCGTAGCGCGTCGGCGCGAACGCACCTGCCACCAGCGCCCGCAGCGACTCGAGGTCTCCCGAGACCAGCGCGTGCGCGCGCGCTTGCACAAGAACGTTGCCGAGCGCCGTCGCCTCCACCGGGCCGGCCAGCACCGGAAGCCCGGCCCGGTCGGCGACCAGCTGGCACAGCAGACGGTTGCGCGCCCCGCCGCCCACGACGTGCACCACCTCGACGGAACGCCCGGAGAGTTCGGCTGCCGAGTGAACGGCGCGCGCGAACGCATCCGCGAGGCTTTCGACGATGCTTCGCACGCACTCGACGGCATCGCGCGGCGCCGCCAGTCCTCGCTCGGCGAACCAGTCGTCGATGCGCGCGGGAAGGTCGCCGGGCGCGAGAAACCTCGGGTCGTCCGCGTCGAAGACGGGGACCGGCCCCGCGATCGCCTCAGCGCGTTCGAGCAGGGCTGCCAGGTCGGCGTGCATCCCGCGCGTCTGCCAGGTGCGGATGGATTCGCTGAGCAGCCACAATCCCATCACGTTGTGCAGAAACCGCACCCGCCCGTCGACGCCGCCCTCGTTGGTGAAGTTGGCGAGCCTCGCTGAGTCGGTGAGAACCGGTCGTTCGAGCTCCACTCCGACGAGCCCCCAGGTGCCGCACGAGATGTATGCCGCATTCGGCATGAGCATCGGCACTGCGACGACCGCCGACGCGGTATCGTGCGAGCCGACCGCGGTCACGCCGGGCCCAGGCCGGTCCCCGAGGTTCAGTTGCTCGCGCACACTCGGCAGCAGCTGGCCCACGGCCGTTCCCGCCTCCACCAGCCTAGGAAAGAGGCGTCTCGGCAGCCCGAGCCGTTCGATCAGGGCCGAGTTCCACGCCCCGTCGGCGGCGAGCAGCCCCGTCGTCGAGGCGTTGGTGCGCTCCGCCACGGCCTCACCGCTCAGCCAGTAGGCGATCAGATCGGGGATGAGCAGCATGGTGTCCGCCTGGTCGAGTCGCGACCCCTGCTTCTCCACCGCGAGCTGGTAGAGAGTGTTGAACGGCAGGTACTGCAATCCGTTCTCCCGGTACAGCTCGATCGGCGACACCACGCCGTGCACGATGTCGGTGCCGGCGCCGGAGCGGTCGTCGCGGTAGTGGTACGGGATGCCCTGCAACACGCCTCCGCGCAGCAGACCGTAGTCGACGGCCCACGCATCCACGCCGACGCTGACGGTCTCGGGGTGGTCGCGAAGTGCGGCACCGAGCCCCTCGCCGACGTTGCGGTACAGCTCGGCGATGTTCCAGTGCAGGCCCGTGCGGTCGCCCTCCCAGAGTCGCACCGGTGTGTTCGCAAAGCGCGCGGCCTCAGACAGGTCGAGGATGTTCGGGCCGACCCGGCCGACCATCACCCGTCCGCTGGTGGCTCCGAGGTCGACGGCGGCGACGGTTGACGAACCCACCGACGCGTTCATCGGAGGAAGGCGGCCGCCACCCCGGCATCCACGGGGATGTGGAGTCCGGTGGTGTGATCGAGGTCGGAGGAGCAGAGCACGAACACGGCGTTCGCCACGTGCTCCGGCAGCACCTCACGTTTCAGCAGGGTGCGCTGGGCGTAGTACTGGCCGAGCTCTTCTTCGGGAACACCGTAGACCGCGGCCCGTTTCGCGCCCCAGCCGCCGGCGAAGATCCCCGAACCGCGCACGACCCCGTCGGGGTTGATGCCGTTGACCCGGATGCCG
Source organism: Leifsonia sp. NPDC058292 (assembly GCF_042880955.1). Lineage (NCBI taxonomy): Bacteria > Bacillati > Actinomycetota > Actinomycetes > Micrococcales > Microbacteriaceae > Leifsonia > Leifsonia sp. NPDC058292. Next base: position 384,175 of record NZ_JBHVYL010000001.1, read on the forward strand.
TGGTCGCCGAGCTCCGCCGCGAGCAGCCGCACCTGGTGCGCCTGGTCGGCCTTGGTCGCCGAGTACGCGATGTTGTTCGGGCCGGCGAAGATCGAGTTCTTCGACGAGATGTAGACGATGTCGCCGCCGAGCTTCTGCTCGATCAGCACCTTCGCCGCGGCCCGCGACACCAGGAAGGAGCCCTTCGCCATCACGTTGTGCTGCAGGTCCCAGTCGGCCGTCGTCGTCTCCAGCAGGGGCTTCGAGATCGAGAGCCCAGCATTGTTGACGACCAGGTCGAGTCCGCCGAACGCGAGCAGGGCGGCGTCGACGGATGCGGCGACCGCGCGCTCGTCGGTGACGTCGGCGACCACGCCGATCGCCACATCCGCAGATCCGAGCTCTGCCGCAGCGGCCTGCGCCTTCTCGAGATCGAGGTCGGCGATGACGACGCACGCGCCCTCGGCGGCGAGCCGGGTGGCGATGGCCTTGCCGATGCCGGATGCCGCGCCCGTCACGAGCGCGATCCGGCCCGCGAGGGGCTTGGGCTTCGGCATCCGCTGCAGCTTCGCCTCTTCGAGCGCCCAGTACTCGATGCGGAACTTCTCCGCCTCGTCGATCGGCGCGTAGGTCGACAGGGCCTCGGCCCCGCGCATCACGTTGATCGCGTTGACGTAGAACTCGCCGGCCACCCGGGCCGTCTGCTTGTTCGCGCCGTAGCTGAACATCCCGACGCCAGGGATCAGCACGATCGCCGGGTCGGCGCCGCGGATCGCCGGAGACTCATCGGTCGCGTAGCGGTCGTAATAGGCCTGGTAGTCGGCGCGGTACTGCTCGTGCAGCTCTTCGAGCCGCGCGACGGAGTCTTCGATGGAGGCGTCCGCGGGCAGGTCGAGCACGAGCGGCTTCACCTTGGTGCGCAGAAAGTGGTCGGGGCAGGAGGTGCCGAGCGCCGCCAACCGGGGATGCTCCGACGACGCGAGGAAGTCGAGCACCACTTCCGAGTCGGTGAAGTGGCCGACCTGCACCCGGTCGGTCGAGGCGATCGCCCGGATGTGCGGGGCAAGCGCCGCGGCCTTCGCGCGGCGCTCCGCCTCCGGCAGCGCCTCGTAACCGGGTAAGACGGTTCCGAAGGGTTCGTTCCGCCCGTGCTCGGTGATGTACTTGGCGGCCGTCTCGATGATCCACAGCGAGTTCGCCTCGGCCTCGTCACTGGTGTCGCCCCACGCGGTGATGCCGTGACCGCCGAGAATCGCGCCGACGGCATCCGGGTTCTCGCGTTTGATGCGGGCGATGTCCAGCCCGAGCTGGAAGCCCGGTCGCCGCCACGGCACCCACACCACCTTGCCGCCGAACGCCTCGGCCGTCAGCCGCTCACCATCGGCCGACGTCGCGAACGCGATGCCGGAGTCGGGATGCAGGTGGTCGACGTGCGCCGCATCCACCAGACCGTGCATGGCCGTGTCGATCGACGGCGCTGCACCGCCCTTGCCGTGCAGGGTGTAGTCGAACGCGGCCACCATCTCGTCTTCGCGCTCGACTCCGGGATACACGTCGACCAGGGCCCGCAGCCGGTCGAGGCGCAGCACGGCCAGCCCCGACTCCGTCAGAGTGGCGAGATCGCCGCCCGAGCCTTTCACCCACAACAGGTCGACCGCATCCCCTGTCACCGGGTCGGTGTCGGTGCCTTTGGCCGAGGTGTTGCCGCCGGCGTAGTTGGTGTTGCGCGGGTCGGCTCCCAGGCGGTTGGAGCGCGCGATCAGGTCGGCGACGGCGGAGTTCGTGACGGTCGCGGCCATCGGCTCAGGCCCCCCATCCGGCCTGGGTGCCGCCGACGCGGTCGGCCTCGATCTTCTCCTGGTATCCGGATGCGGCGTACGCCTTCATCGGGTCGCCCGGAAGACCGCGGGACTCGCGCCATTCGGCGAGCGCCGGCCGCACATCCGTGTAGAAGGCGTCCATCAGGATTCCGTTGGCGCCGAGCACGTCGCCGTCGGCCTGAGCGGTCTTCAGCGCGGCCGTGTCGACGAGCAGAGCGCGCGCGGTCATCTCCTGCACGTTCAGCACCGACCGGATCTGGCCCGGGATCTTCTTCTCGATGTTGTGGCACTGGTCGAGCATGAACGCGACCTCCGGGTTGGCGTAGCCGCCGCCGCGGATGACCTCGTACAGGATGCGGAACAGCTGGAACGGATCGGCCGCGCCCACGATCAGGTCGTCGTCGGCGTAGAACCGCGAGTTGAAGTCGAACGAGCCGAGCTTTCCGAGGCGCAGCAGCTGCGCCACGATGAACTCGATGTTCGTGCCCGGTGCGTGGTGGCCCGTGTCGAGGCACACGTACGCCTTGTCGCCGAGGGCGACCGTGTGCGCGTAGCTGGTCCCCCAGTCCGGAACGTCGGTGTGATAGAACGCCGGCTCGAAGAACTTGTACTCGAGAACCAGCCGCTGATCGTCGCCGAGCCGTGCGTAGATCGCGGCGAGCGACTCGGCCAGCCTGTCCTGCCTGGCCCGGATGTCGTCCTGTCCCGGGTAGTTCGTGCCGTCGGCGAGCCAGATCTTGAGGTCTCGCGAACCGGTCTCGTTCATCACGTCGATGCACTGGAAGTGGTGGTCGATGGCCTTCTGCCTGATCTTCGGGTCGCTGTGCGTGACCGACCCCAGCTTGTAGTCGTCGTCTTGGAAGGTGTTCGAGTTCACCGTGCCCAAACCGACCCCGTTGTCTTCGGCGTGCTTGCGCAGGTCGGAGTACGAGTCGACCAGATCCCACGGGATGTGCAACGCCACCTTCGGCGCCAGCCCGGTGTGCTTGTGCACCTGGGCGGCGTCGGTGATCTTCTCGAACGGATCGCGCGGAACGCCGGCCTGCGCGAAGACCTTGAAGCGGGTGCCGGAGTTGCCGAACGCCCAGGAGGGCAGCTCGATCGCCTGCTCCGCCAGTGCGGATGTGATGGCGGTGAGATCAGTCATGTCAGTGCTCATTCATTTCTGGGTTGGTTCGTCGGTGCAGGCGATGCCGACGCTCAGCGCACCGCGCCGACGGCGGTGGGGAGGGATGCGGTGGCGGTCGACCGGCCGGGTTCGAGCGGACGGTCGTCTTGGCCCGGCAGGCGGAACACGCCTTCGAGGCCGGCCGGAACATCCGTCTCCACCGTGAGCTGGTCGCCCGAGAGGGTCCAACGGACGGCCACTCGGCCGTGCGGAGTCTCGAGCGCGGTCTCGGCCTCGGTGAGGCCGCCGCCGGGCTGCGGGGCGATGAGCACCTTGGCGTAGCCGGGCTCCAGCGGGGAGAGCCCGCCGACGACCCGGTGCATCCAGTCGGCAACGGCACCGAGGGCGTAGTGGTTGAACGACGTCATCTCGCCCGGGTTGATGGTGCCGTCGGGCAACATCGAGTCCCAGCGCTCCCACACCGTGGTCGCACCCATGGTCACCGGGTACAGCCACGACGGGCATTCGCGCTGCAGCAGCAGCTTGTACGCGTCGTCGAGGTGACCGGTCTTGGTGAGCGCGTCGGTGATGAACGGCGTTCCGGCGAACCCGGTGGAGATGAGGTAGCCGCTCTCGGCGGTCAGCTCGGCCAGGCGGTCGCCCGCCGCCCGCTCGTCGGCGTCGTCGAGCAGGCCGAAGACGATGGCGAGCGCGTAGACCGTGGTGCAGTCGCTGAAGACGCGGCCGTCGGTGACGTAGTGCTCGTTGAACGCGGTACGCAGGGCGGCCGCGCGCTCGGCGAACTCGGCGTGCTCGGTTTCGAGACCGAGCACGGCAGCCGTCTCGGCCACGATCGCGGCAGAGCGGTACGCGCAGGCGGTCGCGACGACGCCGGTGTCGGCCTTGGCCTTCGCCGGGTCCTCCGGCGGGGCATCCGGGTCGAGCCAGTCACCGAACTGGAAGCCCGTGTCCCACAGACCGTTCGGCGACAGCAGCGAACCGACGCGTCGCACGTGCGACGCCATCGAGTCGAACTGCGCCTTCAGCACCTCCGTGTCGCCGTAGGCCTGGTAGAGGGTCCACGGAACCCACACGCCGGCGTCGCTCCAGATGGCGGTCGAGTCGGTCTCGGGGAAGCCGCCCGGCTTGTCCAGGTACTTCAGCACATCCGGCACGACGTAGGGGATGATCCCGTCTTGGTGGGCCTGCTCGACGGCCACGTTGCGCAGCCACTCGGAGAGGAACGAGTCGACGTCGAACAGGAACGCCGCCGTGGGCGCGAACGCAGCGATGTCCCCCGTCCAGCCGAGGCGTTCGTCCCGCTGCGGGCAGTCGGTGGGAACGTCGACGAAGTTGCCGCGCATCCCCCAGACGACGTTGTCGTGGAACTGGTTGAGCATCGGGTCCGACGTGCGGAAGGTGCCGATGCGCGTGAGCTCGGAGCCGACCGCGACGGCGGTCAGCGCTTCTGCCGTGAGCTCGCCCGGCCATCCGGAGATCTCGGCGTAGCGGAATCCGTGGAAGGTGAACGTTGGCTCGAAGACGTCGTCGCCGCCGCTCAGGATGTAGCGGTCGGTCGCCTGCGCAGAGCGGAGCGGGCGAACACCGAGCTCGCCGTTCTCCAGCACCTCGGCGTGACGGATGGTGACCTCGGCGCCCTCGGGGCCCGTCACCCGCACTCGCACCCAGCCCACCAGGTTCTGCCCGAAGTCGACCAGGGTCTTGCCCGACGGCGACGTCGAGATCTCCTTCACGGGCAGTTCGTCCCAGCGCTTCACCTCCGGGCTGGTCTGCGGGGTCAGTTCCGCGGTGTCGAACTCGACCTCGTGCACACCCACCCAGCCGTCGCCGGCGAAGCCCGTGCCGAGCCAGGCGTCGTCACGCTTGCGCGCATCGATCGTCTCGCCGTCGTAGAGGTCGTTCGCGAGAACCGCGCTCGGGCCGGCCGTCCACGAGTCGTCGGTGACGACGAGCTGGGTGGCGCCGTCGTCGAACGTGATCTCCAGCTGCGCGAACGCGGCGAGAGTGTCGCCGTAGAAGCTGCCCTTGCCCGACCAGCCGAGCCGGCCGCCGAACCAGCCCTTGCCGACGGCCAGTCCGAGCACACTCTTCGAGTCGAGCAACCCCGTGACGTCGTAGGTCACGTAACGCAGCCGCCACTCGTAGCTGCTCCAGCCGGGGGTGAGCAGCGCGTCGGAGACCGGCCGGCCGTTGATCCAGCCCTCCACCACTCCGTGCGCCGTGAGCGTGAGTTCGGCCTTCGCGACGGCGCCGTGGCCCTCCTCGAGCGCGAACTCGGTGCGGAGCAGGGGCGCCCCGTCGAAGTTCTCGTCGGCGGCGATCATGCGAGCTTGCCAGTTCATTGATGTGTCTCCAGTGGTTTCGTTCGTGGTCACGGTGAGGTCAGCCTTTGACAGCGCCGCTGGTCATACCGGCGACGATCTGCCTGTTGAAGAAGATGTAGGCGATGAGGGGAGGGATGGTGATCAGGAAGATCGCCATGAACAGCAGGTTGTAGAAGCTCAGGTTCTGGCCGGAGAACGTGTAGAGCGCGAGCTGCACGGTCACGTTCTGGTCACCAGGGAGAAAGTAGAGCGGGCCGGCGAAGTCGTTGAACACGAACACCGCTTGCACCACGATCACGGTCACGACGACCGGGCGCAGCAGGGGCAGCACGACCTGCCAGAAGAGGCGCACCGGGCCGGCGCCGTCGAGCACGGCCGCTTCGTCGAGCTCCCGAGGGATGTTGCCGACGAACGCGCGGAACAGCAGGATGCAGAACGACAGCCCGAAGGTGGCCTCGACGAGGATCATGCCCGGCATCGTGCCGAAGAGCTTGAGCCCCTGCAGCACCCAGATCGTCGGCACCACGGCCGGTGGCACGATCAGGCCGGCCAGCACGAAGAAGTTGACGACCGGGCCCCATTTGCTGCGTTTGCGGGCGAGCACGTAGCCGGCCATCGCAGCGAGCGCGACCATGATGGCGACCGAGAAGATGGTCAGCACGGCGCTGTTGATGATCGCCCGCCAGATGACGCCGTCGTTCGAGTTGAGCGTCTCCCAGAAGTTCTGGAGGAACTGAAAGCTCGTCGGCCAGGAGAACGAGAGGTTCGAGGCCTCTGCCGGGGTCTTCGCCGCTTGCAGCAGCACGAAGGTGAACGGCACGAGAAAGACGACGACGGAGACGACGATCGCGATGACGCCGACGATCCAGGCTCGAGTGCGTGCGCGGGTCACAGTTCCACCGGCTTTCGGTTGAGGAAGTAGGAGAGGGGGACCATGATCACCGTCACCAGCAGGAACAGCACGACGTTGCCCGCGGTGGACAGGCCGTAGAAGCCCGCCTGGTACTGCTTGTAGATGACGGATGCGATCACGTCGCTGGTGAATCCTGGGCCTCCGCCCGTGGTCGCCCAGATGATGTCGAACGACCGGAGGCCGCCGATGAGCGACAGGATGATCACCGTGGCGGTCGCTCCCTTGGAGAGCGGGATGGTGATCTGCCGCAGGATCTTCCACGAGCTCGCGCCGTCGATCCTCGCCGCCTCGAAGTATTCGTTGGGAATGGCGACGATGCCGGCCATGAAGATCAGGGTGGCGATCCCGACGCCCTTCCAGATGTCGACGCCGGCGATCGAGTAGAGCGCGAGGTTCGGGTCGGTGAACCAGCCGGGCTGCGGGAGACCGAAGAACCCGAGCACGCCGTTGACCATGCCGTGGAACGGGTCGAGCAGCGACTTCCACATGATGCCGACGCCGATCGTGGAGAGCAGCACCGGGAAGAAGACGACGGCCCTCAGGTAGCCGCGGCCGATGATCGGCCCGGTGAGCAGCAGAGCGAGGAAGAACCCGATGATGACCTTGGTGGCCGAGGTGAGCACGGCGTAGATCAGCGTGTGGATGAAGCTCGTGTAGAGCTGCGGATCCCGGAAGAACTGCACGAAGTTGTCGAAGCCGATGAACTGCGAGTCGAACAGCGTCCACCGGGTCAGCGAGAAGTAGAACGACGAGAACGTCGGGATGGCGAAGAAGATGACGTAGAGCGCCACCGCCGGGATGAAGAACCAGGTCGGGTAGAACGACTTGATCGACCGGCGCTTCTTCTTCTCCGGCGGATGACCCTCGGTGATGATGTCGGCCGCTTGGATCGCGGTCGCGGGGTTGGCAGTCGACATGACTTACTTACTCCTCGTCGAGTTCGGTGCTGTGGTGCGGCGCACGGGACCGGAAACCGGATGGTCTCCGGTCCCGTGCGTGGAGGCTACGCCCGAGGCGCGGCATCCGGTCGATCTACCAGCCCTTGAGTCCGAGCTGCTGGGCCTGAGCCTTCACGTCGTTGTCGTAGAGCTCGGCTCCCGGCTTGGCCTTGGTGATGCCGGAGCCGACCTGGATCAGGATCTTCTCGAGGTTCGGTCCCTTGATCGGCGAGACGAACTCGAGCGCCAGACCGGTGTTGCCGGCCTCCTGGTACGCCAGCTCGTCCTTCACCAACGCCGGAGCGTCATCCGGGATCTTGCACGTGCTGATCGCGAACGGGCCGGCAGGGGTGCCCGCATCGTTCTGAATGTCGCAGCCGGCGGGCGTGTTGATGAACGCCACCAGCTTCTTGGCCGCGGTCAGCTTGTCACCGGTGGTCGACTTCGGGATGTACGCGCCGCCCGGCTCCCAGACGGTGGCCTGCGGCTCGCCCGACTCGGTCGGCATCGCGAAGTAGCCGATGTCGTTGATCTGGTCGGGGTTCGACTGCAGCACGTTGCTGATCACCGCGGTGATCATCGGGTACTGGGCGCCTTCTCCCGTGGCGAGGGCTTTCAGCGCGTTGACGTTCGTCAGCGACGCGTAGTCCTTGTTCATCAGACCCTTGTCGAAGATCTCCTGGGTGTGGGTGAAGCCGGCGAGCGCGGGCGGGTTGACGTACTTCGCCTTGTTGTTGGTGTAGTCGTCGGCCCAGTTCGAGTCGGCCTTGCTCACGTTGGCGAAGTCGGCGAGCACGAACAGCTGGCTCGTCCAGGTGTCGCCGTAGCTCACCAGCACCGGCGTGATACCGGCGGCCTTGATCTTCTCGCTGTTGCTGAGGAACTCGTCCCAGGTCTTGGGAACGGTCAGCCCGAGCTTCTCGTAGACCTTCTTGTTGTACATGATGCCGCCGTCGAACGATGTGCCCGTCGGAGCGCCGTACGTGCCCTTGTCGGTGCTGACCGACTTCTTGAAGTCGTCGGTGATGTCCTTCACCCACGACTCGTCGGTGAGCGGCTGCAGCTGCGAATCCGGCTTCAGCGCCTGGAACAGCGAGCCCGAGTTGTAGAGAAAGACGTCGTCCATCGTGCCCGTCGACAGGCGGGTCTTGATGAGGTTGTCGCCGTCGGTGCCGCCCGGTCGGGTGTTCACCTTGACCTTGATGGTCGGGTTCGCCTTCTCGAACCCTTTGGCGATGTCTTTCGCGAACTTCGTTGCTGCCGGGTCGTTGCCACCGGCCATGAGGGTGATGGATGTGGAGCCGGAGCCGCCACTGGAAGAGCAGGCGACGAGGGTGGCGGCTAGAACAGCTGCGCCACCGATCGCGGCGGCGACACGGGATGCCGTCCGTCGAGAGAACATAAATACCTCCTTGTATTTAGCGCTGAGCTCCCGGGGGGATTCGGGTTGGCATTGAAACGCTTCACTTGAAGATAGACGCAGTGGGCGAAACCGTCAACTGCGTCTTGTAACGATTCAGTATCCGGATGCGGATGCCGCTTGTTCCCCGCACCCGCGGGCCCGTGAACCGCACCGGGCGTTCAATGACACGGCCGCAATATGTGGCGGCTGACTGCAAAATCGGGCACGCTGCGTTATCGATTCAATCAACCGGACCCCTAGACTGCGAAGCGGAGAGGACGATCATGGTTTCTTCCAGCGTCAAAGATGTGGCCGCGCTGGCGCGGGTGTCGATCGGCACCGTGTCGAACGTGCTCAACCGACCCGAGATCGTCTCCCCCGAGACCGTCGAGCGGGTCACGCTGGCGATGGAGAAACTCTCCTACGTGAGAAACGAGGCCGCCCGCCAGCTTCGTGTCGGCCACAGCTCGGCCCTCGGCCTGATCACGCTGAGCGGCAGCAACCCGTTCTTCACCGAACTGACGACCGCCGCCGAAGACGGCGCCGCTCTGGCCGGCTACTCGGTGATCGCGGGAAACAGCAACGACAAGAAGGAGCGCGAGGCCGGCTACCTCAACCTGTTCGAAGAGCTGCGCGTGCGCGGTGTCCTCATCTCACCCGTGGGCAACGTGGTGCCGCGGCTGCGCAGGATGCGCGAGCGCGGCATCCCCGCCGTGCTGGTCGACAGGGTGAGCAAAGACATGTCGTTCAGCTCGGTCTCGGTCGACGATGTCGCCGGAGGGGCGCTCGCCGTCTCGCACCTCATCGAGACCGGCAGACGGCGCATCGCGTTCGTCGGCGGCCCCGCCGAGATCCGTCAGGTGAGTGACCGACTGAGAGGCGCGCGCCAGGCGGCCGCAGCGCATCCGGAGGTCACCATCGAAGCCATTTCGACCGAAGCCCTGACCGTGCAGGCCGGCCGAGACGTCGGCCAGGAACTCGCCCAGCGTTCGCCGCAGAGCCGGCCCGACGCCATCTTCGCCGCCAACGATCTGCTGGCGATCGGTCTGCTGCAGACGCTCTTCATCCAGGGTGATGTCGCCATCCCGGAAGAGATCGCCCTGGTCGGCTACGACGACATCCAGTTCGCGAGCGCCTCCGTCGTTCCGCTCACCTCGGTGCGGCAACCGAGCCGCCTGATCGGCGAGACCGCCGTGAAGATCCTGCTCGAAGAGGCCGACGACCCCGACCTCGAACCGCGCCAGATCTTGTACCAGCCCGAGCTCGTCGTTCGCGCGTCGAGCGCGCCGCACTGAGGCCCGCGCTGCCGGTCGAGCGGCCGGTCGAGCGGCCGTAGAAACGACTCAACGCGGATGGCGGCTAGCCCGTTCTTTCCTTCGTCACGTGCTATTGAAGCGATTCAAGATCTGGGTTATGGTGATCGCGCAACGATGCAGAAGGAGCGCGATGAAGCACCATGACGCCGCACTGACCGGTTTCGTCGAGCGGATGGGCGCCGATCCGCAGTGTCTCGCCGTGATCGTCTCCGGGTCCCTCGCCCGCGGCACAGAGCGCCCTGACTCCGACGTCGACCTCTACGTGGTCGTCACCGAGGAGCGCTGGAACGAGGCATACGCGGAGCGCCGCCTGATGTACACAGAAGACGACGGCATCGGGTACCCCGGCGGATACTTCGACATCAAGCTCGCCACGCTCTCCTACCTCGACGACGCCGCCGAACGCGGCGACGACCCGGTGCGCGACTCGTTCGCATCGGCCCGCGTCGTGTTCACCCGAATCGACGACCTGGCCGACCGGATCGCCCGCATCGGCGCCGCGAGCGACGACGACTGGTCGGCACGCGTCAGCTCGTTCATCGCACAGGCCAGACTGCACGGCGGCTACTTTCTGAAGCAGGCAGCTGAGAGCGGCGACGCGCTGCTCCTTCACCACGCCGCGGTGCACCTCGCGACCTCCACCGCCCGCGCGCTGCTGGCCCTGAACCGGGTGCGCTTCGCCGGTCCGAAATACCTCACAAAGCTCGTTGCGGCCCTCGACGACAAGCCCGCGGGCATCGATGCACTGCTCGTCGACCTGGTCTCGCATCCGACGCCCGCCACCGCCGACGCCGTGCTGGCGAGCCTCGAAACGTTCACGGGAGACCTGCTGCCGCGCGAAGAGACGCTGTCGACGTTCGTGCTCGACAACGAGCTCGCCTGGCGCTATCGCACGAAGACGCCCGAGTACTCCTGACGATCACGTCACCACCCTCCGATCACCGACCGCCGCACACTCGACGCTGAGGAGCAACCCATGAGCACGACCATCCCCACCGACGCCGCGACCACGCCTGCGCCTGCGCCCGCGCCCGCGCCTGCCGAGCCCGGCGCCGCGATCACCGCATCCCCCTACTCGGCCTTCAGCGACATCGCCTGGCGGGCGCACTGGATCGGCGCGACCCCGCCCACCGCGCCGAGCGCCGTCTCGCTCGGCACCGACCAGCCCCACGAGCCGTTCCACCGCACCTTCTTTCGCACCACCGTCGAGCTGGCCTCGGTTCCGGCGGCCGTGCCGGCGAGACTCACCGCCGACTCGCGCTACGTGCTCTTCGTGAACGGCGCGGAGATCGGCCGCGGGCCGGCCCGGTCGCAACCGCGCCGCCAGCGGTTCGACGAATACGACCTCGCACCCTTCCTGACCCCCGGCGAGAACAGCGTCGCGATTCTGGTCACCTACTACGGTCAGCCCACCGCGTTCTGGCAGCCCGCTGTGCCGAACGGCGGCCTCGGGCTGGATGCCGTGCTCGCCTTCGAGGCCCGGATCGGCGACGACTGGCTGGTCACCGACGACAGCTGGCGTGTGCAACGCTCGACGGCCTGGACCTCCCCCGAGCTCGACGGCCTCGACGGTGTTCCGGTCGAGCTGTTCGACGGCCGCGACCTGCCGCTCGGCTGGCAGAACCGCGGCTTCGACGACTCCGGCTGGGCGACGGCGAGCCTCCGGCCGGCCGCCCACATCGGCGGGTTCGGCCGCACTCAGCCGCCCACCGACCCGTACGGCGCGCTCCTGCCCCGCGGCACCGCATCCGTCGGCGGCGAGACCGTCAGCCCGATCGACGCGCGGGTCAGCCCCGCCGGCCTCGCTAGCGCGGAGGTCTTCGCGAACCCGGCCGAGCATCCGGTCGCGCGGGTGCGCTCGGCACTCGACGGGCACGACACCGGGGCGGATGCCGTCGTCGCCTTTCCCGTCAGCGCTCCCGCGGGCAGCGTGCTCACCCTCGACTTCGGCCGCGTGGTCGTCGGCACGGTGCACCTCGAGCTCGACGCCGCGGCCGGCACCACCGTCGACCTGCTCTACCGCGAGCATCCGCACCGCTCCGACGAGTCACAGAGCTTCTCGATCCCCCGAACGGGTGCGCGCTACACGGCCCGAGGAACCGAGGACGCCTTCGACGCGGTCGAGGTCAACGGGATGCGCTACGCCCACCTCCTCGTCTCGGGCGACGCCGTTCTGCGCGGCTTCGAGGTGCGCGAACGCCTCTACCCGCAGGTGGGGGAAGCGTTCTTCCGTTCGGACGACCCGGAGATCGACGCCCTCTACACCGCCGGGATCCGCACGGTGCAGGCCAACGCCCAGGACGCGTTCACCGACTGCCCGACCCGCGAACAGCGCGCCTGGGTGGGCGACGGCGTCGTGCATCAACTCGTGCACCTCACCACCAACCAGGACTGGCGCATGGCGCGCAACTACGTCGCGCTCGGCAACTCGCCGCGACCCGACGGCATCCTGCCGATGAGCGTGGTCGGTGAGATCGAGTCGTCGGGCGGGTACACGATCCCCGACTGGTCGATGCACTGGGTCCACGGCGTGCACAACCTCTACCGCTACCTCGGCGACGCGGACGAGATTCGCGCGCTCCTGCCCACGGTCGAGCGCATCCTGCGGTGGTATCTGCCCTATGTCGACGAACGCGGAACCATCGCGGACGTTCCGGAGTGGAACCTCGTCGACTGGTCGAGCGTGTTCGTCACCGGGCGCAGCAGCATCCTCACCGCCCTCTGGGCACGGGGGCTGCGGGAGTTCGCCGAGCTCAGCCGCTTCGTGGGAAACCAGGGTGCGGCCGCTTGGGCCGACGATCTGCACGCCCGGGCCGCGGCCGGCTTCGAGGACTTCTGGGACGAGGCCAGGGGCACGTACCGCGACCACATCGTCGACGGCGTGCCGCAAGCGCCCGCGTCGCAGGCGGCCGGCGCAACCGCCATCGTCTCCGGACTCGCCCCGCACGCGCGCTGGGAGAGCATCGTCGCCGCCATCACCGATCCCGACACACTCGTGGTGCGATCGTGGATCGGGGGCGCCGACGGCTCGTACGACCAGCAGAAGATCGAGGATCAGATCCGCGGCGTGCAGCGCATCGACTGGGATGCCGACCGCGAGGTGGTCATCGCCGAGCCGTTCTACAGCTACCTCGTGCACGACGCGGTCGCGGCCGCAGGGCACGCCGGCGACCTGGTGACGCTGATGCGGCGCTGGTCGCCCTTCCTCGCCGACGGCTACGACACCTTCGGCGAATGCTGGGGCTGGGGCACGCCCGTGCACGGTTGGAGCAGCACCCCGACCAAAGACCTCGTGCAGTACGTGCTCGGCGTCACGCCGGGCTCCCCCGGTTTCGCGACCGTCCGTATCGCACCGAGCCTCGGACCCCTCGGGCTCGTCGAGGGCTCGGCGCCGACCCCGCACGGCAGCGTTCTCGTGCGCGTCGAAGACGGGGTCGTGAGCGTCGAATCCCCGGTCGACGGTGTGCTGGTGCACGCGGACGGCACCGAAGAGACCTTCGCCGCCGGGAGGTTCTCCTCAGCGCTGTGACGGTGACTGCGATGACGGGACGCACAGGGCCCGTCGTTTACGGTGGAGGGATGACTTCTGCATCCACTCCCGCAACGCCCGCCGAGTCGTTCGACCGCGTGACCATGTTCGGCGCCGACTGGTGCCGCGACTGCCGCCGCTCCAAGGCGCTCTTCGAGCGACTCGGCACCGAGTTCGACTACGTCGACGTCGAGGCGATCGCCGACGGCGCCGACCGCGCCAAGGCGATCAGTGGCCGCACGAACATCCCCGTCATCGTCTTCCCCGACGGCGCGCACCTCGTCGAGCCCACCGACGCCGAGCTCGAGAGCGCCCTCGCCGCCCACTGACGCCCCCATCCCCCATCCCGCCGATCCCCCCACCCACCCGTCCCGCGCCATCGAGTTGCGCCAAAGGGTTGCTTCCACGCCCGAATGGCCCCACTTCGGCGCAACTCGCTCACTGAGCGCGTTGCGGACTCAGAAACAGGGGCGCACAATGCCATTCACATCTCCTGTTGGACTTCTCTCCGATGCGGGCGGATGCTGACGATATGGAGTACACACACCTCGGCCGGTCCGGCCTGAAAGTCTCGCGGCTCGCGCTCGGAACGATGAATTTCGGCCCGCAGACCAGCGAAGAAGACTCGTTCGCGATCATGGATGCGGCGCACGAGTACGGCATCAACTACTTCGACACCGCCAATGTCTACGGGCAGAACCGCGGCCGCGGCGCCACCGAGTCGATCATCGGCGACTGGTTCGCGAAGGGCGACGGCCGCCGTGATCGCACCGTGCTGGCGACGAAGCTGTACGGCGACATGGGCGACTGGCCGAACGACGGCAAGCTGTCGGCCCTGAACATCCGGCGGGCACTGGATGCGAGCCTCGCGCGCCTGAAGACCGACCACATCGACATCTACCAGTTCCACCACGTCGATCGGGACACCCCGTGGGACGAGATCTGGCAGGCGATGGAGGTCGCGGTCGCGCAGGGCAAGATCCTTTACGCAGGATCGAGCAACTTCGCCGGCTGGCACATCGCCACCGCGCAGGCCGAAGCCCGCCGCCGCAACTACACGGGGCTCGTCAGCGAGCAGTCCATCTACAACCTGCTCACACGCCAGGTCGAACTCGAGGTGCTGCCGGCCGCGCAGGCGAACGGCGTCGGCGTGATCGCCTGGTCGCCCCTGCACGGCGGCCTGCTCGGCGGCGTCATCCGCAAGCAGAACGAGGGCAAGCGCCGCCTGGAGGGCCGCGCGTCCGAGACCCTCGAGACCCACCGTGACGCGATCGAGGCCTACGAGGCGTTCGCCGAGGAGCTGGGCCACGAGCCCGGCGACGTCGCGCTCGCCTGGTTGCTCGCCCAGCCCGCGGTCACCGCACCGATCATCGGCCCGCGCACCCGCGAGCAGCTGGATGCTGCCGTGCGCGCCCTCGACGTCACCCTCGACGACGCGGCGCTCGCCCGGCTCGACGAGATCTTCCCGGGCCACAAGACGGCCCCCGAAGACTACGCCTGGTGACCCGGAGGAGACCGACGTGAAGACACGCAGAATCGCCGACGTCGAGGTGAGCGCGATCGGCCTGGGCGGCATGCCCATGTCGATCGAGGGACGCCCCGACGAACAACGCTCGATCGACACCGTGCACGCCGCGCTCGACGCCGGAGTCACGTTCTTCGACACCGCTGACGCCTACCACCTCCACGCCGACGAGGTCGGTCACAACGAGTCGCTCATCGCCGGCGCCGTGCGCAGCTGGGGCGGCGACGCCTCCGGTGTGCTCATCGCCACGAAGGGCGGCCACCTCCGCCCCGGCGACGGCAGCTGGTATGTGGATGGGCGGCCCGAGTACCTGAAGGAGGCCGCGAAGGCCTCGCTCGCCCGGCTGGGCGGAGACGCGATCGGCCTCTACCAGTTCCACCGGCCCGACCCCGCGGTTCCGTACGAGGACTCGGTCGGCGCGATTCGCGACCTGCTCGACGAGGGCGTCATCCGCCTCGCCGGCATCTCGAACGCCGACCCCGACCAGATCAGGCAGGCGCAGAGCATCCTCGGCGGCCGGCTGGCCTCGGTGCAGAACCAGTTCTCGCCGGCGTTCCGGTCGAGCGAGCCCGAGCTCGATCTCGCCGATGAGCTCGGGATCGCCTTCCTCCCCTGGAGCCCGCTCGGCGGCATCCAGTCGGCCGGTGAGCTCGGCGACCGGTTCGCTCCGTTCCAGCAGGTGGCGGATGCGCGCGGCGTGAGCCCGCAGGTCGTGGCGCTCGCGTGGCATCTCGCGAAGAGCCCGCACGTCATACCCATCCCCGGCGCCTCCCGCCCGGCGTCGATCCGCGACTCGGCGACCGCCGTCGACCTCGAACTCACCCCCGAAGAGTTCGCCGCCCTCGACGCCGCCTGATCGGCACCAGCCACCGAGGGGTCCCAACGCGCCGTCAGCGGCACACGCTCAACGGCGTGTTGGGACCCCTCGATTCCTGGGCGCGGCGGGGCCACCACCGTTCGGCCGGAGAAGTTCGCGGTGGGGAGAGTTTTCTCCGGCATGACGGAGGGATCGGGCGGCTTGCCGCTGCTTCTTCCGGCGGTACTACAGCCGCACAGCGGCGCCGGACTTTTCGAGCGCCACGCCGATAGACCATCCGGCATGCCGGACATTTCCGCCATATCGCCCGAAATCTCCGACGAGACGCGACGCGACGTGACGAGACCAGACGAGACGCCAGCGGCCAGCCGCCAGCGCCACGCGCCCAGCCCTCAGTCGCGCGTCAGGCGCTCGAGCAGTTCGCGGTAGCGGGCGGCGGTGCGCTCGACGATGTCGGCGGGGAGTTCGGGCGGGGTTCCGGTCTTGTCCCAGTTGGCTGCGAGCCAGTCGCGCACGATCTGCTTGTCGAACGAGGACATTCGCTCGCCGGGGGTGGTGCCCGCCGCGTAGGCGGCCGCATCCCAGTACCGGCTGGAGTCGCTCGTGAGAACTTCGTCGGCCAGCGTGATCTCGCCGGTGACACGGTCGGCGCCGAACTCGAACTTGGTGTCGGCGATGATGACGCCGCGCGACTCAGCGATCTCGGAGCCGCGGCTGTAGATGTGCAACGACAGGCTGCGCAGCGCCTCGGCCACCTCGAGTCCGACCAGCTCGACGGCGCGGTCGAAGCTGATGTTCTCGTCGTGCTCGCCGAGCGGCGCTTTCCATGCCGGGGTGTAGATCGGCTCCGGCAGACGGTCGCCGTTCTGCAGGCCCGCAGGCAACGGGATGCCGCAGACACTCTGCGACTCCTGGTATTCGAGCCAGCCGCTACCGGTGAGATAGCCGCGCACCACACACTCGATCGGGAACATGTCGAGCGGCTTGACGAGCATCGACCTGCCAACGACCGCCTCGGGGATCTCCTCAACGACCCGGTCGCCGACCAGGCGGTGGTCGGGGATGAGGTGGTTCGGCACATCGCCCAGCCGGTCGAACCACCAGAGGCTCAGCGTGGTGAGCAGTTCCCCTTTGCTCGGGATGCCCGGCTCCAGCACGTGATCGAACGCACTCACCCTGTCGCTCGCGACCACGAGCACGGCATCGGTGTCGGCGAGCCCGGATGCGGTCGCGGGCACGTACAGGTCACGCACCTTGCCGGAGTACACGTGCGAGAAACCGGGGAGGTCGGGGGAGGAGGTCACGCCACAATCGTACGGGTCGCCGGCGCCGACTGCTCCGACCGCGGCGGCTCTCTAGGCCAGCAGTTTCGCCTTCGCGGCGCTGAACTCTTCGTCGTTGAGCACCCCCTGCGCGTGGAGGGCGCCGAGCTGCTGCAGCTGCGCCATGAGGTCGTTGCCGCCTGCCGCCGGTGCCGCCGGTGCGGGAGGCGCGGCCTGCTGGGCGGCCGCCTGCTGGGCTGCCGCATCCATCGCCGCCTGCTGCTGCTGCGCCTGGTATTGCTCGGCCTCGTACTGCTCTTGCGCTCTCGACTGCTGGTGCGCTCGCATGCTGCCGGATACGGCCGTCGCCGTTCCCGCGACCACGGCTGTGCGCGCGGCCAGTCCGAGCAATCCCGGGCGGCCCATACGTCGGATGAATGGCAAGGTGTCCTCCTTCTTCTGACCTCTGACCTGCAGGGGGTTCGCTACTCGCTCGCCTCGCTGAGCACCGCATTGACGACGGGCGCGGGGATGCGCTCTGAGTGCACCACGCTTCCGCCCGCGGCGAAGAAGCGGTTGGCCAGATCTTTGGCCCAGGTGTGCTCGATGACCATGATGGCGCCGGAGGTTCCCGGGTCGATCAGCTCGGTGATGTCGTCCACGTCGTCGGTGCCGGCGAGCCCGCTCGCTTCGAGGGTGATGCCGGCGAATCCGTAGTCGTCGCCGACGTCTTCGAACTCCGCGATCGTCACTTCGCCGCTTTGCGCGCGCGAGACGAAAAGCAGGTCGAGCAGTCGAACGGTTCCGGAGCCGACCAGGTCGAGAATGGCCTGCACCACCGGAGGAGACGGATGATCCCCCTCGAATTGGGCGACGATGAACTCTGCTGGTCCGTACTCGAAATCCGTCACAGCGGACCCTTCCGCTCCATTGCCGGCGACACTGCCGTAAGCGTCACGGTAGCAGGGGCGTCCGTGGCCGTATAGGGCGACTGTGTGCACGTTCACATTTCTGTCAGACTGGGCCGACAGGTTCGAAGGAGATCATCGTGGGCGAACGCAACTGGGCAGGCAATTTCGAGTACGGAGCGCCGATCGCGCATCCGTCGACCCTCTCCGAGTTGCGGGATGCGGTGGTAGCGGCACCGTCGGTCCGTGCCCTGGGCTCGCGACACACGTTCAACGATCTCGCCGACGACGACGGACTGCTCGTCAGCACGGCGGGGCTCCCCAGCACGGTGCGCATCGACGAGGAGGCGCGCACGGTCACGGTCGGCGGCGGCGCGCGCTACGGCGATCTGGCGCAGACGCTGCAGCAGTCCGGATGGGCGCTGCACAACCTGGCGTCCTTGCCGCACATCTCCGTGGCCGGGGCGATCGCCACGGCGACGCACGGGTCGGGCGACCGCAACGGCAACCTGGCTTCCGCGGTGGCGGGGATGCGCATCCTGCGTGCCGACGGCGAGACCGTCGACCTCGCGCGCGGTGACGCCCGCTTCGCCGGCGCGGTCGTGCACTTGGGTGCGCTCGGCGTGGTCACCGAGGTGACCCTCGACATCCGGCCGACGTTCGACGTGCGTCAGCGCCTGTTCGAGCGCCTGCCCTGGGATGCGGTGCTCGGCGAGTTCGACCGCGTCACCTCGGCCGCATACAGCGTCTCGCTCTTCACCACCTGGAACGAGGACGCGGTCAGCCTCGCCTGGCTCAAGGAGCGCGACGGCGACCCGACGGATTCCGTCGACGAGTTCTTCGGGGCCACGGCACTGACGGCTCCCCGGCACATGATCCCGACGATGGATGTGCGCAACACGACCGAGCAGCTCGGCGTGTACGGCCCGTGGAGCGAACGGCTCGCGCATTTCCGTTTCGAGTTCACCCCGTCGAACGGCGAGGAGATCCAGTCGGAGTACCTCGTGCCGCGAGCCAACGCTGTGGAGGCGATCCGCGCGGTTCGGGAGCTGGCGCCGCTGATCGCGCCGCTGCTGCAGGTGAGCGAGATCCGTACGGTCGCCGCCGACGACCTCTGGCTCTCCTCCGCCTACGACACGGACGCGGTGGGCCTGCACTTCACCTGGCTGCGCGATCAGGCCGGGGTCGAGGCGGTGCTTCCGGCCATCGAGGATGCGCTTCTCCCGCTCGGCGCGCGCCCGCACTGGGGCAAGGTCTACGTCGACCGCGAGAACCGCGTGCCCGGCCTGTACCCGAAGCTCGACGACTTCGCGGCGCTCGCCGCCGACTTCGACCCCGCCGGCAAGTTCCGCAACGGCTTCCTCCGCCGCCTCCTCGGCTGACGCCCCGCCCAAACCCATCGAGGGGTCCCAACACGCCGTTACATGCACCCATGTAACGGCGAGTCGGGACCCCTCGATGAGCAAGACTCGCTAGCGCAGCGGGAGGCGGCCGATCGCGAGCCGGAACGCGTTGCGCAGACGGTAGCCGCCGTCGTCGCGGAACGGCCGCGCAGCGGCGAGCACGACCGGCGCGAGCGAGGCGCGCACCGCTTCGTCTTCGCCGAGCAGCGCTCCGCGCACGAGGGCGTCGTCGTCGGCCACCGCCCAGACGACGTCGACGAGCCCGGCGCTGACGAGCGGGAGCCCGGCCTCCTCGAACAGCGACTCCAGGCCGCCCGCGGGTCGGAGGTCGCCGTCGGGAGTCGGCTCTTCACCGTCGGCCTCCACCACGGCCGCCTCGATCGCGTCGATGTCGTTCCGCTCCCGCTCCGCCCAGTTCGCGACGGCGACGTAGCCGCCCGGAACCGTGACCCGCATGAGTTCGCCGAGCGCCTCGACGGTGTCGTCGGCGAACTGCAGCGCGTTGAACGCGGTCACCACGTCGAAGGATGCGTCGGGCCACGGCAGCCGCTCGGCCCGCCCCTGCCGCACGTCGGCGGCGGGTACGGCGGCGCGGGCGAGCGCCAGCATCCCCGGGGCCGGATCGATGCCCGAGGGGTGACCGCCTGCTCGCTCGACGAGGGCGAGGAACTCGCCGCTGCCGCAGCCGACGTCGAGCACCCGGGTCGCCGGCCCGATGGAGGTCGCCGCGACCACCGCATCCCTGGCCGGATCGGCGAGACGCCCCCACAGGGCGGACCAGTCCACCGCGACCGACGACCAGCCGTCGTCGGCCGGCATCAGTCCGCCACGCGCGCCGCGATGTCGGTGCGGTACTGCGAGCCTTGCAGGTCGATCTGGCGGATCGCGTCGTAGGCGAGGTTGCGTGCCTCGCCGAACGTGGTGCCGCGGGCGACGACGCTGAGCACTCGTCCGCCGGTGGCGATCAGGTCTCCGGTCGCCGCATCCACGGCCGTCGCCGCGTGTGCGATGGTCACCTCGGGCACGGCTGCCGCGGCGTCGAGCCCGCGGATCGGCCGACCCGTGAGCGGCGCCTCCGGGTAGCCCTCGCTGGCGAGAACCACGGTGACGGCGACGTCCATCGCGAACTCGGGCCGGGCGACACCGGCGAGGGCGCCGGTCGCCGCGCCGAACAGCAGCTCGGAGAGCGGGGTCACCAGGCGCGGCAGCACAACCTGCGTCTCGGGGTCGCCGAACCGCGCGTTGAACTCGATCACCCGGATGCCGTGCCGGGTGATGATCAGGCCGCAGTAAAGGAGGCCGATGAACGGCGTCTGCTCTTTCGCCAGCTGGCGCACGGTCGGCAGCGCGACCGTGTCGATGACCTCGTCGACGAAAGTCTCGGGCAGCCAGGGCAGCGGTGAGTACGCGCCCATGCCGCCGGTGTTCGGGCCTTCGTCGCCGTCGAGCAGACGCTTGAAGTCTTGGGCAGGCGCGAGCGGGAGCACCGTGTGCCCGTCGCTCACGAGGAAGAGGGAGACCTCCTGGCCGTCGAGGAACTCCTCGATCAGCACGCTTCCCTGCCTGAGGTATTGGATGCTGTGGGCGACGGCCGCCTCGCGATCCCCAGTGACGAGTACGCCCTTGCCCGCGGCCAGGCCGTCGGCCTTGATCACGTACGGCGCTCCGAACGCGTCGAGCGCCTCCTCCGCCTCCACGATGGTGGTCGCGCGCACGGCCCGGCCGGTCGGAACGCCGGCCGCCTCCATGATGCGCTTCGCGAACGTCTTCGAGCCTTCGAGCTGGGCGGCCACCTTGCCGGGGCCGAACACAGGGATGCCCCGGGTGCGCAGCGGGTCGGCGACGCCCGCGACGAGCGGGGCTTCGGGACCGACCACCACGAGTTCGATGTCGTTCTCGATCGCGTACTCCGTCACGGCGACGCCGTCGAGCGGATCCAGGGACGTCTCGACCCGTACATCCTGCGCGATTCCCGCGTTGCCGGGAGCCACGACGATGTCGTGGGCCACCTCTTCGCTCAGCAGCGACGTGACGATGGCGTGCTCGCGCGCGCCCGAACCCAGCACCAGAATCTTCACGCGAACAATGCTAGAGGACGGGCAGCGCCGCGGCGCCGGTCGCCTGCACAAAGCTCTGCCCGCCTGCGAAGATGAGGGGATGGCCAGGGCGAAGATTCAGGATGCGGACGGCGAGGCCGCGGTGCGTGCGGCGCTCGGCGGAGCTGCGGACAGGAATGCCACGGCGATGGCCGTGCGCTACCTGCTGCAACTGCTCGCCGAGAGGGCGCCGGGCAACACCGTCGAGGTGCGGGTGCCGCCGTTCGGTGCTGTGCAGTGCATCCCCGGGCCGCGTCACACCCGGGGCACGCCGCCCAACGTGATCGAGACGGACGCCCCGACCTGGCTCGGCCTCGCCACCGGCGGCATCGACTGGGCCGACGCCGTGGCTGACGGAAAGGTGCACGCCTCCGGGCTCCGCGCCGACCTCGAGGGGCTCCTCCCTCTGCGCGTCGCCGGAATCTCGTGACGCACCGCTCACAGCTTCCTTAAGGGACAATGGATGCATGAGCGACGACCCCGAGGAGCACGGCACGGTCACCGAGAGTTCGGTTCGCGTGCAGCGCTCGCCGCGGTACGCACGCTTCATGATCGCCGGAGCCGTGGTGTTCGCGGTGATCGCCCTCATCCTGACGTTCGCCTTCCCGGCCAATCCCACGTACGACCGCGGCGCCGTCTTCGGCTTCCTGCTGCTGCTCTGCGGGTCGGTCGGCGTGGCGCTCGGAGCGATCATCGCCCTGCTGATCGACAGGTCGAGCACCCGTCGGGCACGCACCGTCGTGGCCGATAGAGTTACCGTGTCGGCTGAAGAGCCGGAGCGCGTCGAGCCGCACCAGGTCGAGCACGTGGACCACGGCGAGATCGCGGCTGCCGACGAGACCGGCGACACCCAGAAATCCATCGAGAACTAATTCATCCCGAATGAAGGGGGTTCCGGTTTGTCCGGAGGCGACGGTCTTCTCAGTCACGACCTACTACCCGGCGAGAAGGGACCGCAGGATGCCTGCGGCGTCTTCGGAGTCTGGGCGCCGGGCGAAGAGGTGGCGAAGCTCAGCTACTTCGGCCTCTACGCCCTGCAGCACCGCGGCCAGGAGTCCGCGGGCATCGCGACCAGCGATGGCGACAAGATCCTCATCTACAAAGACATGGGGCTCGTCTCACAGGTGTTCAACGAGAACGCCCTGAACTCGCTGCCCGGCCACATCGCCGTCGGGCACACCCGCTACTCGACGACCGGCGCGTCCAGCTGGCAGAACGCGCAGCCGACGCTCGGCAGCACTGCCAGCGGAACGGTCGCGCTCGGCCACAACGGCAACCTGACCAACACGGCCGAGCTCATGCAGCTCGTGCATGACCGCTACCCGCAGCTCGACGGCGAGCTGTCCCGCGGCAACACCACCGACACGGCCGTGGTGACCGCACTCTTCACCGGTGACCTCGACCACACTCTCGAGGCGACAGCGCTCGAGGTCCTCCCGCGCCTCCGCGGCGCGTACTGCCTCGTCTTCATGGACGAGCACACGCTCTACGCCGCCCGCGACCCCCAGGGCGTCCGCCCGCTCGTGCTCGGCCGCCTCGAGCGCGGCTGGGTCGTCGCCTCCGAGACAGCCGCCCTCGACATCGTCGGCGCCAGTTTCGTGCGCGAGGTCGAGCCCGGCGAGCTCATCGCGATCGACGAGAACGGCCTGCGCACGCAGCGCTTCGCCGAGGAGAAGCGCGCCGGATGCGTCTTCGAATACGTCTACCTCGCCCGCCCCGACACCACCATCGCCGGCCGCGGAGTGCACGAGGCCCGCGTCGAGATGGGCCGGCGGCTCGCGCACGAGCACGGTGTCGAAGCCGACCTCGTGATCCCGACCCCGGAATCCGGAACACCCGCAGCCATCGGCTACGCCCAGGCGTCGGGCATCCCCTTCGGCCAGGGTCTCGTGAAGAACTCCTACGTGGGCCGCACGTTCATCCAGCCGTCGCAGACCATCCGTCAGCGGGGCATCAAGCTCAAGCTGAACCCGCTCAAAGAGGTCATCAAGGGCAAGCGCCTGGTCGTGGTCGACGACTCGATCGTGCGAGGCAACACCCAGCGCGCCCTCGTCTCGATGCTGCGAGAGGCCGGCGCCGCGGAGGTGCACGTTCGCATCTCCAGCCCGCCGATCACGTGGCCCTGCTTCTACGGTATCGACTTCGCCTCGCGCGCCGAGCTCATCGCGACCGGCCTCGGCGTCGACGAGGTGCGCCAGTCGATCGGCGCGGACAGCCTGGGCTACCTCTCCGAAGACGGGATGATCGCCGCCACCGAGCAGCCGCGCGAACGTCTCTGCACGGCGTGCTTCACCGGCAAGTACCCCATCCCGCTGCCCGACGCGCACCACCTCGGCAAGAACCTCCTCGAGCGCCCGGGCGGCCTCGAAGCGCCCGCCGACGGCGTTGCGACCGCCGACGGCTGCGACCCGGGCCCCGACTCCGACCTCGAGGCCGTGCTCCAGCCCGGCTTCGGCGACCCCGGCCGCCAGGAGTAGCACGGGCGTCCGCCGGTTCGTTGCGTCGGCGATCTGGTTCGTTTCGGGCAGCCGTTCGGTGCGTCGGAGATTCCGGGCTGACGGGCGCAAAACACCGGCGTGACGGATGTTTCGTCGGCGCGTCGGTGGAATTCTCCGGAATTGCCCCCGGCACCCCCGGCACGCCCGCATCCCCCGCGCCCGGTACCCTTGAACGCGTGACCGAACAGCAGCAGTCCTCCTCCGCTTCTTACGCCGAGGCCGGCGTCGACACCGCTGCCGGCGACCTCGCCGTCGAGTTGATGAAGTCGGCCGTCTCCCGCACCCACGGGCCGGATGTGTTCGGCGGCGTCGGCGGTTTCGCTGGGCTCTTCGACGTGTCTGCGCTGAAAGACTTCCGGCATCCGCTGCTGGCCACGAGTACTGACGGCGTCGGCACGAAGGTGGCCATCGCGCAGGCGATCGACAAGCACGACACGATCGGGCAAGACCTGGTGGGGATGGTCGTCGACGACATCATCGTCGTCGGGGCGAAGCCGCTGTTCATGACCGACTACATCGCCTGCGGCAAGGTCGTTCCGAAGCGCATCGCCGAGATCGTCACGGGCATCGCCCGGGCGTGCGAGGAGACCGGAACGGCTCTCGTCGGCGGCGAGACGGCCGAGCATCCGGGGCTGCTGGGCCCCGACGACTACGACGTTGCCGGCGCTGCGGTCGGCGCGGTCGAAGCGGATGCCCTGCTCGGCGCCGAGCGGGTGCGTGACGGCGACGTGGTGGTCGCCCTCGCATCCTCGGGCCTGCACTCCAACGGGTTCTCGCTGGTGCGGCACATCCTCGCGAAGAACGGCATCTCGTTCACCGACCACTCCGACGACTTCGGCGGACAGGTCGGCGAAGCGCTCCTCGAGCCCACGCGCCTCTACACCGCGCCACTGCTGAAGGTGTTGCAGAATCCGTCGCTCGACGGAGCGATCCACTCGCTCAGCCACGTGACCGGCGGCGGCATCGCGGCGAACCTCGCGCGCGTGCTGCCGGTCGGCTCGTGGGTCGAGGTCGACCGCGCGACCTGGTCGCCGAGCCCGGTGTTCCGCATCCTCTCCGACCTGGCCGGGTCGAGCCTGGAGTCGAGTGAGGGCACCTGGAACCTCGGCATCGGGATGTTCGCCGTCGTCGCTCCGAACAAGGCGGCGGCGGTCGTCTCGGCCATCGCGGCGGACGGCATCCCCGCGTGGGCGGTCGGCACCGTCTCGACGTCGGCACGCGACCTCGCCGGCTTCGAGCAGGGCGCGAAGGGCGTGGACGGCGGCGCCGTTCGCCTCACCGGCGCCTACGCGTCGTAGGTACTCGCTCCGGCAGTTCCGTTGTCACGCCCCGCTCGGCGGTCTACCGTTGGTGGCTCGACCGAAGGGAGCACGTATGAACATCCTGCGGCAGATCGTCGTCTTCGACACCGCAGACCTCGCCAAGGAGAGCTCGTTCTGGGCCGGTCTGCTCGGGGGAACCGTCGAGGCGGAGGACGACTGGCACACGGTGCTCGTCGACGGGCACTCGCAGATGGGTTTTCAACTGGCGCCCAACCATGAGCGCCCGGAATGGCCCGACGGTCCGCAGCAGCAGATCCACCTCGACCTGTATGTGGACGACATCCGGTCGGCGCACGAGGATGCGGTGGCGCAGGGCGCCGAACTGCTGAAGGCGGCCGACGACCTCGACGCCACAGAAGGGTTCCAGGTCTACGCCGACCCCTCCGGGCATCCGTTCTGCCTCTGCTGGGGCTGAGACCCGGCGGCTGACGGCGCGGGCGGTGCGGGCCGTTTGTCACCCCAATGGGTAGACGCGGCGGTCGGCCCCTCGCGGATAGACTCGCGCCTGTGATCGGTTCGAACGTCTGCGCGAGGCTGGCGTTCGGGGCACTCATCACGGCGGCCGCGGTGTTCGCACCCGCCGCGGCGGCGCTCGCAGTGCCGCAGCCGGCACCGGATGCCGTTCTGGTCCCGCTCGTCGACTGTGTGGCGGATGCGCCCCTCGACGGCACGGCGACGACCATCCGCACCATCGTGTTCGGCTACAGCAACTCGTCGTCCGCGGCGGTCGAGTCGACGGCCGGCTCGGCCGCGAACAGCGTCTCGAACGGTGCTCCCGACCGCGGACAACCGTCGACGTTCGCCCCTGGCGAGCATCACGGCGTGTGGACGCTGACCGTCGACGCCGCGAGCGTTCTTCCGGCGTGGACGCTCGGCGCGGCGGCGGCAGGGGCATCCGCGACGGCGACCTCGGCGACGGTAGACCCCACCACCCCCGCGTGCAGCGCCGCGACCTCGATCGCGCTGTCGGCCCCGGCAACGTCGAGGGCCGGCGACGACCTCACGGTCACCGCCGCCGTGACCCGCATGCTGCTCGCCGCGCCGGCCGACGGTCTGGTCGAGTTCACGGTCGACGGCTCGGCGGCCGTGTCGTCGCCGGTCGCCAGCGGAGTCGCGCGGGCGCAGCTACGACTCCCGCAGACAGGAACGCACACGGTCGCAGCGCGCTTCGTGCCGGCCGACGGCTCGGGGATGCTCGAATCGCGCGCGCAGGCGGTCGTCGCCGTCGGCTCCCCGAGCGGCGCACTGGTGCTGTCGACCGCGGGAACCAGTGCGGATGGCACCAGCGCTCTACTGCAGGTGAGCCGCGTGAGCGCGAACGGTCCGGCGACGGTCGACTTCGTCACGGCCGACGGCACCGCGCGCGCCGGCGTCGATTACGCCGCCACCCGGGGAAGCGTCAGCCTGAAAGACGGGCAGACGACCGCGACGATCGCGGTGCCCCTGAAGGCGCGCAGCGCGACAGCGAAAGACGGCACGTTCTTCGTGCTGCTGCAGCGCGCCTCCGCGCCGGTGGACGTGGCCGGGGCGAGCGTCACCCTGAGCGCCGCTCCGGCTGCCGCAGCCGGCGGAACCACCGGCGCCGTCGTCATCACCACACCGCCGCGCAGCGGCCCGCAGGTCGACTCCGTGCTGCCCGCCGGCGACCCGACGGCGGCAGCGACCGGCAGCGGCGGCAGCGATCTGGTGCTCATGCTGGGGGCGGGCCTGCTCACCGTGGGCGGCATCGCCGGGGTCGTCGGACTCTTCCGGATCGGCACCACGCGGGGCGCCCAAGCCTGACCTGCCGGCCGGCGGCCGTCGTGACAAATGTCACCCCGCATCCCTGACGGATGCGCTGCTCCCGCACCAGCGCCCACCGGCACGCTGTAAAGGTGAATCAGACACCCGTCATCCAGCTCACCGATCTGCACAAGTCGTTCGGGGCATTGCACGCCGTCAACGGCGTGAGCCTCAGCATCCGGCCCGGCGAGGTCGTCGCCCTGCTCGGGCCGAACGGCGCCGGCAAGTCGACCACCATCGACCTCGCGCTCGGGCTCGCCCATCCCACCTCGGGCAGCGCCGCACTGTTCGGTGGCGATCCGCGGCTCGCGATCGAGGCCGGTCGCGTCGGCGCGATGCTGCAGGGCGGCGCGCTGCTGCCGACTCTCACGGTCGCGCAGTCGGTCGCCCTCGTCGCTGCCGCCCACCGGCATCCGCTCAGCGTGGAGGAGGCGCTGGAGCGGGCCCGCTGCACCGAGATCGCCAAGCAGAAGGTCAGCAAGCTGTCCGGCGGCCAGATGCAGCGCGCGCGGTTCGCCGTGGCGGTGGTCTCGAACCCCGACCTGCTGTTCCTCGACGAGCCGACGGCAGCGATGGATGTCGAAGCGCGCCGAACCTTCTGGCAGTCGATGCGAGAGTTCACCGACGAGGGCCGCACGGTCGTCTTCGCCACGCACTATCTCGATGAGGCCGACACCTACGCCGACCGCATCGTGATGCTGAGCGCCGGGCGCGTCGTCGCCGACGGCACGCCCGCCGAGGTCAAGGCGGTGGTCTCCGGCCGGCGCATCCGCGCGGGCTTCGACTTCGCCTGGTCGGCTGCCGCCGAGGATGCGCTCCGCCGCCTCCCCGGCGTGCGCAGCGTCGAGCATCGCGCCGAGCAGCTCACGATCGTCAGCGACGATTCGGATGCGACCCTGCGCGCCCTGCTCGCCGGCCACGACGACATCCACGACATCGAGGTGACCGCCCACACCATGGACGACGCCTTCCTCGCCCTCACGGAAGGGGTGACGTCGCCGGCCGAAGCTCAGCCCGGCCCATCCACCCCCGGCACCACGACCGCCCTCACCACGAACGGAGCACAGCGATGAGCATCGCCTATGTCGGACTCGAGTCCCTGCGCCAGATCAAGAACGCGCGCTCGATGATCTTCACCCTCGCCGTGCCTCTCGTCATGCTCGTCGCCTTCGGCGGTTCGTTCGGCGGCAACGGACAGGTCGACGCGGTCACGAAGCTCCCCTGGATCGTCGTGACGACCATCCAGGTCGCCGCCTACGGCGGAATGATGGCGGCCCTGTCGCTGGCGTTCAACATCGTGACCGAACGCTCCATCGGCTGGAACCGGCAGTTGCGCCTCACCCCTCTCAGCGGCACCGGCTACCTCGTCTCGAAACTGGTCACCTCGATGCTGATGGCGCTCGTCTCCATCGTGGTCATCTTCAGCGTCTCGGGCATCCTGTACCACCCCGAACTCGGGCCGGCCAATTGGCTCATGACCGGGCTCGCGCTGTGGCTGGGGGTCATCCCGTTCGCGCTGATCGGCATCCTCATCGGGCAGTTCGCCAAGCCCGAGTTCGCCCAGCCGCTGTTCATGGCGGTGTTCATGGGGATGGCCGTGCTCGGCGGCCTGTGGGTTCCGCTGCAGATCTTCCCGGCCTGGGTGGGCAACGTCGCGCAGATCGTTCCGTCGTACTGGCTGAACCGCATCGGTCAGATGGGCGCACGTCAATCGGGCGATGTGCTGGAGCCCGCGATCGTGCTGCTCGCCTGGGCCCTCGCGCTCGGAGTCTTCATCGCGTGGCGGTATCGGCGGGATGCGGCGCGCAGCTGATGCGCCCGGCCGACGGCGGTCTGTTCGACGACGACGCGCGGGTGACTGACGCGCGGGTGACTAGGGTATTGACGGTGGACACCACCTTCGACGCGCCGCCGGTAGGGGTGAGGGCCCGGCTCACGCACCTGGGCGCCCGTCGCTGGTATCCGGGAGCGGTCGTCGGCCTGCTCTACCAGGTGTCGACCCTCGCGGCGGTGTGGTCGAGCCCCGGCCCGCTCGGCTCGAAGCTCGTGGTCACGCTGCTGCTCTCGCTCGTCTACATCGGGTTTCTGGTGCTGCCTCCGCTGTTCTGGTGGTCGCCCATCCGTCACCGCGCGAGCGCCGTCGGCCTGTACTTCCTGCTCAACCTGACACTCTTCCCGTTCATCGGCGTCAGCGCCTGCTGGACCTGGGTGTACGTGGCCTGCGTGATCGGGATGCTCTCGTTTCCGCCGCTCGCCTCGATCGTCTCGATCGGTGCCCTCGCCGCAGCCCAGCTCGTCATCGTGACCGTCACCGGCAGCTTCGACGACAACTGGTACATCGCCCTCATCACGTTCTCGCTCGGCGTCATGATGTTCGCGTTCGCACGCCAGATCGAGTCGTTCCGCAGCCTCAAGCGGGCACAGGGCGAGATCGCCCGGCTCGCGGTGATCGAAGAGCGCGGACGCTTCTCCCGGGACATGCACGACGTGCTCGGGCACTCGCTGACGGTCGTCACCGTCAAGTCGGAGCTCGCGCGTCGCCTCGTCGCGATCGACCCGGCGAGGGCGGAAGCCGAGATCGCCGACATCGAACGGCTCAGTCGATCGGCGCTCGCCGACCTCCGAGCGGCCGTCGCCGGCTATCGCGAGATGAGCCTCTCGACCGAGCTGGCTGCTGCGCAAGCGGGCCTGGCCGCGGCCGACATCCGAGCCCATCTACCGCGCAACGGCGAAGAGGTCGCGCCGCAGTACCGGGAACTCTTCGGCTGGGTGCTGCGGGAGGGCGTGACCAACGTCATCCGGCACTCGGGCTCGCGCAACTGCTGGGTGAGCGTCACCGCCGACAGTCTCGACGTGGAGGACGACGGCCGCGGGCTCGGGCGCCCCGGCGTGCTGTCGGCAGGCGGGGATGCGGTAGCCGGCCGAGGCGCGGAGGCCGGCGACCCGGATGCCCTCGTCTCCGAGCCCACACCGGGCAGCGGTCTCGAAGGCCTCACCGCGCGGGCACGAGCTGCGGGCGCGCGTGTGCTCGTGGGGCCGAGCGAGCACGGTGGCGTTCGGCTGACCGTGCGAAAGGCGGACGTGTGACCGACCCCATCCGGCTCCTGCTCGCCGACGACCAAGCCTTGGTGCGAGGTGCGCTCGCGGCCCTGCTCGACCTCGAGAGCGACCTGACCGTCGTCGCGCAGGTCGGGCGCGGCGACGAGGTCGTGGCGGCCGCGCGCGAACACCGGGCCGATGTGGCGTTGCTCGACGTCGAGATGCCCGGCCTCGACGGCATCCACGCGGCGGCGCTTCTCGCCCAGCAGGTGCCGACGTGCCGGTCGCTGATCGTGACGACGTTCGGGCGCCCCGGCTATTTGCGGCGGGCGATGGAGGCGGGCGCCTCCGGTTTCGTGGTCAAAGACACGCCCTCGGGCATGCTCGCGGATGCGGTGCGCCGGGTCGCCGCCGGCCTGCGCGTCGTCGATCCGGCGCTGGCGGCGGAATCTCTCGCATCCGGGCACTCGCCGTTGACGGCGCGGGAGACGGAAGTGCTCTCGGAAGCCCTTCGGGGTGGGAGCATCAGCGACATCGCGCACGCGCTACGGCTCGGCCAGGGAACCGTTCGCAACCACCTGTCGAGCGCGATCGGCAAAACGGGCGCGCGAAACCGCTCGGAGGCTGCGCAGATAGCAGCTCAGCAAGGGTGGTTGTAGCGGGCCGGCCCGGCGCTAGGCGCGCTTGGGCTGGTCTTGACCCTCGTAGTCGTCTGAGTAACGGTCGCCAGTGTCGGGCTCGTAGTCTGCCCACGCGGCGTACTGGTCGTCGTGATGAGAGTGCCCTGTCAGTTCGCGCTCGAGCGCGTCATAGTTCACGTCGGGGCTGAACGACTTCAGCTCCCGCGCGATCTTGGTGTGCTTTGCCTTTTGACGGCCGCGCCCCATGCGTGACCCCCTAACGGTGCCAGGCCGGGTGGGCAATGAGCCACCCGGGAATCCGAACAGGAACAGTGAAAACTAACGGCTAGTTTAGCATGTGGGGCGTCATGCACCCCGAGTTCACGCACAGCGACGAGTGATGGGATGACCGCGTGACCACGACCAGGACCGACACCCAGGTGGTGATCGTCGGTGCCGGGCAGGCGGGCCTTGCCGTCGCGTACTATCTTCGCCGGTTCGAGCTGGTTCCAGGAACCGATTTCATCGTCTACGACAGGGGCCCTTCGACGGGCGGAGCGTGGCAGCATCGCTGGGATGCGCTGAAGCTCGGCAGCGCCCACCACGTGAACGATCTGCCCGGCATGGCGGAGCTCGGGATCAGCTTCGAGACCGCCGACCGGTCGCTTCCGGCCAAGGACATCGTGGCCGGCTACTACCGCCGGTACGAGGAGCATTTCGGGCTCGACGTGCAGCGACCGGTCACCGTGACCAGCGTCTTCGATCGCGGCGCCGACCTCATCGTGCAGCACACCCGTGGCGAGACGGCGACACGCATCGTCGTCAACGCGACGGGAACCTGGGGCGCGCCCTTCGTTCCGTACTACCCCGGCGCGAACACATTCGCCGGGCGGCATGTGCACACGTCGTCGTACCTGTCGGCGGAGGAGTTCGCGGGCCAGTCCGTCGTCGTGGTGGGCGGCGGAACATCGGCGATCGGGTTCATCCTCGAACTGGAACATGTCGCCGCGCAGGTCACCTGGGCCACCCGCCGGCCGGTCGAGTTCCGCGACGAATCCGAGCTGACCATCGAGGGCGGTGTGGCGGCGGTGGCGGCACAGGACGCGGCGGCGCGCGCGGGCAAGGCGCTGCCGAGCATCGTGAGCGGCACCGGTGTTCCGCGAACTCGGCGCATCGCCGCCGGAGTGCAGCGCGGCATCCTCGTCGAACGCCCGATTTTCCGCGCGATCGAAGAGAACGGGGTGCGCTGGGCCGACGGCACGTTCACTCGCGCCGACGCGATCATCTGGGCCACCGGGTTCCGGCCCGAGCTGCGTCACCTCGCGCCTCTGAAACTCCGCGAGAAGAAAGGCGGCCTGACTGTCGCCTCGGGCGCCTCCTGGCAGGATCCGCGCATCTTCCTCGCGGGCTACGGCCCGCAGGCGAGCACCATCGGCGCCAACCGCGCCGGGCGGGTCATCGCGCGGCAGGTGATGGCGCAGCTGTAGCCGGCGTGGGCGTCGGCGAGGGCTGTGGCCGGCGCGGCTGTGGCCGGCGCGGTTGTCCGCGCGGGCGCCGGACGGCGCCGCTTCAGCTGGCTACGCCGTGGCCGACCTCGGGCCGAAGAAGCCGGCCAGGGCATCCGTCAGGTCGTCGGGGGCCTCCTCGGCCATGTGG
This sequence comes from Leifsonia sp. NPDC058292, assembly GCF_042880955.1. NCBI lineage: Bacteria > Bacillati > Actinomycetota > Actinomycetes > Micrococcales > Microbacteriaceae > Leifsonia > Leifsonia sp. NPDC058292. The sequence continues at coordinate 416,453 of NZ_JBHVYL010000001.1, forward strand.
TGGCCGGAGTCGATGCCGTGCCCGCGCACATCCGTCGCCCAGTCGCGCCAGATCGCGAGCGGATCGCCGTATAGACGCTCGAGATCGTCACGCAGCGACCACAACACGAGCAGCGGCGGGGTGACCTTGCGGCCGGCGGCGCGGTCCTCCTCCTCGTGGCGGCGGTCGATGGTGAGCCCGGCGCGGTAGTCCTCCAGCATCCCTCTCACCACGGCCGGGTCTCGGGTGGCGGCGCGCCACTCGTCGTAGTTCTCCTGCCCCATTCGCTGCGGATCGCCGTGGTACCAGGCGTCGGGGTCGGCCGTGATGACGCGCTCCGGAGTGTGCGGCTGGGCGAAGAAGAACCAGTGCCACCATTCGGTCGCGAACGTCGCATCGATGCGTTCGAGATGCTCCACGATGGGCAGGCAGTCGAGAAGGGCCACCCGGTCGACGCGCTCCGGGTGATCGAGGGTGAGGCGCAGCGCCGCGTAGCTGCCCCGGTCATGGCCGGCGAGGGAGAAGGTGTCGTGGCCCAGCGCATCCATCAGTCGCAGCAGGTCACCCGCCATCGCGCGCTTCGACGCGGGCTCGTGATCCTCGGTGGGGGCCGGACCGCGGGAGGAGCCGTACCCGCGAAGGTCTGGCACGACGACGCGGAACCCGCGCTCCACGAGTGCCGGTGCAACGCGGTGCCAGGTCGACCCGGTGCGCGGATGCCCGTGCACGAGCAGAACCGGAGTCCCTTCGCCGCCGTGCCGCACGTGCACGGTCGCGTCTCCCACGTTGATGTCCTCGGTGACGAAGTTCTCGAACATGCGCCCAGCATCCGCCCCTCGCGCCGTCAGGGCAACCGGCCGGCGCCGTCCGCGCCTGCGCCTGCGAGCGTGGTCGTTGCGCGCGAGTGTGGCCGTTCCGGTCGAGTGTGCCCGGCATACCTGCCACACTCGACCGCACCTGCCACACTCGGCCGCCGCGGCTCGGGACGGCCCCACTCGCGCAGGTGGGTTTGGGACGGCCACCTTCGGTGTCCGCGGCGGTGTCCGCGGCGGCGTCTGGCGGGGTCGGCGAGTGTGGCCGTTGCGCGTGAGTGTGGCCGTTGCGGTCGAGTGTGCCCGGCATAGCTGCCACTTTCGACCGCACCTGCCACACTCGGCGGGCGGGGCTCGGAGCGGCCACACTCGGTGGTGGGGTTCGGAAAGGCCACGATTGGCGCCGGCCGCGGCGGCGGCCGGCGAGTGTGGCCGTTGCGCGTGAGTGTGGCGGTGGCGGTCGAGTGTGCCTGGCATAGC